>JAFTKX010000002.1 GCA_017453045.1 Clostridia bacterium | reverse complement strand
GTCGATTATTATTTCGATAAAAAACTTGCCTATTATTATCTTAAAAACGTTCAGTCAACCCTTTGTTTAATGATGGAAGACGCTGTTTCTTGGAATGCTCGTTTGGTGATTGGAAACGATAGTTTATCAACTTATAGCGGTACTTTTTCTGTAATTAACGGTCTTACGGGCGATATTATCAAGGAAGGAAACTTTACTTCTTTTGCAAATGAAAATTCTGTAATTAGCGAAATACCCGTTTCTAAAAATATAACCGAATATTTCATTTTAGTAGCAAAAGCAAACGGAAAAACTTTCGTAAACCATTACGTCAATTACGGCGGAGCGTTAAACAAGGACGAATATTTAACGTTTATGAAGAATTACTCAAAATTTACCGAAATAAAAACTTTCTAAAAAAACTGACAAAGCCGAATTCCTTGCAAGAACTCGGCTTTTGCTTTTACACTTTTGCTTTTAAAAAATATATTAGTTCAAATATTATTGACAGCGTTTTTATTAAAAGATATAATATTTAGTAGATTAAACGAAAGTTTTAGGACGTATAATTTATGAATGAAATGCAAACTAAAAACTTCGGCTTTTTAAGCGGAAATGTTTTAAAGATAATAGCGTGTATTTGCATGGCGATAGACCACGTAGGCGCAATTTTATTTCCGAAGATAAGGATGCTAAGAATTATCGGCAGAATTGCTTTTCCCATCTTCGCGTTTATGATAGCCGAAGGATGTAAATATACGAAAAATAGATTGAGATATTTTTTAACGATATTTCTTTTAGGCGTGTGTTTTCAGATAGTTTATTTTATAGCCGAAAACAGTCTTACAATGTGCATATTTATAACCTTTTCTCTTTCAATTTTAATAATTTATTCGCTTGACGCGTTAAAAGAGAGAATTATAAATAAAAAGTCGACGCGTTCTATTTTTATTGCGTTTGCAGTTTTTTGTATATTCGTCGTAGGCGCTTACGCAATTTGTAAAACCGTTTCAGTCGATTACGGATTTTTAGGCGTTACAGTCCCCGTTTTTGCAAGTCTATTTAATTTTAGAAAGGACGAACTCTCAAATGCGGTAATCAAAAATCAAACGGTTTCAAGACTTTTAAGCGTGCTTTGCCTTTTAATAGGGTTAATCGTTATGTGTCTTACAAAAGTAAAAATACAATGGTATTGTCTTTTGGCTGTTCCTTTTCTTATTTTGTATTCGGGTAAAAGGGGAAGGTATAATATAAAATATTTCTTTTACGCTTTTTATCCTGTTCACATGGTCGTAATTTACGGTATTTCGATTTTATTAAATCTTTTAAAATAACGCTTTATCAACAAACGATGATATATAGCCAAAATAAAAATGCAAGCGAATTTGCTTGCATTTTTTGCGTTTATCGACTTATAGATAGGTTAATTGAAATTTTCTATAAAGAAAAATTCGGGTGTAAAATCAGGGTGGTGGCAAACTGATAAAAAATAAGTTTGGTTATCAATTTCAAAAATTTTACTCGTAACCGCATTATCTTTAGCGCATAAAAGTTTGTGTTTACACACCTTTTCGTCCAAAGATTTAAAAATACTTTCTTTTTCCGTCCATTTTTTAATTAAGTAGTCGGATTTTTCTTCGCAGTTTAGCAAGTTAAATTCTTTGAGTTCGTCGTTGGTTAAAATTTTCAAGGCGAGTGTTTCGGGCACGTTTTTTTGTTTTTCAACGTCCACGCCTACGGGTAAATCTGAAATAGCAACTACGACAGCCTTTTCGCTATGCGAGATAGAAAAATTAACTTTATTTGAAGTCCATTTTCCGTTGCCACTCTTAAAAAACTCTATATCGAGAGGGTTAAAACCTAACTTATTCAAGCCTTTTTGGAGTAATTTCCAAGCGAAAAACTTTTGTCTTTTCACCTTTTCGTTTAAAGCCGAACAAATTTCTTCGTCGCGCAAAATGTTTCCCGTTTTTTCTATTTTTCCATCGGGTATAATTGCATAAAAAACTGATAACATAACAAAATTATATCATAAAAACTAAATCAATTCAATAAACTTAATAAGATAATTGATTTTTCTAATTAAATAGTGTAAAATAATATTGAATTATTTTAAATCAAAGGATAACTATGAGATTTTTTAAAAAAGCCGTTGCTTTATTTATAACTGTAATACTTATAATTTCTTCGACGTCTTGTTTTAGCGGGCTATTTCGTCCTGTTGAAGGAATAAAGGGAATGCCTGCGTACACTTTAACTGAAGACGACGTAAAAAACGCCGAAACTCTTTTAAAAGAAGCCGAAACGATTACCGTAGAAAACGGCTCAACCTATCAAATGAACGTCGCTTGGGCGGAGTTTATCGACGCGTATTATCACGTTTCAACCCAAGCAAACGTTGCGTTTATTAAATATTGTTTAGACGTTACGCACCAAACCAACAAACAAAATTACTTGTTTGCAAGTCAATCTGCGTCTAATTTATACGGAAAGTATAGCGATTCTCTCAAAGCCGTGTATAATTCTTCGGCGAGAGATACGTTTTTCCAAGGTTGGTCGCAAAGCGAAATAAACTCTATTTTAAATCACGACGAAAACGTTGTTAAACTTGAAAACGAAAATTCGGCTTTAGAAGTTGAACACTCGGCTCTTTCCGACAAAGATTTTTACGACGGAACGACTACGATTTATAAAAAAATAGTAAAAAACAACAACGAAATTGCTAAAAAGTTCGGGTATAACGATTATTACGAATACGCATACGCCGAAGTTTACGGTAGGGTAACGTCAACCGTTTCTGAAACGCTTACAGTCTATCAAGAATTCAAAAACGACGTGTACGGCAAAATTATCGGTTGGATTGACGAGATGAAAACCCGTTTTGAAACGGTTTACAATGAGATGTCGCAAAGCGAAAAATTAACCCTCAAAAACTTATTAGAATCGCCCTATAATCAAAACGCCGTAAATTACTGGGACGGATACTTAAATTATTTAGACGATAATAATTTAAGCAAGCAGTTAAACCACGCGTTTGAATATGAAAACGTCGTCTTTGCTGAAAACTCTAACGCAAGGGACGTTGCGTTTACGGTTTATATGCCCGAATATTCAAAGTCAATGTGTTATTTCGGTTTAAATTATCAAGATATTTTCACGATTAGCCACGAAATAGGTCATTATTATGCAAATTTAAACGGCGCAATTAACAGTAATTCGATGGATTTAAACGAAACTCACTCTCAATCTAACGAAATGCTTATGCTTGCCTATTTGCAATCGACAACTCAAGAAAAAATGTTTAAAGCCGTTGAAAGTTACGTTCTTTCAAACTTTTTTACAAACGTATTAATCGGCGTTTTAATCGACGAGTTTGAATACAACGTTTATAAACAGTCGTCGGTTGACAATTTTACTTCCGCTGACTTCGACGCTATAATGACTACCGTTTGCAATAAGTTCGGCGGTAAAGATAAAGTTGAAAAATATCTTTCAAACGTAAATAAATACTGGAGAATGGTCGTCGTTTCTCAACCCGTTTATTATATTAGTTACGCAACGTCGGCTATCGGGGCGATAGGTTTATACGTTAAAGCGGACGAAGATTTTAAATCGGCAAAAGATAGTTACGTATATTTAATCGAAGAAACCGACGCAAGTCAAGGCTTTGAAAAAGCGTTAAAAAGCGCGGGGTATTTAAATCCGTTTTCCGACGAAGCCTTTTCCGAGATTAACAAATTTATAACGGGCGTAGGCGCTGTCGGCGGTGAAAATCAAAACGGCGGAGCAGATAATCTTTCGCTCGTCGCGTAAGTTACCAAACGATATAAAAACGCCTTATAGGTCGATTATCGACTTATAAGGCGTTATTTTTCTTGTTTTTTAAGGTTTGCAAAATAAAGAAAATTGCAATTGAAATTAAGGTTAGAGTTTCGTTTACTATTCCCATTATAGAAAATCTCATTATATCGTAAGTAATCATACAAGCGGAGATAGGAACGCCCAAAAGTTTTGTTACAACCGTGTTTTTTTGCCAGTAACTAAACACGGCGATAACCGAAGCGACTGCGGGTAGCAAACCGAATAAATCTTTCATAGTAAACGCAGAAATGATGATCGACGATATGGCGAAAACAATCAAAAACAAAAGTCTTTTACTTTGCTTTTTTTCGTCGGTAAAAATAAACGTAAGTTCCCTTAAAAACCCAATCGCGCATACCGCCATGCCTGAAAACGCCGTCAAAAGTCCGTAATGTAGTCCCCAAGAAAAATCTGATAGCAGTTTAGTTTTTAACAAATTTTTTCTATCTTTTTGTTGGTAAATTAAAAAGTTTATCAAAACGGCAATACAGCCGATTATTTCTCCCGTTAGTTTCATACTCTCCAAAATTAAAAGCGTTTGCATCTGCAAACGCTTTTATACTTATTTTTAATAAGGTTCGCCTTTTGTGAGCGCAAGTTTTCCGTCCGTCATAAACGGCGAGACGATAAGCCAAAGCGACGCAATAGCGATTAAAGAGTAGACGACAACCGAGCCCATAACTCTTGCTCCGCCGAAAACGAAGGAAACAAGGTTAAAGTTAAGTAAGCCGAAAAGCCCCCAGTTTAAAGCGCCTACTATTACTAAAACGTAAGCAATAATATTTGCAATCTTCATAATAACCCTCCTGCTTTTATTATTAGCAGAAAAGGGAAATTTATACTATTTATTTGTAAAGATAAATTCTTCGTCGTCGGTAAGATACCGCCAGTCGCCTTCTTTAAGGTCGCCGAGAGTGATTTTAGAAAAAGAAATTCTCTTAAGATAAGTAATTTTGTTTTTTCTCGCGCCGAAAAGCCTTTTAATTTCGTGATACTTGCCTTCGGTTAACGTAATATATCCCGAGTTTTTGCCTTCTCTTTCAATTTTGCAAGGTTTTGTCGTGTATCCGTCGGCAAGAGTTAATCCGTTTTCAATAGCGGTAATATCTTCGTCAAAATATTCGTCGGCGGTTTCAAAATAATATTTTTTTTCAACGTGGCGTTTAGGGGATAGGTTGTTATGCGCCGAAACGCCGTCGTTAGTTAAAATAACGAGTCCAACCGTGTCCTTATCAAGCCGTCCGCAAGGGAAAAGCCCAAGTTTTTTCATTTCGGGCGGAAGTAGGTCAACAACCGTTTTATCCCTACCGTCTTCAGTCGCCGAAACAACGCCGTTTGGCTTATTAACGAGTATATAGGCGTACTTTTTATATTTTACAACCTCGCCGTTTAAACGAATTTCGTCTTTTTCGGGGTTTACCTTTTCGTCGGGTTTTTTAACCGTAACGCCGTTTACCGTAATAAGTTTACGTCTTATTCTGTCGGCAGTTTCTCGCCTTGTAAACATGCCTATTTCCGAAAACATTTTATCAATTCTCATGTAAAGATAATAACATAAATAACGCGACGTGTAAAGCAAAACGGCGAGTTTCTAATTTTTAGAGAAAATTAGAAACTCGCTTGCAAAATTTACCTGCAAAGATATATAATAATGTAAAGGAGAGTTATTATGGATTTTGAAAAAATTTGTAAAGAGAGATATTCGGTAAGGAGTTTTTCGTCGAAGCCCGTCGAAGATGAAAAAATTGCTAAAATTTTAGAGATGGTACGTTTATCGCCAACGGCAAGAAACAATCAACCGTACGAAATTTTATACGCCAAAACACCCGAAGCAATCGAAAAATTAAAGGTCGCAAGGGACGGGTTTTTCGGCGCTCCGCTCGTATTTTTAATTTGTTCTATAGACGAAAAACGTTGGCATAACCGCCAAAGCGGTAGGGAATTTACCCTTCAAGATATAGGTATCGTCGCAACTACGCTTATGTACGCTTGTACGGAAGTTGGGCTTGGTAGCGTTTACGTTTGCGCGTTCGATCCTATTAAAGCAAAAGAAGGATTAAATCTTGACGGAATTACGCCCGAATGTATGATGGTAGTCGGTTATCCGTCTGACGACGCAAAACCTTCGCAAATGCACCTTGATAGGCGCAATATTGAAGAATTTGCTAAAGAAATAAAGTAATAAAGGCGTATGACTATGGAAAATAGCAAAAAAACAAAGTTTTATTTGGTGTTAGTGATATTTAGTCTTATAGGGCAGGTAGCGTGGGTTGTAGAAAATATGTACTTTAACGTATTTATCTACAAGATGTTTAAAGCGTCGGCTAGCGATATTTCGCTTATGGTGTCTTTAAGCGCGGTTACCGCAACGGTTACAACCTTGCTAATAGGGGCGTTGTCCGATAAAGTAGGCAAAAGAAAAATCTTTATTTGCGGTGGGTATATCGCTTGGGGAATAAGCATTTTGGCGTTTGCTCTCATAAGGGTTGATTTAATTAACGGATTAGTTTCAACTACGGCTCAAGCAATGTCGCTCGGCGTTACGCTGGTTATTATTATGGACTGTGTAATGACCTTTTTTGGATCTTCGGCAAACGACGCTTGTTTTAACGCTTGGCTTACCGAAAGCGTAGACAGTTCTCAAAGAGGCAAGGCGGAAGGTATTAATTCAATGATGCCTCTCGTGGCAATACTCGTCGTTTTCGGCGGTTTTATGGTTTTTGATTTAGACTTGCCGTCAAGTTGGACTGCAATATTTATAATAATAGGCGTAGTAGTATTGCTTATCGGTATTTTAGGCTTTTTTCTTATTGAAGATACCGCAATAAAAAGCGACGAAAACTCGGCTTATTTTAAAAATATTTTCTACGGTTTTCGTCCGTCGGTTGTAAAAAGCAATCTAAGTTTATACCTTTATTTATTGCTTTTCGCAGTTTTTGGAATTTCAATTCAAATATTTATGCCGTATCTTATTTTGTATTACGAAGTAAGTCTTGAAATGTCTAATTACGTTTTGGTAATGGCGCCTGCAATCATTTTAGCGTCGGTTTTCACTTTCTTTTACGGAAGAATTTACGATAAAACTGGGTTTGATAAATCTTCGGTTTTGGCAATTTCAATATTGATAGTTGGGTATATTTTGCTATATTTATTTACAAATACTGCGCTCGTTTTCGTCGGTTCGTTATTTATGATGTGCGGTTATCTTGCAGGTATGGCGGTTTTCGGCGCGGTTATTAGGGATAAAATTCCCGAAAATAAAGCGGGTATGTTCCAAGGTCTTAGAATAATTTGTCAAGTTTTAATACCCGGTCTTATAGGTCCGTGGATAGGAACTTTAGTTTTGTCAGATGCAAAAACTATTGTAAATAACGATGGTACGACCTCGTTTATTCCAAATGCAAATATCTTTTTGTCGGCGCTCGTCGTTGCGGTCTTGGTGCTTGCGCTTATATTAATTACGCTAATTATAAAGAATAAGAAAACTAAACGAGATTAAATAAAAACAGCGCCCCGAAAGTCTACTTTCGGGGCGCTACTATAGTTATTTGCTTAAATCACTCAAAATAAATTCTGCGTATATTTTTGCGACGTTTTTGCCAGTAACCTTTTCAAACCCTTTGAAAAAGGCGTTTGAATTTACTTCGCAAAGGAGCGGTTTTCCGTCGTTTCCAATCAAAAAGTCCATACCGCAATATTTTAAGTCTAAAAGATTTGCAATTTTTATTGCAAGTTTTTCGGTCTCCCTACTTATTTCGTAAGGTTCGCCGTGTCCGCCCGACGATATGTTAGAGCGGAAATCTCCGTTTGAAGACCTTAACATTGCTCCAACGACCTTTTCGCCTATTACGATAACTCTTACGTCTTTACCGTAACTCGACGAAATAAATTCTTGAAAAAGATGTGGTTTTCCCTTGATTTTTTGGCAAATTTCGTAAAGTTCAGTTTTGCTGTTTGCAAGGTAAACTCCCTTACCAAGCGAACCGTAGCACTCTTTTACGATAACGGGCAAACCTAAATTTTCAATAATTTTATCAACGAGTTCTTCTTTAACCGTCGCTTTGTCGTCAAAACATAAAGGCGCAGGCAAAGTTTTAGGCATAGGGATACCGTTGTTTGCAAGGTGCAAAAAAGTCATAGTTTTATCGTCGCAAACGGTAATGGGCATAAAAGCGTTGTAAACGGGCATACCGCTTTTTTCAATCGCTTTTAAAGCGTATTTATCCTTATCTAAAAATATGCAAAAATCGTAACCGTCTAAATTCGTCTTAATTTTCCCTTCGTCAATTATAGCAGGGAAAAAGTCGTTTGGCAAAATATCAGTTTTAACGCCTAACTTTTCAAATTCTTCTTTAAGGCGCAAAGGTTGAAACGCAATATCACCTGTGTTCACGTATGCATTTGTCAATATAATTCCTTTCATAATAAAAGTGTAATATTTTATATTAAAAAAGTCAATTAAATAGACAAACGGTTGAAAAAAATACTCTAAAATGATATAATTTTTATAGGAGAGAATTATGATTATTAAGCCAACTTTTTTAAATAGCAATATACCGCTCGAAGAATATCCCCGTCCGCAGTTTAAAAGGGATAGTTATTTGTGTTTGAACGGAAAATGGAATTACGCAATCAGAAAAGACGAAAATTTTCTCGACAAATTCGACGGGGGAATTTTAGTTCCTTATTCCCCCGAAAGTCAGTTGTCGGGCGTAAATAGGCAGTTAAAAAAAGACGAAGTTTTACATTACGAACGCTCTTTTTCCTTACCTGAAAATTTTAACAAGGGCAGGGTAATTTTAAATTTCGGCGCGGTCGACCAAGTTTGCAAAGTTTTCGTAAACGGCAGTTTGGTTGGCGAAAATCACGGCGGTTATCTTCCTTTTTCGTTTGAGATAACAAAATTTTTGAAAAGCGGAGAAAATTCGCTTTATTTGCTCGTTTTCGATAACGCCGATTCCGACGTGTACGGGCGCGGAAAGCAATCGTACAAAAGGGGTGGAATTTGGTATACTGCAACGAGCGGAATTTGGCAATCAGTTTGGCTTGAAAGCGTTTCGTTAGACTATATAAAAAGTGTAAAAATAAAGCCTTGTGTAAAAGATAATTCGGTTAAATTTGAGTTTGAAAAAGTAGGAAATCAACCCGTTGAAATCGAGATTTTCGACGGCGAAGAATTAGTTGCAAAATATGACAAAATTTGCGATAATCAACTTATAGCAAGGTTAAACAACCCAAAATTATGGTCGCCGAACTCGCCCGAACTATATAAAATTGTTTTTAGTTGCGGTTTAGACAGAGTTGAAAGTTACTTTGGTATGAGAGAATTTTCCGTTTTAGAAGTTAATGGTAAAAAATGCTTCGGCTTAAACGGAAAACCCATTTTCCACAACGGACTTTTAGACCAAGGATATTTCCACGACGGAATTTACACTCCAAAGAACAATAAAATATATTACGACGAAATTAAAAATATAAAAGAACTCGGCTTTAATATGCTTAGAAAACACATAAAAGTCGAGCCGTATTTGTGGTATTACTATTGCGATATTTTGGGCGTTTTAGTTTGGCAAGATATGATAAACGGCGGAGCGAAATATTCTCAACTTCAAATTATTCTTTGTCCGTTTTTAAATCTTAAGTTAAACGATAAAAAGTACAAAAAGAGAAAAAGGGGTAATCCAAAGTCGAGAGAGTTTTTTATGAAAGAGGCTAAGGGGTTAATCGACGCTCATTTTAACGCGGTTTCAATTTGCCTTTGGACGCCTTTTAACGAAGCGTGGGGGCAGTTCGACGCTTTAAAAGTTTGGAAAGAATTATCTTCGTACGATAATACGAGAGCGTACGACCACGCGAGCGGTTGGCAAGACCAAGGCGGTGGAGATCTGTGCAGTAAACATATATATTTTAGAAAGTTAAAAATGAAAAACGACGGAAAAAGAATACTCGCTCTAACTGAATTCGGCGGTTATTCGCACGCCGTTGAAAATCACGTATTTACGGACAAAAAGTTTGGCTATAAGTCGTTTAAAGACAAAATTTCTTTGCAAAACGCTTACGAAAAATTGTATTTAAACGAAGTTATACCACATATAAATAAGCAACTTTTATCCGCTACGGTCTACACTCAAGTTTCCGACGTTGAAGACGAAGTAAACGGCATTTACACTTACGATAGAGTGTTAAAATTCGACGCTGAAAAATTAAAAGAAATAAACAAAAAAGTATATAAGGCGTTTGACGAAACGGTTAAAGATCTCTAAAGTCTATATAAGATTTTATAAATTTGAGTTCTTTTTAAAACCTTTTTACAATATTCCTCAGTTTCTTTAAACGGTATATAATTAAGGCTTTTACCG
Source organism: Clostridia bacterium (assembly GCA_017453045.1). GTDB lineage: Bacteria > Bacillota > Clostridia > Christensenellales > Borkfalkiaceae > UBA10281. The sequence continues at coordinate 4,234 of JAFTKX010000002.1, read as the reverse complement.
TCGGTGGAATATTTGTCGTCACTAAGCCACGCGTTTACGTTGCCCTCTCCCGCATTATAAGCGGAAAGGGCAGTTTTTTTATCTTCAAATTTGTCAAAAAGATAAATTAGATAGGTAACGCCTATCAAAATATTGTCGTCGGGATAAAACAGGTCGAAATTTTTACCGCCAAAATAAAGGTCGCTTACGTAATTTGCCGTATCGGGCATTATTTGCATAAGCCCAACCGCGCCTTTTGAAGAAATTTTTTCTTCGTTGAAAGAACTTTCGGTTTTTATTATTGCAAATACGAGTTCGGGCGGAATATTAGTTTTTGCGCAAATTGCATAAACTTGCGTTTTATATTTACAAGGAAAAACGGCGTACGCTCCTACTACGGTAACCGAAGTAAAAACGAACGCCGAACAAAGCGCAAAAATTATAAACTTAAATAATCTTGTTAATAGCATCTTTTATTTTCTCCGTCAACGCCTTTTCGTCTTGGTCGTTTTCAATAATAAAAGTATGCTTGTTTTCTTGTAAATTAGTATAATTAAATTGATTTAATGCAACGCTTTTAATTTGTTCAATAGTTTTTCCATCTCTTTTTGATGCGGACGAAAATCTTTCTTCGTCCTTTCGCATTATTACGAAAACTGCGTCGAATAAATTTTCAAAACCGCCTTCGTAAAGTAGCGGAACTTCGCAAAAAACTAAACCGTCATATTTTTTTGCTTGCGAAAGCATTTTTTCCATTATCTTTGGATGGGTAAAGTCGTTAAGCGTTTTCAGTTTAGTTTTGTCGGAAAAAACCGTGGCGGAAACTGCGTTTTTATCAAGACAAAGTTTGCCGTCCACCGTAATAGGCTCAACGTTTAAAAGGTTAGAAACAGCGATTACAAACCTTTTACTTTTTAGCAACTGTTTATACGTTAAATCTGCGCTAAACGACTTATAGCCTAACTTTTTTATAATTTTTAGGGCGAAAGACTTACCGCTTCCTATACCGCCCGTTATAGCAATAACCTTATTCATAATTACTTTGCTTCAAACCAAGTGTCTCCGCAAGCGACTTCGGCGTCGAGAGAAACCGAAAGTTTTACCGCAGACTGCATTTCCGTTTTTAAAATTCGTTTAACCGTTTCAAGTTCGTCGGGATGAGTGTCTACGATAAGTTCGTCGTGTACTTGCAAAATGAGTTTTGATTTTAAATTTTCTTCTTTTAATTTTTTGCTAACGCCGAGCATTGCAATTTTAATTATATCGGCAGCCGTGCCTTGAAGTGGCATATTCATTGCGGCGCGTTCGCCAAAACTTCTTAAATTATAATTAGGCGAATTTATTTCTCTAATATAGCGTTTTCGTTTAAATAAAGTGGTAACAAAACCGTGTTTTCTTGCAAAATCAACGTTTTCGTCCATATATTCTTTAATAGAAGTATACGTTTCAAAGTATTTTTTGATATATTCGCCCGCTTTTTTATTTGATATTTTGAGTTGAGAAGCTAGCCCGAAATCTGAAATACCGTAAATAATACCAAAGTTTACCGCCTTTGCGTTTCTACGCATAGTAGGCGTAACTTCGCTTAACTTTACTCCAAAAACTTGCGAAGCGGTCAAAGCGTGGATGTCTTCGCCATTATTAAAAGCGTTAATAAGTTGTTCGCACTTGCTAAAATGCGCCAAAAGACGAAGTTCAATTTGCGAATAGTCCGCGCCCACGATTTTTCCGTTTTCAAAAGATGAAATAAAAAGTTTGCGAAGTTCTCTACCTTCGTCGTCGCGAACAGGAATATTTTGAAGGTTAGGCTCTTTTGAAGAAAGTCTACCCGTAGTCGTCAAAGTTTGGTTAAAACAAGTGTGTATAAGCCCTGTTTTTTTATCGACGAGCGGAGCAAAACCCTTAAGATAGGTAGAGTAGAGTTTTTGAATTTGGCGATATTTAAGAATAATCGGCACGATTTCGTGTTGGTCGGCGATAGATTCTAAAACTTCGGCGTTCGTTGAATATCCGCTCTTGGTTTTTTTGCCCGCTTTAAGCCCTAATTTTTCAAAGAGAATAACGCCTAATTGTTTAGGACTGTTCGGATTGAAATTTTCGCCCGCCAAAGAAATAATTTTATCAAGAAGTTCGTTGATTTTGCCCTCGTAAACCTTTGTCATTTGTTCAAGCGCCGAAAGGTCGATTTTAAAGCCTTGGCGTTCCATCTCAAACAAAACGTCAGAAAGCGGAAGTTCCATATCGTTATAAAGGTCAAAAAGGTCTTCTTCTTTTAATTTTTCACTTAAAATTTCGTAAATTTTATAAAGAGAAAAGGCAGGGAGTTCCTTGCTCATAGAAAATTCTTCTATTATTTCTAAAAGACTTTCTTCTTTTCCCGTGTTGTCGATTAAATATTTTTGAATTAAAACGTCTTCAGCCTGCGCGTTAAAATCTAATCCAAGGTTAAAAAGTTCGGTTTTTAACGCTTTTTTGCCGTAAAGAATAAAGTTTGCGCCCGTGTTTTCAAAATGCGGTTTTAAAATTTTAAGGGCTTCGAGATAGTCGAAACCTTCGTCGAAAAAACTCTCTCGAATTAAGAATTTATATTCGGTTGTTCCGTCGAAAACGTGCAGATGGTTTTTTAAATAAACGGAAAGCGTTTTTCCGCTAAAATCGGGCAAATTTTCCGTAGTTTTTACTTCGATAAGTTGAGGGATTTCCTCGCTTGACTGAGCGATAACAGGCTCTACTTCGTCCGTTTTAAAAAGAGTTTCCTTTTTAAGAAGATTTTTAAGTTCTAACGACAAAAACAACGCCCTTACCTTACTCGAAAAAGGAAATTCAAAGGTTAAATCGTTTAGGGTAAAGGGAAGTTCTACGTCTGTTTTTATAGTTGCAAGGCGTTTAGATAAAAACGCAATTTCTTTTGAAGAAAGGACTTTTTCTTGTAGTTTTCCCTTAAGTTCGTCGGTGTGCTCGTACAAGTTTTCGAGCGAGCCGTAAGTTTGAACGAGTGAAAGGGCGGTTTTTTCTCCAACGCCCAAAATACCGGGGATATTGTCCGAACTGTCGCCCATCATACTCTTTAAATCTATAATTTGAATAGGGTTAATACCCATTTTTTTATTGAAGTTTTCTTGTGAAAAAACTTCAAGTTCAGAAATTCCTTTGCGTGTAAAATAAACCGAAGTCGAGTCGTCTACAAGTTGAAAACTGTCTTTATCGCCCGTAATAATTATCGTTTCTTTATCAAATTTTTTAGCGGCGCTACCTATAATGTCGTCGGCTTCAATCGACGGCATTTCAAAACGAGAAATGCCGAGAGTATCGAGAACGGTTTTTAAAAGGTCGATTTGAGGTCTTAAATCTTCGGGCATAGGTTTACGCGTACCTTTATAATCGGTAAACAAAGAGTGTCTAAAGGTAGGCTCTTTTCTATCAAACGCAACTAAAATATGTTCGGGTTTAATATCGCCGATTATTTTAACGAGCATATTGATAAATGCGTAAACGGCGTTAGTTGGCGTTCCGTCTTTCGTAGACATAGGCGGAGTTGCATAAAAGGCGCGGTTTATTAAACTGTTGCCGTCAATTAAAACTAGACTATTCATAAAAATTCCTTTTAAGTAGCAAAAAACTCTTGATTTTTTAAAAAGTATGTGCTATTATAATTAAGCGATTTGGGTTTTTACTTATTATTGCATATTTTACGCTAAAAATCAAGCGTAAGTAAAACAAAAAACGCCGCTGTGGTGGAATTGGCAGACGCGCGGGACTCAAAATCCCGTGGTAGCGATACCGTGTCGGTTCGACCCCGACCAGCGGCACCACTTTGTGCGACGACGCGCACGGTAAAGGGATTAAATAGAGACAAATTTATTTAATCCCTAAATTTTTAAAAATAAAAAGTAAAAATTTTACTACTTGTCTAGCATTATAAAGTATAAATTTTGTTTTGTCAATTATAAAAGTAAAAATTTTACTTTAATCTAGGTGTTTTTTTATGTATGGATTAAGAATTAAAGAACTTAGAGAGCAAAAAGGGCTTTCGCAAAAACAACTTGCTAAACTTTTAGGCTCAACTCAAACTAAAATTTCTAAGTACGAACGTGAAGCCGTAGACCTTTCTACTAAGCAAATTTTGTTGATTTGTAAAATTTTCAATGTTACTTCCGATTATCTTTTGGGTCGTTCTGATAATGAGTAGTTGATAGGATTTAAGGAAAAATGATAAGGGAAATTCGTAAAAAAAATGGTCTTAATAAAGCAGAGT
>JAFTKX010000013.1 GCA_017453045.1 Clostridia bacterium | reverse complement strand
TCCTTTTTACCTATAACGGCAACGAACGCTATACCAACAAAACAAAGCGCGGTTGCAACGTAATTCTTTAAAGTGGGTTTCTTTTTCAGGAACAACCAAGATAAAAACGGAACTAAAACCACGTAAACTGAGGTTAAAAATGCGTTTTTCGAGGCAGAAGTATATCTTAAACCTATCGTTTGAACGCTATACGCGCCGAAAAGTATAAAACCTAAAATAAGCCCTTTTATAAAAGCGCTTTTTTTAATAGTTATAAACTTTTTCCAACAAATTGCAATTAGCGCTACGCTTGATATAATAAATCTCGACGCTAATATAAAAAATGTAAAATGACCGTTTCCGAGCGTTGAAAGGGTGTCTTTTAAAACTACGAAAGAACTACCCCAAACTATCGTAACGAGCACGAGTAACAATTTGCCAAGCGTTGCTTTGCTGATTTTATTAGCCATACTTCACCACTAACAGTTATTTTTTAACTTTTGCGTGTACGAAAATAAGGCGAATAGCTATGCTATCCGCCATTATATCAACTAAATTTCTTATTCAGCGTCCTTTTCAGCCTTTGAATGGTCAACTACAAGTTTGCCATCGTAATATCCGCATTTAGCGCATACGGTATGAGGCTGAGTGTAAGCATGACATTGTGGGCATTCAACCAAAGTAGGCATTTTAGCCTTTGAATTGTTAGAAAATCTTGTGTTTGCTCTTTGCTTTGACGTCTTATGTTTTGGAACTGCCATTTTTGTATACCTCTCTTACTTTGTATGTTCACATTTTGTTTGGTTAAGGTTTGCTCCACACTCGGAGCAAAGACCTTTACAATCATCTTTGCAATAAACTGCGTAGGGAATTGAAAGCATAAGTTTTTCGTCTACCATTTCGGTAAGGTCGACTATACCTTTTTTAAACTTATAAATATCGTCGCCGTCTTCAGTTTCAGAATACTCCTCGTCAAACTCAACAACGTTTTGGAAAACGACGCCCGTCAAACATCTCGTACAAAGGGTGGAAATTTCATACTTAATTTCACCGTAAACGAAAACGCTTTTCCCGTTTAAAGTTAAAGTTCCGTTTACTTGAACTTTACCTTTATATTCGGCGTCGGGTAACGCTATCACGCTACTATCCGCATCGTATTCAAAATGGAAAGAACACTCGTCTTTTCCGCTATATTTCAGTTTTCTTACGTCGATAACCATATTAGCCAAATTATTATATTATATTTTTAATTTAATGTCAATATTTTTCAAGGCAAAATTGCTAAAATTAGCATTATTTTGCAAGTCTTTGAGTATCTCTTGCGATAACGAGTTCTTCGTTTGTAGGAATTACGAGAACTTTAACTCTACTTTCTGGAGCGCTGATTTCACAAATACCGTCGGAAAGGTTGTCGTTCTTTGCTCTATCAACTACTACGCCCATATATTCAAGGTCTTCTACGATTGACATTCTTACTCCGCCGTCGTGTTCGCCGATACCTGCGGTAAATACGATACAGTCAACTCCGCCGAGAGCCGCAGCGTAAGCGCCGAGATATTTTCTACAACTGTAAGTGAACACGTCGAGAGCAAGTTGCGCTCTGTGATTGCCTTCTGCGGCAGCGTTTCTTAAATCTCTAAAGTCAGACGATACGCCGGACAAACCGCTTACGCCAGACTTTTTGTTAAGATAAGTGATAGTTTCAGCCAAAGTCATACCGTACTTGTTAGCCAAAAATTCAACGATTGCAGGGTCCATATCGCCAGATCTCGTTCCCATTGGAACACCGCCAAGCGGAGTGAAACTCATAGAAGTATCTAAACTCTTTCCGCCCTTAACTGCCGAAATTGAAGAACCGTTACCAAGGTGTAAGGTTACAACCTTTAAGTCTTTATCTCCTTGTCTACCGAGATATTTAGCGGCTTCGTCGGAAACGAATCTATGGCTCGTGCCGTGGAAACCGTATCTTCTAATTTTGTGATCTTTATACGCGTCGTAAGGAATACCGTAAATGTACGCTTTTTCGGGCATTGACGAGTGGAAAGCCGTGTCAAATACGCCTACCATAGGTACGTTTGGCATAATTGTCTTACACGCCTTAACGCCGATAATATTTGCGGGTTGATGAAGGGGAGCAAGTTCGGAAAGGCTTTCGATAGTCGCCATAGTTTCGTCGGTTAATAAAACTGAATCGTTAAATTCTTCACCGCTATGAACTATTCTGTGTCCTACAGCGTCGATTTCATCCATTGAAGAAATTGCGCCGTGTTCTTTATCAACCAAAGCGTTTAAAACAACTTGAATCGCTTCCTTATGAGTTGGCATTGGAGACGTAATAGTTACGTCTTTACCGTTTGCCTTGTGCTTACAAAAAGATCCTTCAAGACCTATTCTCTCGCAACCGCCTTTTGCGATTGGACTTTCAGTTTCCATATCAATAAGTTGATATTTAAGAGAAGAACTACCTGCGTTAATAACTAAAACTTTCATTTATATTACTCCTTAGATAATTTGAGTTTGTAATGCGGTAATAGCAACTGCCGCTACGATATCTTCCATATGGCAACCCCTTGAAAGATCGTTTATAGGCTTTGCTAAGCCTTGACAAAGAGGACCAACCGCTTGGAAACCGCCGAGTCTTTCGGTGTTTTTGTAGTTTGTGTTGCCTGCGTCAAGGTCAGGGAAAACTAAAACGTTCGCCTTACCTGCAACGGGTGAACCGGGCGCTTTGCTTGCTCCTACTTCGGGAACGATTGCAGCGTCGAATTGAAGTTCGCCGTCAGCCATAAATTCGGGGGCGATTTCGTGGAATTTTGCAACCGCTGCGGTTACTTTATCTACGTCTGCGTGTTTTGCTGAACCTTTAGTAGAGTGTGAAAGGAAAGCAATTCTCGGCTCTAAACCTGCGATTGCCTTTGCGCTTTGCGCAGAAGATTGAGCGATATACGCAAGTTCTTCGCTCGTTGGGTTTTGAATAAGACCGGAGTCTGCGTAAATAAAGCATCCTTCGGGACAATATTTGTTTCCTTGGTCGGGAGCAATCATAAGGAAATAAGCCGAAACGATAGGCGTTCCTTTTGCGGTTTTGATTACTTGAAGTCCCGGTCTTAAGGTGTTTGCGGTAGAGTGGCAAGCGCCCGAAACCATACCGTCAACGTCGCCGACTTTAAGCATTAAAGCGCCGTACATAGTATAGTCTTTTTTAAGAGTTTCTCTTGCAAGTTCGAGCGTCATACCCTTTGCTTTTCTGAGTTCATACAAAAGATTTGCGTATTCTTCGGTTTTATGGTAAGTAAGCGGATCGATAATAGTTACGCCCGAAAGGTCAACGTTTGGATTTGCGTTTTTGATTTCGTCGGGATTTCCGAGAAGGGTTATCTTTGCAACGCCTTCTTTAACTGAAACGGCCGCCGCTTCAACTACTCTACTATCTTCGCCTTCGGGAAGAACGATGTTCTTACCTAAAACGGACGCTCTTTTCTTGATATCGTCTAAAACTTTTGACATATTGCTCCTTTTAACGGAAAAATGCTCAAAACTCTTGAATATTTTTTGCCGTTAGTATAAAATATAATTATTAGTCAAATATCATTATACACCATTTTTTATTAAATATCAATTATTAGGAGAACATTTTGAAAATTTGTTTTGCCGTTTGCGAATATAACCCCTTTCACAACGGACACTTAAGACATCTCGAATATATAAAGTCGGAAATTAAACCCGATATTTTGGCTGTTATTTTAAGCGGAAACTTTACCCAAAGGGGTGAAATCGCCGTTTTGGACAAGTATACGCGAGCAAAACACGCAATTTTAGCGGGCGCTGACGTAGTTTTTGAACTTCCCACCGTATTTGCAACGGGAAACGCCGAAATTTTTGCTAAAGGCGCGGTTAAACTTGCAAACTCTTTTGGCGGTAATCACGTTTTGTGTTTTGGAACGGAAAGCGGAACGAAAGACTCTTTGCTTGCCACAGCCGATATTTTAATCAACGAAACCAAAGAATTTAAAGCCATTTACAAAAAACGCTTAAAATCGGGCGTTACGACAGTTAGGGCTAAAGTTTCGGCTTTAGAAGAATTAAATATTGAAAATCTCGACTGCGAACTTTTAAAAAGCCCTAACAATATTTTAGGTATCGAATATACGAAGGCGATTTTGCATTTAGGTAGCCGTCTTGATATTCACCCTATAATAAGACAGGGGGCATCGTACAACGACCAAACTTTATACGACGGAATTTCGTCTGCTACGGCTATAAGAAAGGCTATCGACGACAAACTTTTAGATATGGCTAAAACTTCACTACCCGATTTCGTTTTTAACGATTTAAAAACGCCTAGACCTAATTGCGACGATTTGATTTTTTATTCGGTTTTAAAGGACGATAAAAAGTCGCTAAAAGGGATTTTGGACTGTACCGAAGGGCTTGAAAACCGCATTAAAGGGCTTATTAAAAACAGTAGTTCGCTTGAAGAACTTAAAGACAAATTAAAAACTAAGCGATACACCTTTGCCAGAATTTCGAGAATTTTACTTTCTTCACTTTTAGGAATTGAAGAAAAGTTTATAAGAAAATGCTTAAACGAAGACCTTTATCTTAAAGTTTTGGCTATATCCAAAGATAAAATTAACGCTTTGTCAATTCTTTCGTCATTATCGAAATTCCCTATTATAACTCGCAAAAAAGACGCGGACAAACTCGACGGAATTGCAAGACTTTGTTTTGAAAAAGACGTTTTTGCGTGCGATTTATTCGATTTTGTTTGCAAGACTAAAACTAACGAATACGAAATGAAAATCATTTAAATTCAAACGAATTATAATATAACAGCGCCCCAAAAGTGTTCGACTTTTGGGGCGCGTTTTACTTTTTTATTATTTAACGACGTCGCATTGCTTAATTTGGTAATATTTCAAAACTTCGATTGCTTTTTTCGTTATTATCTCGCCCGAACAAATGATTTGAACGGCAGGTGGGCAAGAAAGATTTAAAGAGCAAAGCACCCTGCCTTCGCACTTTTCAACTGGCAAAGTTTCGCTCAAAGAAAAGATTGCGTTTTTTACGCTCGTTTTTGCTTTAAGTCTTACCGCTACAGGCGGCTTTTCTTTTATAACGGACTTTTTAGGTATCGAAAGAAAAACTTTTTCAAGCCTTTCGTAGTCGCTTTCGGTTATATCCGCAGTAAACATCATAACGAGAAAATCAGCGTCCGAAAACTCGCAAAAAACACCGTTATTTTCAAGAATTGCCGAAAGTTCAGTCCCTTTATAACCGTATTCTTTTGCTAAAACGGTAACTTTTAACGGCTCGTTTGAAAGAAGTTTATAACCGCCTTTTTTAAGAGATTTTTTTAAAACTTCTACTCTTTTTACAGTATCTTGTAAAATTTTAGCGTAATCGCCGTTAAGTTCCGCGTTCGCTTCGTCGAGCGACGCCATTATAAGATACGACGGACTTGTAGAGGCGAAAAGCGAAAGAGCAAATTTTGCGTCGCAAATTTCACAATTTTCAATTTCCTTTCCTAAATGCAAATACGCTCCGCCCGTTAAAACGGGTAAAGTTTTATGCGCCGAGGAACAGCACATATCCGCGCCCAAATCGGTTGGAAACAAACTCTCTTTTAAAAATTTTAAATAACTGCCGTGAGCGCTGTCTACAAGCAATAAAACGCCGTGCTTTTTACATACTTTAGATACTGATTTTATATCTAATATATTACCCAAATAATCGGGCGAAGTAAGATAGACTGCAACGGGTTTTTGCTTTAATTTTGAAAGCCTTTTATCAATTTGGCTCGCGGTGATTTTGCAAGAAAGATAACCGTCTTTTTTAGACGAATAAAGCCATTTTACTTTAAAATCTAAAAGACCTAAAGCCGAAATAAACGACTTATGGGCGTTTCTTCCTGCCAAAATAAAGGGTTTTTGACCTTTTGATTTAGCGTACTTATAACAAAGGTATAACATTGCTCTAATAGCAAGAGATGAACCTTCTGTTGAGTAGTAAGTTTTTACGCCGAATATATCGCTTGCGTTTCGTTCGCTTTCGGCTATTATTCCGCTCGCGCTAAACAAACTGTCCGCCCCGCTAATTTCGGTAAGATCGAGATTTTCAAAACCTAAACGCCCTTTACCTTTATGCCCCGGCATGTGAAGTCGAAGCGGTTTTTGCCCGTCGTACTTTTTTAAAAAATCTATAATCGGGGTTTTCATTTTAGTCCTTACTAACGGTTTTGCTTATCTCTACCATAATAGCGCATTCCATACGCTTTTTGAAAAGTTCGCAACCGTATTTATATACGCCTTTTACACTACCCGTTGCGTGATATGCGTTTGCCGCGCATCCGCCCGAACAGTATAATCTTGCCCAACAGTCCTTACAATCTTCCCTTGCGTAGACGTTACAAGCCATAAATTCGTCTTGAATAGGTTTGTTGGTTACACCTTTCCAAATATCGCCGAGTTTGAACTTTTCTTCGCCGACGAACTGATGACAAGGATATAAGTCGCCCCAAGGCGTAACAGCCATATATTCAGTACCCGAACCGCAACCCGAAATACGCTTGTAAACACAAGGTCCACCCTTGAGGTCTATCATATAATGATAGAAAGTAAACGGTTTGCCTGCTTCACGCCTTTCTATCATAAGGTTTGCAAGGTCTTCGTACTGCTTTAAAACGATAGGTAAATCTTCTTGGGTAAGTTCGGACGGATCGCCCGACGCGCATACTACGGGCTCCATGCTAAGTTCGGTAAAACCAAGGTTTAACATCGTTTTTATATCTTCTAAAAAGTCGGGGTTGTGATGGGTGAAAGTACCGCGCATATAATAGTCTTTTCCACCGCGTTTTTCAACGAGTTCTTGAAATTTCGGAACGATAGTTTCCCAACTGCCCTTGCCAGCGTAATCAACGCGGAATTTATCGTGAACTTCCTTTCTTCCATCTAAAGAAAGTACGACGTTGCTCATCTCTTTGTTAGCAAACTCAATAACGTCGTCGTCGATTAGCATTCCGTTAGTCGTAAGCGTAAAGCGGAAATTTTTATTCTTTTCTTTTTCTACGCTCCTTGCGTATTCAACGAGCCTTTTAACTACGTCGAAATTCATAAGCGGTTCGCCACCGAAAAAGTCGACTTCCAAATTACGTCTGCTACCCGAATTTTCAATTAAAAAATCAAGGGCGCGTTTGCCGACTTCAAAAGACATAACCGCTCTTTCGCCGTGGTATTTACCTTGGCTTGCAAAACAATACGAACAGTTAAGATTGCAAACGTGCGCGATATGTAAACAAAGGGCTTTTACTACGCCCGACGTCTTTTCTTTAAGTTTTCCAGCCATAGACTCGAAGGTGTCTTCTTTGAAAAGTTGACCGTTATTTTTAAGTTCTTCAACTTGCAAAAAACACTCTTTTATCTCGTCTAAAGTGGCTTTATCGCTATGTTTTTTATAAATTTCTTCTATAACTTTTTGACGGTCTGTATTTTCAAAAGACTCGATTACGTCGTAAGCGACTTCGTCGACGACGTGCACCGAGCCTGAATTTATATCTAAAACGATATTATATCCGCCAAGTTTGTATTGATGTATCATATCTTCTCCAAAAAACGACATTAAAAATACCGCCTAAAAAGGCGGTATTCTAAGTTTTAATTACTTGCTTTCCTTTGCGTTCTCGCATTTTTGGTTAGCAATACCGCAACTGGTCTTACAAGCAGATTGACAAGAAGTTTGACATTCGCCACATCCACCGTTTTTAGCGCTTTCACATAAATTACGGGTTACTACAGTTTCAATACGTTTCATAAGAGCGTCCTCCCTAATTTTATATTCAAATTATACCACAAGGGCAAAAATAAGTCAATATAAATTATAAAATTTACACTATTTATTTACAAATTTATAAGTTTTGCGTTTACCATTTCTTGTAACGAAGTGAGTATGCCGATTTTTGCGTGATACCAAGTAAGTCCACCTTGGAAATATACGCAATAAGGCTCTCTAATTGGTCCGTCGGCTGAAAGTTCGATAGACGAGCCTTGAACGAACGCTCCCGCCGCCATTATTACTTCGCTATCATAACCCGGCATTGCCCAAGGAATAGGCGTAACGTAACTATCTACGGGCGCAGCCTTTTGAATACCTGTACAAAAAGCAATCATACCTTCCGCGCTTTTAAGTTCTACCGCTTGAATAATGTCGTAACGTTCTTCCGTACCGTTTGGAACTACCTTAAAGCCGAGTTTTTCATAGATTTTAGCGGCGAAAATCGCGCCCTTTAAAGCGCCTGCAACGACTGTTGGAGAAAGGAAAAATCCTTGATAAAAACTCGTCATAACGCCTAAACTTGCGCCAACTTCTTGACCAAGACCGGGAGCAGAAAGACGGTATGCGCACCTATCTACGCACTCTTTAGTTCCGCAAATATAACCGCCGATTGGAGCAAGACCGCCACCCGGGTTTTTTATAAGCGAGCCGACTATCATATCCGCGCCGTAATCGGACGGTTCTTCGGTTTCGACGAATTCGCCGTAACAGTTGTCTACCATTATTTTAACCGACGGCTTAATTTCTTTGATAAATTTAATAAGTTCGCCGATTTGTTTAACCGAAAATGTCGGTCTCGGTTGATAACCTTTACTTCTTTGAATAGTCACGAGCGCCGTTTTTTCGTTTATTGCTTTTTTGATATTTTCATAATCGAAAGTTCCGTCTTGTAAAAGGTCTACTTGGCGGTAAGAAACGCCGTATTCTTTAAGCGAACACTTTGAATCTCTTATGCCGATTACTTCTTCTAAAGTGTCGTAAGGCTTGCCGACGGGAGATAAAAGTTCGTCGCCCGGGCGAAGATTAGCCGAAAGAGCCACAGCTAAAGCATGTGTTCCGCACACTATTTGCGGACGAACGAGAGCCGATTCGGTATGGAAAGTATCGGCGTATACCTGCTCGATTTTATCTCTACCAATGTCGTTATAACCATAGCCCGTAGACGCTGAAAAACAGTTCGCGTCTACCCTGTTTTTACGCATTGCGCTTAAAACTTTGCATTGATTATACTCGGCAACGCCGTCGATTTTTTCAAATCTTTCTTTAAGTTCTTTTAAAATTTCTTCGCCGAAATCGTACACGGCTTTGCTTATTCCTAAATTTTGATAACTTTCAAAAATATCCATAACTTTATCCTAAATTTTATACTTTTTTAATTCTATCATAAATTGAACCAAATTGCAAGTAAAGTAAAAGGTCGGATAGTTCCGACCTTTATCGTTTTTTAAAGCACTTTTGAAAGGAATTCTTTTGTTCTTTGGTTTTGCGGATTAACTAAAACCGTTTCGGGCGTGCCTTCTTCGGCTATAACGCCTTCGTCCATAAACACTACCCTTGAAGAAACGTTTTTAGCAAAGCCCATCTCGTGAGTTACGACGAGCATCGTAAGCCCCGTGCTTGCCAAATCTTTCATAACTTGCAAAACTTCGCCTACCATTTCGGGATCAAGCGCCGAAGTCGGCTCGTCAAACAAGATAACTTCAGGGTTCATAGACAAAGTTCTTGCAATGGCAATTCTTTGTTTTTGTCCGCCCGAAAGTTGCGACGGTTTTGCGTTTATGTAAGCGGACATTCCAACCTTTTCAATGAAATTTCTCGCTATTTCTTCGGCTTCTTTTCTGCTTCTTTTTAAAACTATCATTTGCGGTTTTACGCAATTTTCAAAAGCAGTCATATTGTTATACAAGTTAAAAGACTGAAAAACCATTCCAACTTTCGTTCTATAAGCGTTTAGATTGAATTTTTTTTCAAGGATATTTTCGCCCTTGAATAAAATTTCGCCACCCGTTGGACGCTCTAAAAGATTGACGCAACGAAGCATTGTGCTTTTACCCGAACCCGAAGAACCGATAATACTTATTACTTCGCCCTTTTCAACAGTTAAACTAATATCTTTTAATACTTTGTTTTCTCCAAAACTTTTTGCAAGGTGTTTAAGTTCTAAAATCGTTTCAGCCATTGTCTTTCTCCTTAACTACGCGTATTTGAGCGTCGGGATCAGACTGCGATCCGCATATCATATAACTCGAACCGCCTTCCATTTTCTTTTCTAATAAGCGCAAAATTCTCGTTATCGTAAAAGTGAGTATTAAATAAATAAGCGCGCAAATTAAATACGACGGAACGAATTGAGCGTATGCTCCACCCGCTTGCTTTGATATAAACATAAGTTCAGTAATAGATATAACGCTGAGTACCGAACTGTCTTTAATATTTACGACAAACTCGTTGCCGATTGACGGCATGATATTTCTAATGGCTTGCGGAAGTATGACGTTAGTCATCGTTTGCCAATGATTCATACCTATTGCGTGCGCGCCTTCAACTTGACCTTTATCAACCGAAATAATACCGCCCCTTACGATTTCCGCCATATACGCGCCCGTGTTAAACGATATTATTATTATCGCCGATATAAGCGGGTGCATATTGAGTGAAACGAAAAAACCGTAGTGAATAATAAGCGCTTGAACAAGCATCGGCGTTCCACGAATTATCTCAACGTATGCAGTTAAAATCACGTCTATAATCTTTTTGGAAACTCTCTTAAATTTGCTATCGTTTTCGGTTAAAGGTATCGTTCTTACAATCGCTACTGCAAGCCCGATCAAAAAACCTATTGCAGTACCAGTAAGAGCCATTATAAGAGTGTTTCCCATACCTCTTAAAAATTCGTTCCAATATTCGGAAAAAATCTTTCCTATCCATTCAAAAGTATTCATATCTCTCCAAATTAGGTAATTTTTTAAGCGTCAGACGGTTGACGAGCAATTGCAGCGTCCATCATTTGAGTTTTTTGATCGCTATTTAACGACGCTATCGCTTGGTTTACCTTTTCAGTTAAGGAACTATTTTTTCTAAGACCAACCGAAATTGAAGATTCGGCAGGATCGCAAACGAAACCATTGCCTTCGGCAAATTCAACGAAGGTAAATTCAGGATTTGACGCTACGGCTGAAATTGCGCCCGGACGTTCGCAAACGTATCCGTCAATCGCGCCACTTGAAAGAGATTGAATTAACGTTGCAAAATCTGCAAGCGCAGTTTGTCTATTTACGTTTGGTATTTGGTCGATAACGTTGTAGTGGAAAGTGTTGAGTTGTCCCGTAATTTTCGCTCCTGAAAAATCGGAAAGTTCATCAGCGGTTGCGTAAGCGCCGTTCGACTTTACTACCATTACGAGTTCGGAATCAAAATAAGTGTTTGAAAAGTCGATAGAAAGTTTTCTTTCATCAGTTGGGCTCATACCAGCGATAATCATATCGATTTCGCCAGATTGAAGGGCTGGAATAAGTCCGTCCCATTCAATAGCCTTGATTTCAAGTTCAACGTCTAAATATTCTGCGATAAGTTTTGCAATTTGAACGTCGTATCCGTCGGCGTATTTTCCGTTTGATACGTTTGCGGTAAATTCGCTTTGAGTCGTCGTAGCCCAGTTGTAAGGAGCGTATGCGCATTCCATACCAACTACGATAACGCCTTTAGCCGTAACGTTTTCAAGGTCTTTTGCAGGGTTGACTTTTTTACAACTAACAAGACTGAGGGTAAGCGCGAACGCTAAGATGAGTGTTAAAATTTTCTTCATGTTTTTCTCCTTCATTTCGGACAAAATCTAATGTAAGCCTGCGTTTTTGCAAATAAAAAACCTGCAATAAAGCGCAAAGCAATATTGCAGGAATAACCTACTATATAATACAATAGCGCTCCGCTTATTTAAGCGACAGTCGTTAAGATGTTCTCTTAACGCCCAACCGTTTCGCATCTCAAATTGCTAACGATTTCGGCAAAACTTCCTTTCGCTTAACCACCGTTTGAGCGGTTATAGGTTAAATTACTGATAAGCCCTGCGCCTCTATCCGAAATTATTTAATTTTTATATCGGTATATTACACCTTTTTTTATATTTTTGCAAGCGTTTTAACACGCTTTTTAATAATTATTTTAAACTTTTGCATTTTGGGCATAAATAGTACATAGTAAGGTTATAACCTATTATATCTTCGCCCGTTTTTTCCTTTAAAACTTCGATAAGTTCAATCGCGCCAACGTCGGCGACTTTACCGCAATTTTTGCATATCAAATGCTCGTGCGGAATTTGCGGTCTATCGTATCTCGACGGAGAATTTGGCACGTCGATTTTTCTAACTTCTCCGCTCTCGACGAGCAAAGATAAATTTCTATATACCGTGCCGACTGCTATACTCGGCATTTTTTTCTTTGCAAGCGCAAAAATTGCGTCTGCCGTCGGATGCTCGTATGATGCGTAAATTATATCTTTGATTATTTTTCTTTGTCTTGTCATAAATTCTCCTTTTTTCCTATTGTATCACAGTTTTTTTAATTTGTCAAGAGTAGGAACTATTCTTAAATTTCAAAAAATTTTCATTATTTGATTTTAATTTTGATATTGACAAGCAATACTATTTGTATTAAAATTAAATACAGTAAACCTTTTC
>JAFTKX010000071.1 GCA_017453045.1 Clostridia bacterium | reverse complement strand
CAAAAAGGTACAAATGAAAACTTAAACGGTTTATTACGTGAATTCTATCTTAAAGGGCACAATTTAGATAGAGTTAGTGAAAAAACACTAAAAAAGAATCTGGCGTTAATTAACGCCAGACCTAAGAAAGTTTTAAATTTTAAAAAACCTGTAGATTTATTTTATGAAAATCTTGCTAAGTGTTGCACTTAGTTTGACAATTCATCTTTTGTCGCGGTCGTGGTCGAACAAAATTTGCATATAGTTTATAATACAAGAAATTGGAAACTTGCTCGCAAGGGTTTACAATTTCGCCGTATTTCAAACTTAAAGTGTAAAAACAATAGTTTTTACAACAAAACGGTAGTTTTGCAAAGATTTTGCGATTAGCAAAAGATTTTAATTATTATAGTTTATAATACAAGAAATTGGAAACTTGCTCGCAAGGGTTTATAATTTCGCCGTATTTCAAACTTCTTATAGTTTATATTTTAGAAAATTTCTTTTTAAAATTTAAAGGTGTAATTCCCGTCATTTTTTTGAACTTAACTCCAAAATTAGACGGGGAGTTAAATCCGCAGTTAATAGCCGTTTCGGTAACGCTCATACCCGAAGAAAGCATAATTTTTGCTTGTTCAATTCTATAACTTATTAAATAATCAATAGGCGACGTACCCATACGCTGTTTAAAAATTACGTCGAAATAATTGCGCTTAAGTCCTACCGCCTTTGAAATTTTGGTTACGTTTACGTCTTTTCCAAAGTTTTCGCGTATAAAATATAGCGCTTTATTTACGTATTCCATACTTACGTTTTTTATTGTTTTATCATTAGATAAATTGGCTTTGGTAAGCAATGAAAAAAGTTTTAAAACTATTGAATTTGCTTCTAAAATTCCTGACAAGTTATCTTTTAAAACAGCCGTTTTTAAACTCTCGAAAGTATCGGTTATACCGTCGTCGTCAATACTTATAACGGGGGACTCTTTAGTTAGTCCTATTGCGGAAATTAACTTTACCACGCTTTCTCCGTCAACGCCTATCCAATAATATGCGTAAGGATTTACAGCGTTTGAAAAGTATTTTACAATCTCGTTTTTCGGTAAATAAAAAAGACTGTTTTGCTCTAATTTATAGGTCTTATTATTTAAAATATAAGTGCCTTCGCCACTAAAAACGTATTGAAGAACGTGCTCGTCTTTTCTCGTTGGTCCGTGCGAGTGGTTGCTGTCCTTACCCTGTACGCCAAAATTTACGAGCCTTAAATCGACTGAGTTTATAGGATGGTCTACACCCTCTAAATAGTAAACGGTATTTTTTCCTACTTGTACCATATTAAACACCTTACAAATTTTATATTTTCACTTACGAAATTTATTGTATCACAAATTTTTAAATGATACAATTAAATTAATGAAAAAGTAAATTAAAAGTGGAGATGAAATTGATGATTATAAAAAAACTTGATTTTAACGGCAAGTTAACTCAAAAAGAATACTATCCGTCTAACAACGACGGCTCTGTTAAAAACGTAGCGTTTTTGCTTGAAAACGAAAGCGACGTCGTATTTGACGGTCAAGGTCAAACTTTTACGTTTGACGACGGAGTTTCTCCGTTTATTTTAGACGGATGCAAAAACGTAACGATCAAGAATTTTAATATTGATTATAAATATCCGCAACATATTGAAGGGGACGTCGTTGAAGTTGGCGAAAAATCTTTTCTTTTAAAAATTCGCGACGGATTTTCTGCAAGCGTTGTAAACGGCGAATTTCAATCTTTAACGGGCAAGGAAAAGACACTTCACGGCAGGCTTTTTTGTCAAGAATTCGATCCCGAGAGAAAAGCGCCCTACGCAAACACGGGCTATATGTATATACAATGTTTAAAAAGCGACGACGAAGAAGTTGACGAAAGATGGATAACCCCCGCTTATTTAAGCGAAAAAGACGGTTGTATCGAATTTAAACTACGCGAAAGTTTTAAAGGCAGATTTAACGTGCATTTAGGCGGAAGACTCGTTTTAATGTTAAAAGATAGGCAATGTAGCGGAATTTTTATAAACGACTGTCAAAACGTTAGCGTTGAAAACGTAAATATATTCCGTTCTCCGTCTATGGGCGTTATTTGTCAGTTGAGTAAGAACGTTACTTTAAACGGCGTTAGAGTAAAAGTGAAAGTCGGTAGGAACGAAGTTTTAAGTTCCAACGCCGACGCGACGCATTTCGTAAACTGTAGCGGACTTGTAAAAATTGTAGATTGCAGTTTTTATAATATGTTAGACGACGGTTGTAATATCCACGGTATTTACGGCAAAGTAACTAAAGTTTGCCAAGATAAAATCGCCGTTCGTTTGATGCACGGTCAACAAAGGGGAGTTAAATATATAAACGACGGGGACGAAATCGTATTCGTAAGTTCTAAAGATTATACTCATAGAGCGAAAGCGACGGTTTTAAAGAGCGTATTAAGCGACGAGAAAGACGAAATTTTCGTTACGGTAAAAAACGTCGAAGGCGAAATCTTAGAAGGTTTCGTAGTCGATAATATAACGGCGATGCCCGAAGTTTACGTAAGCGGATGTAGTACGGGTAGCAACAGACCAAGGGGCTTTTTATTAACGTCGGTTAAACCTATGGTTATTGAAAACTGTCTATTTGAAAATATGGCTTGCGGAATACACGTAACGTCCGACGCGAGAGATTGGTACGAGTCGGGAAAAGTCGACGGTTTAATTATAAGGAACAACGAATTTAGAGGTTGTAACTACGCGTGGGGAACGGCTGCGATAGTAATTGATCCGTCGAGCGACGAGCAAGGCGTATACGTTCATAAAAACATCTTGGTAGAAAACAACGTTTTAAACACCTTTGGGTACGGGTTAGTTTACGCTAAAGCAGTCGACGGATTAGTTATAAAAGATAACAAAAGCAATAAGATATATTCTGAAAGAGTGCCTGAAGTAAAATTTCCATTAATTGAGATAAATAATTGCAAAAACGTGTCTATAGATTGATTTTTTTAAAAATAGAGAAATTTTATTGTACTTTCGGTTAAAGATATAGTATAATATTGTTAAATTATTTTACTGAAAGATATAAAAAAGTTAAATAAGTAGTAAACAATTACTATTGAAAACTAAAATGCTTGTATGCTAAAATTCTCTCGAAATGATTATTTCGTAAGGGAGAATATCGTATGAAAAAGTCACTATTAGTAAAAATCTTTGCAACTGTATTGTGTCTATGCTTATGCTTTAACTTTTTTGCTTGTGGCAAACGCAATTCAGCGTCTGAAAGCGGTTCTAATTCGAGTCCGCAGTCGAGTTCGCAACAAGGCGGATCGTCAACGTCTCAACCAAATAGCGAGCCGTCAAGTCAGCCGTCCGATCCTAATCAACAACCGCAGGAAGAACCTTTAATAGACTTTACGGTTGAAGTTGAAGAGGGTAGAGAAGTTAGAGTTATGCAAATAACCGATATTCAAACAATCGACGGCTCTCAACAGCGTTATCAAGCGCGTATAGGTACTGCGTGGGTAGGTAGCGGTGGTCCTGCGGTTAGATATCGCAATCAAATAAGACAAGTCGTTGAAAAATACGATCCCGACCTTATTATAATGACGGGCGACAACGTCTACGGAGAATTTGACGACAGCGGTTCAAATCTTCTTGAACTCGTTGAATTTATGGATTCATTACAAATACCTTGGGCGCCTATTCTTGGCAATCACGACGCTGAAACAAACCTTGGCGTAGACTGGCAATGCGCTCAATACGAAAATTCCGAGTATTGCCTTTTCAAGCAAAGAGAATTAACGGGTAACGGCAACTATACCGTAGGTATTTCTCAAGGCGGAACGATAACCAGAGTTTTCTATATGCTCGACAGTAACGGAGCGGGCAATTTAAGTCAAGAAAGTCTTAAAAACGGACATACCATATCAAAATTCCAAGGATTTGGTCAAGACCAAATAGACTGGTATACGAGTTCGGTAACCCGCCTTAAACAAACTTATCCAAACGTAAAATTGTCTTTCTGTTTCCATATCGCAATTCAAGCGTTTAAAGACGCGGCAAAAACTTACGGTTATACCGAAAATATCTTGTCAAATCCTATAAATCTTGACGAAGTTGGAAACGAAGGCGACTTTGGCGTAATCGGCAATACTATTTCATCTTGGGATACCGACAACAAAGTATGGAACGGACTTAAGAACTTGGGCGTAGACAGTATTTTCTGCGGACACGAACACAGAAACAGTTTTAGTATCGTATACCAAGGCGTAAGATTGACTTTCGGACAAAAGAGTTCGACGTACGACACGATAAATTACGTAGTTCCGTCAACGGGCGAAATTAAAGGAACTAACCCCGGTAACGGCGTTCCGCTTATAGGCGGAACTTGTATCGACTTGGCTGAAAACGGTGAAATTGCAGATTCTTATATTACGTTATACGACAAAGACGATCCAAATTTCGAGCCTGAAGTCGACACTTCAAATATAACCGTACCTACCGTTGACAATATAAGCGACACGCGCGCTTCTTATAGGGGCAACGAGTTTACGAGATACACTTTAGAAAGTTTAGGTCTTCAAAACGCAACCCTTGCGGACGGTTTTTCAACGGCAATCGTAGGCGACGCGTATTCCTTTAAATTTAGAGTAAAAACGGGAAGTTCGTCAAATTATGCGAGCGGAAATTTAAGAGTATTCTTTATGACCGAAGACGGTAAGAGAAACGATTTAGCCATAACGCTTACGTCAACTTACGCAATAATCGGCGGTCAAACTGTAAATCTTTCTTTGAAGGCGTCGACCGAATACGATTTAGAAGTAGGACTTTTAAAACTTTATCAAGGCAAAACGGCGTATATTTTCTTAAAGATAAACGACGAACTTTCTAATCGTTGGTGTTTGACTGAAATTACCGAAATTAAAGGCAACTACTTATACGTAATGCAAAGCGGTAAGTACGACTTGTGCGAATTTGTAAAATAAGCGTTTGTTTTACAGAACAAAATAGGAGGGAAATATGAAAAAGATAGGCTTTATTGACAATTATTTAAGCGAGTGGCACGCAAACAATTATCCCGATATGATAAGAAATAACGAAAGGGCAAAAGAACTCGGTTTCGACGTTTGTTACGCCTATGCGAAAACCGACGTCGCGCCCGACGGCGTTACGACTGACGAGTGGTGCAAAGCGCATCAAGTAGAAAAGTGCGACACGATTGAAGAACTCGTCGATAAATCCGACTTTATCGTAGTTTTATCGCCCGATAATCCGGAGTTTCACTACGAACTTTCGGAATACGCGTTAAAGAGTGGAAAGCCTACCTTTATAGATAAGACTTTTGCAACCGATAAACAAACGGCTAAAAAGATTTTCGATTTGGCAAAAGAATACGGAACTCCGACTTATTCGAGTTCGTCGCTCCGTTTTGCAGACGAATTAAAACCGTATAGAGAAAGCGCGGTTGGCGCGGATCATTGTATGGTTACGGGATGTTTCCTTTTCGATATTTACGCAATACACATTTTTGAGATTATGTGTACGGTAATGAAAAGCGGAGCAAAGCGTATGATGGCTGTTCAAAATAGCAGACATAGAAATATAGTAATAGATTACGGCAACGGAAGAACTGCGTCGTTTTTACAAATGCACACGGACGATCCTTACGGCGTACCGTTTATAATTTCAGCCGAAATGCCTGATAACACCGCACATTTTTACACGATAGGCGACGGATATCAACAAAGAAGTATGGAACAACTCGTTGAATTTTTCGCAAGCGGAAAAGTTCCAGTAGACTGCGAAGAAACAATCGACTTAATGGGAATGCTTGACGTTGCGAGAAAGGCTTTAAAAGAACCTTTCAAGTGGTTTGATATTTAATTATGAGTAGAATTTACAATCTTAAAATAAACGGACAAGAAAATTTAATAAACGCAGACGGAACTTTATATTTTACTTGGAGCGTAAAAGACTGCAAAAGACAAGAGTTTTTCAAACTGTCGGTTTTCGACGGTCAAACTGTAGTTTATGAAAAAAGTCAAAATATAAGCGAGCAACTTTGTATCGTAGAAGACTTAAACCTTATTCCGCTCAAAGAATATTCTTACCAAGTGCAAGTAAAAACAGACGCGTACGACGAGATATCAGGTAAAGCGTTTTTTACTGCTACGATTAAAAATTTTGGGAGTGCAAAATGGATTTCAAACGGCTCGGCTTTCGTTGAAGAACAAAAGAAATGCGGTTCTCCCGCTCAGTACTTAAAAAAGACCTTTAATTTAGAAAAACGCCCGTATAAGTCGATTATTCATATGTGCGGGCTTGGTATGTATGAACTTTACTTAAATGGAAAACGCGTTGGGGACAGGGTTTTAGAGCCTGCTTTTACGGCGTATCATCAAAGGGTTTTATATTCAAGTTACGACGTTAGCGATATGCTTTTAGTAGGCGAAAACGTAATCGACGTAATTTTGGGCGACGGATGGTATAACCAAACTTCGCAAGACACTTGGGGATTTTTTAGAGCGCCTTGGAGAGATTGCGTAAAAATGCTCTTTAGTCTTAATTGCGACGGCGTAGAAACGGTCGTGTCGGATAGAAGTTGGCAAGTTTCTAACGGCGAACTCGTTTCAAATACTTTAAGAGTAGGCGAGTTTTACGATTTTTCAAAAGAAAGAGTTTATCACGGCGTAACTTTAGCAACTCCGCCGGGCGGTGTTTTAACTCCGTCGTTTATTCCGCCAATTAAAGAGTGCGAAGAACTTTCGCCTGTCAAAATCATTGACGGAAAAGAGTGTAAAATATACGATTTTGGTAAAAATATCGCTGGTTATTGTAGCGCAAAAATTGCTGGCAACGACGGTGATTTAGTCTATTTTGAATATTCGGATAGAATTACCAACAACTGCATTGATAACGTTTCTAATTCAATGTATATATACAACTCGCCAACCTACCAAAAAGACGGGTGTAAACTCGTCGGTGGGGTAAACGAGTATAAGCCAAAATTCGTCTATCACGGTTTTAGATACGTAGCCGTTTATACCGAAGCCGAAATTTTAGATATTAAAGCCTATTTCGTTCGTACTGATTTAAAGAAAAAGGGCGAGTTTAGTTCGTCGTCTGAAATGCTTAATAAATTGTACGCAATGTCTACGAACGCAATTCTTTCAAATTATCACGGCATGCCAACCGACTGTCCGCATAGGGAGAAAAACGGTTGGACGGGCGACGCTCATCTTTCAATCGAGCCGAGCGTTTATAATTTCGATATGCAATTTGCGTATAAAAAATGGATAGACGATTTTAAGGACAACCAACTGCCGACAGGTCAAATTTCCGCAATTATTCCAACTTGCGGTTGGGGTTATAACTGGGGTAGCGGACCTGCGTGGGATTTAGCGTTTTTCCGTATTCCACAGGCTCTTTTAAAATACTACGGCGACGTCGCGGTGGTAAAAGAAGTTTATCCGTATTTGGAAAAATATTTAAACTATTTAGAATATTACAAATTTAACGACCTTCTTTGCGTTGGCCTTGGCGACTGGAACTACGCTAAAAACATAAAGTTTGATTTGTGTCCGTTAGAACTTTCTACAAGTTGTTGTTATAAACTTATGCTTGATATTATGGCGGAGTTTTCTGAAATTGTTGACAAGACGAAAATCGACAAATATAGGGCTATAAGTCGAAAAACAAGCCAAGCGATACTAAATAAATACCAAGACGAAAAGAGTTTAACGGGTATGGCTGCTATCGACTACGTGGGAATTAAGGATATGAGCAAACGAGTTTGTTCGTATTTGGAAGAACACGACTGCGCAAATCATTTCGGAATACTCGGCAACAAGTTCGTTTTCGACGTTTTAAAAAGATGCGGTCGTTCTGATTTGGGCGTTAGAATTTTGGAAAGGCAAGATTATCCGTCTTTCGGATACTGGGCGGTAAACGGGCAAACGGCTCTTTGCGAAGATTTTGAACTTACGAATTCGTTAAATCATCATATGTACAGTCCTATAATCGAATATATGATAACGGGACTTTGCGGTTTGCAAATTACGGGCTTAAACACCTTTACTTTAAAACCAAATTTGCCTAAATCTTTAAGCGAGATAAAATATTCGTTTGAAACTGCAAATGGAACGCTGAAAGTTGGAGTTTATAAAATCGACGGGAAAACGGTTACCAAACTAACCGTACCGCCAAACTGTATCGTTAAATTTGACGAAGTTGAATACACATTCGGCTCGTACGAATTATAAAAATTTTTAAAGTTGAAAAGCGTATTTTCTATAAGTTATCGTTTTTTTTAATAAAGTAATCAAAATCGTAGGGGAGTGGCTTGCCACTCCCTTTTTATCGTAGCCTTGAGAGGAAATAAATCTCGTCAAAAGTATTGAAATTTAATAAAATTCATACAAAAAGATAAAAATTATCAAAAATACACTTACGTTTTTTATATTTTCAAAATGCAAAGTTAAAATTTGTTAAATAAACAGTATATTTATGCCATTGAAATGACAAATTATATAATGTAAAATTATACCGTTAAAAGCGTTTAACGCAATTTTTAGGAGGTAAATAATGAGAAAAAAACTTTTAGTCTTGCTTAGCATGATTATGACGGTTGCTCTTGCTCTCGCGCTTTCAGTATCATCTGTATTTGCAACGAGCGCAGAACCCGTTGACTATGCAAAAGACTCAACAAAATGGATGTGGCCTTACAACATAGAGGTTACTGAAGACGGGTTAAAAACAACAGGGGCATCTTATTGCGCGGCGTCTAATGCAATTTATGCAAATGCAAAAATTAAAGTTGTTGATGACGCTCGTATTTTAGATGGTCAATGGGGACGTCATGCAATTATGCTCAAGGTAAATGATCCTGACGTTTTCCTCTGGAATCCAACTATAACAGAGTCCGAGGGAGATTGGCTTGCTGTTGCTGTCACTCATGAAAACACAGCAATCGTTGTTTATGAATGTGTTAACGGTGTTGTTTCTTCTGTTGCATCAACTCCGCTTAAAGACGGAAACGACAACTGGTTTTTGTTTAAGCAAGTAAACACTTGGGAAATTACTGTTAAAGACGTAACTGACGGCGTTGAATTGACTGCTTCGTTTACGCCAACTAATGGTATAAACCATACGCCAAGTGGTCAAACCTTTACGGTAAGTTATAAATCTACTAATACCGCTCTTCACGGAACGGGTAGTATTGCTATTAACCGTTCAGGTGGTGGTACTATTACTGATGAACAATATTCACTCATTAACGTTTTCGTTGAAGAAATAAAAGAAGAAGTTAACGACGATCCTGTTTACGAAGGTAACGACTTTGCTATGGATTCAAGCAAATGGGTAAGTACTTCTGTAAGTAATGATTTTACTTTTGGAACGAACGGCATGGTAGGCGCTGACGCAAACTATACTGCTGTTACTAACAAAATCGGCGGAAATTCAACCCTTACAATCGTTGAAGACGGTTACGTTACCTCAGATCAATGGTTCTATGACGCAATAATAGTTAAGGCAAAAGAGCCTGTCGACGTTCTTACCTCTAACTCAATGCCTACAACTTCAACAGGAAACTGGTTGGCAGTTGTTAGAACGAACGGAGCAAGCGCTGCGATTTACGAATGTGTTGACGGCGTTGTATCTAAAGTACAAACTCTTTGGACGTCTGCGTATAACGGCTATGATTTCTGGTATACGGTAAACCAAAAGAATACTTTAAAAATTACTACGACTGATAACGATCAAGGCGTACTTATCACCGTAACCTACGACGTAACTGATTATAGAAATGGCGTTGCTGAAAGTGATCAAGGCGTAGGCGACCTTACTGCAACTTACCAAAGCGCTAACAAAAAACTTTGGGGCGACGGACATTTAATTATGGACCGTTTTGGCGGAAACGGTGGATACGACGTAGCAAACGGTAAAACAATTTACTATAACGTATTTGTTGACGAACTTGCGTCTGAATATTCTTACGAAGATTATATCGCAAACAATCCTATAGGCGCAGTAGAGGGCGCAATTGACGCGCTTCCTACCGAAGTTAACAGAATTAACTATACGGAAGGTCTTAAAGCAAGTATTCAAGCAGTAGTTGACGCTTACGGCGCTCTTACTCCTGACCAACAAGCAGAAGTAACTAACGTTGCAAAACTCAACGCAGTAGTTGAATCTTTAGAACTTTACGAAGAATCTTTAGCAGAACCTGCTTACGACGCAACTAACCTTGCTCAAGACGTTAAAAACTGGAGCAAATACGGTAACGTAAACGCTTCTGACGTATCTGTTGATAACTACGGTTTAGCATTTAACGGCTCAACTGCATCTCATAAGGCAATGCTCTTAAAGAATAACGTTAAAGCCGATTCTACCATTACCGTTAGATTTGACGCTACAACTACTACTTCTTGGGGACAACTCTACGTTATGTTCAAGGCTATGGACGATGCAGATACTATCAACGCAGGACGTCCTATAACGGCATTTGATCACGGCGGAAATACTGGCGCTCCACAAGGAACTTGGATGGCTCTTGTATTTGGTAACAGTTCGGCAATGTATTTCGTTTACTGTGTAGACGGCGTAGTTACTCAACAAATGGTTTCTACCGTTCCAACTACTGAATTCAACAAAGCGCACCTTCAAATTACTGATATCGTTATCGTAACTGAAGATACTGAAACGGGCGTAAACGTAACTATTTCTTACAAAGCAAGTGGCGTAGTAGGTTTAGTTGGCGAAACTTACACCTTAGAATATACGGTTGAAAACACGGCGTTCCACGGCGCGCACGGCGTTGCAGTCGGCGCTTATAGCGGATGTAACGTTGCAACCGAAAAGATTACCGTAACTAACTTTAAAGTAGAACACGCAAGCGAAGAACCTTTCGTAGCAAGAAGTTTCGGCGACGAAGTAAACTTTGCAAGCGATAGAAAATACTGGAAAGCAGGTCATAGCATGGCTGGTTTTGAATTTAACGCAAACGGCGCGGCTTTATGGGATGCAAAGACCGGAGGCTTACTCCTTAACCATAAACTTCAAAACGAAGATACCGTAAAAGTTAACTTAGACGGAACGCTTCCAAGAACTGATAGTTCATACGGCAACGTATACTTCATCATCAGAAGTAAAGAAGCAAAACTTCGTTTAAACGGCTCGAACTTCCCTGAAGCAAGCGGAAACTATATTGTTCTTCAAGTCGGCGCAGACGGAATGAAGATTTTTGAATGTATCAACGGCGTAATGCAACATGATGCAAGATTAGAAGGCTCTACAATCCTTGGCGGTTACGACCTTGGCCAAGGTATCAACGGAAACGATATTTGGTACGTATACAATAGTTATACCGTATTTGAATTCTATACCGAAGATGCAGACGGTGGCGTAGACGTTTATATCACTATGAAAGCGCCTTCTGGCACAACTTACAATCTTCAATATTTCTCTGAAAACGAAAATCTTCAAGGCGAATCTTATTTCGGTATTGAATATTTCCTTTACACAGAAGGATCTTCAAACGGTCTTATGACTCTTGAAAACTTAAGAATTGACGGCGTAACCGAAGGTTTCGTTCCAAACGTTGACGTTACAGCGCTTAACGCAAGTATGGTAGCAACCGCTTCTACTGCAATTAACGCCGATAATATCGACGATATTAGATTAGCATACGCAGAGTACGCTGAAACTTACGAAACGTTAAACTACGATATGCTCGCAGCGTTCAATACTAACGCGTTAAATTCAATTTTAGCAAATATCCAAGCGTACGACGCTGAACTTTTAGCAGTTGAAGATGTTATCGACGCTATCGAATTACTTCCTACCGAAGTTAACGCTGACAACTACGACGATGCTAAGTCGGCGTATACAACCGCTAAATCGGCTTACGATTTGTTAAGTCCTAACGGAAAGGCTCTCGTAACTAACAAGGATAAACTCGACGCTTTAGCGTCTGCAATCGAAGCGTACGAAATCAACGTTGACGCAGCGGCTGCATTTGACGCGCTCGTAAACGCTATTCCTGAACTTACAGAAGAAAACAGAGTAGACGTTGAACTTGCAGTTGAAACTGCTGAAAGCGCGTACGAAGCCCTTACCGACGCTCAAAAAGCATTGACAACCAAGCACGACGCTCTCGTTGCTCTCCGCACGGCGTTAGACGAAAGTAAACCGCAAGAAAGTGGAAGTGGCTCAGGTTGTATGGGTTCGTTTGCAACTGCTCCTTTCCTTGCTCTTGCAGCGCTCGTAGCAATCAGACGTTTGAAAAAAAGAGCGTAATTAGCAACTTATAAGTTGTAAAATAAACAAAATGAAAAGTGCGCCTTAATCGGCGCACTTTTTAAAACGGGGTTATTATGAAAATAGGCGCAGTTTTGCCAAAAAAACCACTTTCAGACGATTTAGTAGAACTTAAATTTAAGTTTTCTATAATCAAAATGCCAACCGAAGATACCGAAGATAGCGATTTTCCCTATCCCGACGAGTTGTTTTTCGTTAATTTCGGCGAGACGGGTAAATTTACTTCAAAATTCGTTTATCAGTCGAGATTTACGGTCTTACGCGATGGCGACGGCTTGAATTTTAACGGCTACGCTCCCGATTTTGCTCGTAAGTCTAACATAATAAAGACTAAAGACGGCGGTAAACGCTTTGAATTAAATACCGAATACAGCGTAAAGTTACTTTTGTCAAAATATAGGGTGTATATCGACGTCGATAACGGTTTCGCTAAAACTTCTTACGGAAACAGTAGAGACGAGATTACCGACGTTGCTTTTTATTCTCGAAAGGGTGTAGAAGTAACTTTAAGCGAAATAGAACTTAAAGGTTTTGAGTTGCCGAATATAGAAATAGACGGCGTTTTAAAATATTTTATAGACAACGGTCTTATAACTAATTATCGTGATTATCATCTTGCCCACGACGGCGTGTATTTCGACAGAATATCAATCGAGCAAAATTTAGATTGCACAACGAGAAATTCGGGAGCGTATCAAAGCGGTGTAGCAGTCGACGTGTACACGAACGCAAGAGAAATGTCTTTGCAATTTTTAGTTTCGGATATTCCTTGTGAAACGTGGGAATGTCAATTCGGATTTTACGTTAACGGAAAAAGAATTTTAAAAGATATTTTTATCGTAGAAAAGGATAAATCGTATACCGAAACCTTTAAAATCGACGAAAATTGCCCAAAATACAATAGAATTACAATCTTTTTCCCATATTCCGTTTCAATGGCTTTGCAAAAAATTACCGCAACGAAAAACGCCGAATTTAAACCTGCAAACAAAAACGGTTGGATGTATTTTTACGGCGACAGTATAACCGAAGGAAGCGAGTGTTTTAATCCGTCGTCGGTTTACGTAACCCAAGTTTGCATGGCGTACAATTATAATTGTTTAGACCAAGCCATTTCGGGTAGAAGTTTTAACGCTTATAACGTAAAAGGCGGTTATTTCCATCAGCCAAGTTACGTTTTTATCGCAAACGGAACTAACCATTTTTGCGCTGGTATGGGCGAAAAAGAAAAGGTGTTTGATGACCTTGAAAAAAATATGCGAATAGTGTTAAATTTGGCAAAAAAAGAATTTCCGTCCGCAAAAATAATAGCCTTATTACCTATTTGGCGATCCGACGAGAGCGGAATAAACTTTTCGCTTTCAGAAACCGTCGAAAAAATGAAAGAAATCTACGCAGAATATCCTGAAGTTTCGGTTATAGATTGTCACAGTTTCGTTCCTTTTGACGATTCGTATTTTTCGTCGTCGGAACTTGCAATTCATCCAAACAGCAAAGGACACGACGAATACGCGAAAAATTTATTAAACGCGCTTGAAAAAGTTATAGGAAAACCTGAAAAACGCGACGATCAGTTGCTTGCCGAACAGGCCTTTACTAATTAAACGAATAAAAACCTTGCACGAAAATATCTTGCAAGGTTTTTTATATCTTTGGAATTCATTTTTTTGTAACTTTTGAATTTGTTTCGTAGGGGAGTGGCTTGCCGCTCCCTTTTAATCTAATAAAGCATTCTCCTTGAGGAGAAAGGGGACCGCTTGCGGTGGATGAGGTGGAAAAAAGAATAGTAAAAGTTTTTACATAATATATGAAAACACCTCACCACCGACTGAAGTCGGAGCCTCTCCTCAAGTAGAAGCCGTGTGATGCTTGTGTTTAATATGCAAGATTCTATAAATTTTAAATAAAAATTGCAACTCGGCGAAGTTCTAAACCCTTGCAAGCAAGTTTCCAACTTCTTGAGTGGTCAGTTTTAACGGCTTTAAAATGACAATAAAATGGGTTTATTGCGCTATTTATAGTGTATCAAAATCGTAGGGGAGTGGCTTGCCACTCCCTTTACTTTTCGCTAAAGGCTAAAAAATAAAGGAAGGGAAACCCCTTCCGAAATTTTTAAATTATTTGTTTTGTTTGTAAGTATTAGGACTTATACCATAACGCTTTTTAAAAATTCTGCTAAAAACGTAAATGGACGAGTAGTTTAAATGCTCTGAAATTTCAGTTATGGTCATATTACCTTCGTCGATAAGTTTTTTTGCAAGTTCGAGTTTTTTATTTGAAAAATAAGAGTACATTGACTCGCCGAATTTTTGCTTAAATATTCTCGAAATATAAACGTAATTATAATTCAAATCGTCTGCAATTTCGGTTAAATTGTCGATTTTAGTTAAATTATTGTCGATATACTTCATTATTTTGTAATAAAGATTTTGTTCTCCGCTAATCGTTGGAGATTTGTATTTTTGAGTGTAAATTTGCTGATAAAAACGGCAAATATCAATAGTTAAAAGTTTAATCGAAAGTTCAAAATAAGTGTCGGAGTAGGGCAAGTTATACGACTCGAACGCCGAAATAAGCGTAGGAAAAGTGTTTAAAATCGAGGCGGAATGATACACTCTCATCGAGCCTGAAAGAGAGAGCATACTGTTGTCGTACAATATTTTATAAAACTCTGAATCTTTTTCGTAACTAAACGCAATATAGTAGTATCTTATCGGACTTACAGGGTCTGAAATAATTTCGTGGCGTTCGTATGGTAAAGAAATAAAAACGTCGTTTTTACCAACTTCTTTACACTCGTTACCTGCGTAAATTACGCCTTTCCCCGAAATGACGCAGGTTAGTTCAAATAAGTTTTTATGAACGTGCGACTCAACTACGGCTCTGTCGTCGCAAAAGATTTCGCCTATTTGGTATAGTAGTAAATCTTTAAACTTTTTAGGCTCTTCAAAAAAACTATAGTCAAATAGATATTTATTGTCTATTTCCAACTTTTTTTCCCCTTATGTATTTGAAAATCAACACTACTTTAACATTTTTCAACTATTTTTTGTTTATATTTTCGTAAGTGGTTAAAATGTGTTAAATAACAAGTTGAAAATAGTTAAATGTAGACTTTTGGACGGCTTTTACAAGGTTTAAAATAGTTAAATAACAAGTTAAAAATGACGATTTACTATATCTTATTTATAAGATATACTATAAAATAACAAGGTATGTTATTTATGTTTTGCATACGACGAAGTGGAGGTGTAATTTTGAAGATTAAAAAACCTTTAAAAATACTTGCCCTTGTCCTAATAGTTATAACGACGGCGCTACTGCTTTGCAGTTGTTCTACGATTGACGTCGATATAGGTAGAAAAGGCTCGGGAACTGCTATCGTAACCATTGCCAAAGAAGAAGGCGTTACGGAAGACAGTATAAGGCAATCTTTTGACGAAATATCTAACGGCGTTAAAGTTATGTCCGAAGACCAAGAAAGATTGAAATTAAAATCAATAAAGCAAACGGACGACGCTTTTATCGTAACGGTTTCTTTTCGTAGAATTAACTACGTAAAAGGCTTGGGTGAATTTTCTTATATGAAATCTACGGATTTTGTAAAAGAACTTAACAACGTCGAAAAAGTTACGATTGAATATGCGAAAGGCATATACAAAAACACCTTAAAAAATTACGGTGGGCACGACTATAAGTTCGACAACGCTACAAGACCTAATAAAAAAGTTGCGTTCACCCCTACCGACGCGTCTACGGGCGAATCGTTAGAGCCTGATAAATTTCTTTCTGCAGACGGCGAACTTGCCAACAACAAAAAGGGAATGGTTTTCTCTTTCTTTATCGCTGATATGGTCGGCGTTGAAAGTATAACCTTTTCTTTTGACGGAAAGATAAAGGCTTACGGTAGCGTTAACGCCGAAATTATCGACGAAAACACTATTAAAATTTTCCCCGTAATTCAAAAAGGTAAACATATTTACTTTGAAAACGCGCAAAGTACCGAACCTATAAGCGAAACTAAAAATCTCGAAGTTTACGCAGGTTTCGTTTATTTTGAACTTGGCGCGAACAAGTTGGCGATAGGGCTTATAATAGGCGTTTCGGCTGTTTTAATCGCTCTTATCGTTTGGGGAATTTTGTCTGGCGCGTTCAAAAAAATCTTTACGGGCAAAAAGTTTAAGTCTATCGTTAAAAACTACGATTTGTACATAATGATGATCCCTGCGATAGCCCTTTTAATACTTTTCTGTTATCTCCCTATGACGGGCGTTATAATGGCGTTTAAGAACTTTAAAGTCGTAGATGGTATTTGGGGTAGCGAATGGACTTCGATGGGTGGTTTTAAACATTTCGTCGATTTAATTACAAAACCGACGTCAGATTTTGGCAAACTTGCTCTAAACACGGTTATCTTAGCTGGGCTTAAATTTATATTTGGTTTCGTATGCGCAATCGTTTTGGCTGTGCTTTTCAGTTATCTGCGCGACGGAATTTTCAAAAAGACGGTGCAAACGATTTCCTATTTCCCATATTTCATCTCTTGGGTAGTAGTTTACAGTATCGTTTATCTGTTTCTCGCAACGGCAACGGGTACGGCGAGCGATCCCGCGACCTTTGCCGACCAAGGCATTTTAAATAAGATAATTATAAAACTCGGTGGCACGCCGATAGAGTGGTACAATTCACCGCAGTATTGGCGAGCAATACTCACTTTCACGGCAATTTGGAAAACGGTAGGATATTCGACGATAGTATATCTCGCCGCAATAACGAGTATAAATCCGTCTTTATACGAAGCGGTATCAATCGACGGCGGTGGAAGATTAAAACAACTTTGGTACGTTACGATACCGGGCTTGTTCCCCGTATTAGGCGTTCAAGTAATATTCAGTTTGGGTAATTTAGTAAGGGATGATTTCGATCAAATTTACACGCTCACGGGTGGCTCTGCCGCTCTTTCGGAAACGACTGAAGTTATAGGAACTATCGTTTACAAATCAATAGGCTCTCCGTCCGCGTATAGCGATGCGGCGGCAATGGGACTTATGCAAGGTTTAGTTGCTCTTGCCTTAGTTCTTTCAAGTAACAAGTTGCTTAAAAAACTTGGCGTAGACGGCGTATTTTAGGGGGTGAACGTATGATTAAATCAAAAAGTGAAAAAGCGTTTGATATTTTTAACGTCATCCTTATGATATTGCTCACGCTTATGTTCGTCTTGCCCGTCGTATATATCGTGTCTACGTCGTTTAGTTCAAACGTAGCAATAACCAAGCACGGCTATAGTCTTTTAATCAGAGAGTTTACTTTCGACTGGTATAAGTTTATATTCAGCGCGCAAGATTTGTTCGTAGGTTCTATGTTTAATTCGATATTTATGACGGTTACGGCAACTTTCTTTATGGTTATAGTAACTTCGCTTTACGCGTACGCCGTATCGAGAAAACAAACGCAGTTTAAAACGTTTTTCGTAACTTTACTCATAATTCCTATGCTTTTTGCAGGCGGTACGATTCCGTACTATCTCACCATTAACGACTTAGGTCTTATGAATACGCAATGGGCGATTATTTTGCCAAGTTCGGTAAACGCGTGGTACATCATTTTAGTTAAAAACTACTTTGCAGGGCTTCCTGATTCTCTTTGCGAAGCCGCTCAACTCGAAGGCGCAAACAACGTTCAAACTTTATTTAAGGTAGTTTTTCCGTTAGGTTTTCCGATAGTTGCAACCGTAATACTTTATTCTGCCGTAGCAATTTGGAACGACTGGTTTCAAGCGTCGCTCTTTTTAGACAGCGCGCATAAAAACTTATGGCCGGTACAAGCGGTAGTTAGAGAACTTAACTCGTCGATTGAGAGTTTGCAGTCGGCGGCGGGTAGTGGCTCGGATAGAGTAAACGCCGAAGGCGTAAGAAGCGCTGCGGTAGTAATATCTACTTTGCCTATCGTTATAGTGTATCCGTTCTTACAAAAATATTTCATTAGCGGAGTTCTCGTAGGCTCGGTTAAAGAATAGTTAAAATCGTAAATTTTTATACGGCTATAAAACCGTAATTAATTTAAATAAGAAAAAGTTAAAATTTATGGAGGTTATGATGAAAAGAATTTTAGTTTTATTTTTAGTGCTTATACTTGCTTTCGGCGCTCTTTCTTGCAAAAAGAGAAAGAATACCGAAAGTACGAGCGAATCGGTTTCGGCTTCAGAATCGAGACCGTCGTGGGACGCTGTTAAAGGCGACGCAGTTGAACTTAAAATTTACGTTGACGAAAGCAACATCTACGGCGCTTACGTAGCAGGTAGTGGAGAAAACGCAGTTAAAGAAGCCATAGAAAAGAAATTCTATGAAGATACTGGCAACGCTATCGACCTTAAAATTATGTACAACACTCACGATACTTTCAGTTCTAACTTCGGCGGTGTTATGAGTACGGGACAATGGGACGCGGCAGTTTCTTATCTTGGACAAGCAGGTCTTGAAGAAACGGTATTAAACCAACCTAATATCGTTATGGACTTAAGCAATCTTTTGGCAGAGCACGGTTCTAATATTTACGAAGCGATTGACCAGCAGGCAATGTACGCTACTACGACTTACGAAGGCGATATTATCGGTATTCCATCGGTTAATAAGTCTAAAATCAAAGGTATTTTAGTTAGAAAAGACTATATGCTCCTTGCAGGATACACCGATAATAAGCAAGAAGCGGCTTCGTCTAACGGAACTTTAAAATATTGTCAAACTATCGACGATTTTACCGATATGCTCCGCGCAATGAAATCAAAGATTTCCGCTTGTACTATTCCGCTTATCGGCAATCCTTACGATATCGAATTTGCTATTTTAGCAGGCGCTTGCGGAACGGCAGGCTATCAATATAAAGCGGTTAACTACAATAGCGACGGCTCTGTTAAAGAAGTAGTACCGGGTTGGCTTAGCGACGGCTATCAAAAAATGCTCAACTACGAATATCTCTGGAGATCTGAAGGTCTTTGGGAAGCAGATAACACCATTAGAGATAACGTTACTCGTTTAAACGATTTCTCAAACGGTAAAACGGGCGTATATTGCGTAGATACTAACATTTTAAACCTTATCAACGTTACAAGACAAGTTAAGGCTGTTAATCCTAACGCTCAATTTACCGTTTTACAACCGCTTGACGCAGTTGACGCGCAAGGCAACGCAATCGAAGGTTCAGGCGCGTTTGCAGAAGCGTCGAGAACTACCGACTGTCTTATCGTAAACAGTAGATCCGACAACGCTGAACTTATCGTAAAATATCTCGACTGGATGTATTCAGACGTTAAAAACTACGAACTTTGCGCGTACGGTATCGAAGGTAAACATTGGGTTGACGCAGGCGAAGGTTTCTACACCTATCCTGAACAATATAAAGAAATCTATTTAACTTCACGTCCGTATTCGGGTGTATTCGCTCTTTTACACAACGACGAATTTGCTTATAGACTTTTCGATTCTTATTCTCAAGAAGAACTCGGTTGGATAGCAAAGGTTGAAAGCGCGAAGACTATTAAAAACGCAACCGACGGTATGTTGTTCCACAATATGCCTGCTACTGAAGGTAGTAATTTTACTTTAGCGGAATCACATATCTACGAAAGATGCGCTGTTCCTACTTGGAACGGTAGTTCAGATCCTGCTGTAACTTATCCTACCGAATCGGCGGCGTATAGAACTCAAGCAGGCGATTATATCGTATGGCTTACAAGACAATATAATCTTTATATGGCTGATAGAGCGTAATTAGATTTAGGAGAAAATATGAGAAAATTTAGATTTATATTAGCGCTTTTAATTAGCGTTTTAACTCTTTCAACTTGTTTATCTTTCGTAGCGTTAGCGGAAGGCGACGAGCCGTATACTAAAGAAGTTGCAGAGCAAAATAACCTTGCAACTAACAAGTACGACTGGATTACCGACAACGTAGCGTCAGGTCTTGTTGAAATTGATGAAACCGAAGGTATGACCTTTAAAAACTTTAACAAGGGTAGTAGCGTTTACGCTCTTTACCAAACCAACAAGTTTAGCGAATTTGCGTTTTCTATGTATGCAAAACTCAATTTAACTCGACCTTCGGAACTCGGTTATAGTTACGACCACGACTATTCAAACCTTTATATTTCCTTCCAAATCAATTCTGATTATCCTATCGCCGCTACAACTTGTCCTTGGAACGGACATAAGGCAAACTTCAGCATTTGTTTTGAAAATTTACAAGGATTTACGAAAACCGTTTTATATCTTAACGAATGTTTCGTTGGAAACGGCGCGAACAGAAAGGCAGTTGCCGAAAGTAACGACGTTGCTTGGAACGACGGCGAATATCATTGGTTTGAATTTACTTTCACGAACGAAACGAGAGAAGAAGAACATAGGGGTAATTTGAGAGAAGTTACCGGTAAAACTTTCAAGTTCTATTTCGACGGCGAACCCGCAATGGAATATTTCCAAAGAGACGTTGATATTATGACTACGACGACTAACGGTTACGTAGATTACAGTTTCTCAAACACGAGCGGTTACGTAGGCTTTTGGCCAAGTAGCGATTTCCCGGGCGGAATTAACTTTGAAGACACTAATTGTTTCGTAAACGTAAAAACGGTTGAAATTACTTCGTTAGATAACGGTAATCAAACCCCATACGAAAAATGTCCCGTTCCCGATTTCCCACTTAAAGCGTTGACTTATTCGCCTTCTGCAAGTTATGAAACAGGGCTTGATATCGAAATTAAATTAGATCAACTTTTCAGTTACGAAGGCGACGAGAAAATAAGTTATTCGGCAAAATGTAACGGTATCGATATCGGCTCTTTCCGTAACGGATACTGGGTATGGTGTCCGTCTGAAAGCGGTGAATATATCGTTACGATAACGGCTACGACGGGAACGAAAACCGCTACCAACTATTTAATTTTAAACGTTGTAGACGCTTTCGTTCCGGGTGGAAACACTTCTTCTGAAAGTGAGAGCGAGTCGGTTTCGGAAATAACCTCTACTAAAAAAGGTTGTAAAAGTAGCGTAGGCGGTACTGCTTTACTTTCGCTTTTGATGCTTTCTTCAGTCGTAATTTTAAGAGGAAAAAAGAAATAAAATGAAAAAAAGACCTTTTTTGATGACAATAGCAACGCTTATGGCGTGTGTTATAACGACTTCTTGCGGTGGCAAAGGTTCGTCGGAAAGCAAAAAAAATAGCGAGTCTGCGTCGACTTCCGCTGGTTTGCAAGATATAGTTATAAGCGACGAGCAAATTGCTCAAGGTTATACCCGTTACGACGTAAAAGAACCGCTTGCAAGAACGACCGAAGGTTTCGGCGCGCAATTCGATACTTGTATAGTCGAAGCAGAAAATAGACTTTCTGACGACGAGTGGAAAATTCAGGTCGACGCCTTAAAGGAAATGAATTTACAAAACGTTCGTATTCGTTTTTATCCCGAAATGTACGAAAGGGCAAACGATAACGACGATCCTAACGTTTTTGACTATTACAGTAAAGACGTAGACTTTAACTCTGCCGAAATGAACTACTTATACAAACTTTTAGACGTTTTTGAAGCGAACGGAGTAAAAGTTGACTTAAGTTGGTACGGTTGTAGAACTACTTTCGATTCGGTCGACGGTAAATACGACGGTAGTTGGCTCGGTGGAAAATACGGTCAAAACGGCATAAATTCTTGGATGGTTGCGCCTACTCTTACCGCAAATCCAAACGAAGAATACGCAGAGTCTATCGTCGCTTGTCTTAAATATTTATTTGAAACCAAGCATTATACTTGTATAAACGAAATAAGCGTATTCCCAGAGCCTGAAGGCGTAGTTGGTGCGGGTAACGTTTCTCAATTAGTTACTATTCTCAACTCGGTAAAATCACGACTTACCGCTTTAGGTTTAAAAGACAGAGTTCAAATTTCAGGACCTGCCGACTATAACAACAATTCAAGTTTATACGAAGAACGTTATCTTTCGCACGGCGTGTTTGAAAAGGGAACGTCGTCCGTTTATCCGTTTAATATATCTACTGAAAACGCCGTAATGCTCGATTTTGCTCAACTTTATAGCGAAGTTTGCGAAAAGTACGGTATAAGTTGGGGTATTGCAGAAAGCGGTACGAGCAATTTCCTTACTCCCGTAACGAATAGCGACTCCGACACTTACGACAGAGCGCTTTTTATGGCGAAGTTCTTTACTAATATGGTAAACGGCGGTTGTACTAACATTAAATACTTCGTATTTAGCGATTGTTATTACGACGGAACGTTAAACCAACTCGGTTTATTTAAGTTTAGAGAAGACGGATTTAAGGCTAAACCCGTATGGTATTCGTGGTCGCTACTTTGTAAGTACAGCGATATCGGTAGCCAAGTTTTCCCGATTACCGACAGTTACGAAGGTAAATCAACCGATAAAAATATAGCGATAACCGCGTTAAAACTTCCCGACGGAAGTTGGACTTACGTCGCCGTAAACGATTCTGACGAAACCAAAAAGATCGCTATCGTAAACGGCAGGGCAGACCGCGCTCAAGATATGAACGTATTTCGTCTTACAGGCGCGTCTATTCCTGAAGATGGAGCGCTTAAAGTTATCAATTCTTCGGGTACGGTAAACGCTAAAACGGGCGTTGTATATTTAACCGTTCCGGCAAAGGGTTTAGTCGTAGTTTCCGACAAAACCGTTTAAGGAGTTTTTATGAAAAGAATTTTATGTTTAGTATTCGCATTATTAATGGCGTTTACCGCTATTTCTTGCGGAAAAAGGAAGGATTCGGAGTCTGAAAGCGTTTCTCAAAGTAGCAGTACGCCTGCTGAAGTTCAAGTTGACTCAAACTATTTAAGATACGATTTGTTAGATCCGTACGCTACTACTTTAGACGGAATCGGCGCTCAAATGGATACGGATATCTTTATGCCGTGGAACAACATGACGCCTGAAGACGAAGCCCTTTGGGAGCAAAGAATATCTGATATGAATATTCAGTTTACCCGTATTAAATTCTTCCCCGAATTTAACGAAAGGGCAAACGATAACGCCGATCCTAACACTTTCGACTATAACGGCGCAGGCGTTGATTTTAACAGCGTCGAAATGCAAGCGCTTTACAAAATCTTAGACCTTTGCGAAAAGTACGATATAAACGTTGACCTTAGTTGGTACGGTTGTTACACTTGGTTCTCGTCTTACGACGGTAAGTATACGAACGGTACTTGGATGGGTTACACCCGTGAAGACGTAGGTCCTAACCATTGGGTTACCGCGCCTAAAAAGACGGCGACTTTCGACGGATACGCAGAATACGCCGAAAATATTTCGATAACTTTAAAATATCTCACCGAAGTTAAAGGATATACTTGTATTTACGGCTTTAGCGTTATTGCCGAAATGTTTATGTTAGACGACGGTCAAGGAAACGCAATAATCAGTTACGACGCGTACGCAGACTGTTGTAAAGTCGTCGACGAAAGGCTTGAAAAAGACGGTTTAAGAGATAAATTTAAGTTTATCGGAACTTCTAACCAAGGTCATAACTTAAACTATTTCGTTGAAGAACAAGAAAAAACCAAAGATTACTTCGATATTATGGGTACGGGTAACTATAACTGGGACTATAACGACCCTATCGAAAGCGCTGAAAACTACTTTGCGGACGTTTTAGATATCGTTCACGATTTTGGCAAAGAAGGATGGTACGTTGCGGAATTTTGTCAAGGTAAACACTTCCTTGACGCCGTAAACAAAACGGATATCGACGATTATACCGCAGGTATGTATATTTCGAGATTCGTGCTTGCTGCTTTAAACCAAGGCGTAACCGCTTTCAATCACTATATTTTAGGCGACACCTATTTCACC
Organism: Clostridia bacterium; assembly: GCA_017453045.1. GTDB lineage: Bacteria > Bacillota > Clostridia > Christensenellales > Borkfalkiaceae > UBA10281. Next base: position 5,287 of record JAFTKX010000071.1, on the reverse strand, counting down.
AATTCCTACGTTCATACTATGGGACTTTGGCAGTATAGAGATAAAGACTGGAAAGCCCACCCCGAATATTATTTCTTCGGTCTTATAACCAAGTATTCGGATATCGGTAGCACGGTATATCCCGTTGAAAGAAATCCTAAAAAGAGCAGAACGGACGATATAATCATTTCAGCCCTTAAACTTCCTGACGGCGGTTGGACTTATTATATTTCTAATAAGGCGGGCGAAGCAAAGAGAATTGCAATCGTAAATCAAAACGCAGGCGCGCCGACAAAACTCAACGCCTACAAGATAACCGAATCTGCAATTCCAGAAGATAGAGCGTGCGTTCTTCCTGCAAAATATACCGAAATAAATTGCGCTAATCAAGTAACTTACGTAACCGTTCCAGCGTGCGGATTCGTAGTGCTTTCAACAAGATGATATTTTATAACGAGCCGTGCCTATCACGGCACGGCTCGCAAAATACTTTTATGGAATTTTCAAATGACGAAAGACTTATATTAGATCTTTTAAAAAAATACGCGTTCGGCGTAATACAGTCCCCAAAACACAAACTTAAATATCACAGCGTAGAGCCGGGGCTTGCGTATTCCAACACCCTTTGGGATTGGGATTCTTACTGGGCGGTGGTCGCTTTAAACGATACCGTTGAACTTTTAAAAGGCGACGACGATTTCGATTACGATTACCATCGTAAACTCGTAAACGACGGGGCTAAGGGAAACGTTTTAAACTTCTTGGATTATCAAGAAGAAGACGGTTTTGTTCCCATAATGCTACGCGCCGACGTAGAAAACGACGACTATTGTTTAAGACCTAACGTTTTAAACGCGCATAAGCCCTTTTTATGTAAGTCGGCGTTACTTGCGTCTAATTTAAACGGCGATAGCTGTTGGGTAGACGTGTCTAAACTCTGTAAACTTATGGACTATTACAGAGAAAATCAATTTGACGAAAACAGCGGACTTTATTTTTGGCGTAGCGACGTTATGATAGGCGTCGATAACAACCCTACGGTGTTCGGTAGACCGCAAGATTCTTCTGCGGATATTTACCTAAATTCTTATATGGTAAGCGAATACGACGCTTTGATAAATTTATGCAAGCAAAACGGGGTTAGTTATGAAAAATACGCTCGCCAAAGAGAAGAACTCGTTAAAAATATAAACGATATTATGTGGGACGAGCGTGAAAACTTGTTCTTTTCGCAAGATATTTTGGTAAAGACGAATCAAACTGAAATTTTCAACAAAGGTCTTGGCGCTTTTTGGAAAACGCTACCTATAAAAATTGAGTTTTGGTGTTCGTATTTACCGCTTACTTGCGGTATAGTAGAAAGGGGGCGCGCCGAATTGCTTATAAAAAGGCTTAAACGCGGTCAAATCCTTTGCAACTATGGAGTTAGGACTCTTTCAAAGGACGAAAGACAATACAGTCTTACGCCGTCGGGAAACCCGTCAAACTGGCTTGGCGCGGTATGGACGATAGCAAATTACGAGATATATAGCGGTCTTGTAAAATACGGTAAGTACCAAGACGCAGACGATATATATCAAAAAACCGTTAAAATGCTTGCCGACAGTATTAAAAAAGACGGTAGTATGAGCGAATCGTATAATCCCGATACGGGCGAAGGAATTTTACACAAGATGTTTTTTAGTTGGAACGTTTTAGTTGCAACTATGATAAAAGATAAAAAAAGTAGGTAAAAATATGAAAATAGGCGTTATTACCGATTGTATGAAAATGCAGGATTTAGACTCCGCTTTAAAAGAGGCTAAAAAACTCGGCGTGTCGGGGGTGCAAATTTACGCAACTTACGGCGAATTTTGTCCAAGCGCGCTCACCAAAGAAAAGAAAGAGCATTATAAAAAACTTCTTTCCGATTTAAACCTTGAAGTAAGCGCTTTATGCGGAGATATGGGCGGTTTCGGTTTTGAAAAAGCCGAAGATAACCCCCAAAGAATTCAAAAGACCAAAGAAATTATTGATTTGGCTATCGAGTTTGGAAGTAAAGTAATTACTACTCACATAGGCGTTATTCCCGAAGATAAATCAAATCCGAGATATAAAGTGATGCTTGACGCGTTGACCGAGTGCGGACTTTACGCTAAAGAAAAAGGCGCGACTCTCGCTATTGAAACAGGACCTGAAAAAGCGGTCGTTTTAAATTCTTTTATAGAAGATACTAAAGGTGGAGTAGGCGTAAATTTAGACCCTGCGAACTTTACGATGGTAACGGGACAAGACGCGGTTGAAGCCGTGAATATTTTAGCGGGAAAAATCGTTCACACACACTTAAAAGACGGAAGAAGATTAGACGAAAATCAAGATCCTACCGAAGTTTATCACGCTTTTGCAATCGGTGGGGTAGACGCGATAAACGCGTGCGCGGGCTTTGAAGAATTACCTATCGGCGAAGGCGACGTCGACTGGGTAAACTACTTAAAAGCCCTTAAGAAAATCGGTTACGACGGCTATTTAACTATCGAAAGAGAAGCGGGCGATAAGCCTTTTGACGATATTAAATCGGCAGTTGATTTTATAAACGGCTTATTATAAAAGCCTTTCAAATAAAATTTTAAGATTAAGGAGAAAATTATGGATAAAAAAGTATGCGTAGCAATAATAGGTTGCGGAAGAATTGCAACTAACGGTCATTTTCCAGCCCTTTCTAATCTTTCGGATATGGTTAGAATTAAATACGCTTGCGATATTATCGAGTCAAAAGCGCAAGACAAGAAAAACCAATATTCAAATTTGGTTGAAAACGTCATTACCGATTATAAGGTAGCGCTTCAAGACGAAGAAGTAGAAGCGGTATTCGTGTTAACGCCAAACTACGCGCATTACACCATTTCTATGGACGCGTTAAAGGCAGGTAAGCACGTATTTTGCGAAAAACCCATCACGGTAAATTACAAACTTTCTTGCGAAATGGCTGAAGAAGCAAAAAAGCAAGGTAAGATATTAAATATCGGCGTTGTAAATCGTTACAACAAGTCTGTCGAATTGCTTGAAAGTATGAATAAAGACGGAGTTTTCGGTAATATTTACCACGTTTATTGTTCGTTTAGAAGTTACCGTTGTATCCCAGGTCTTGGCGGAGCGTTTACCAACAAGGCTGAATCGGGCGGAGGCGTTTTAATTGACTGGGGCGTTCATTTCCTTGACCTTATTTTATATATTTTAGGCGGAGCAAAACTCAAAACCGTTACTTGCGACGCCTACTCAGAAATGGCGAAAGATATGAAATCGTATAAATATCTCGGTATGTGGGCTGAAGAAACTAAAAATCTTGACGGCGTAAACGACGTAGACGACTTTATTTCAGGTCATATCCGTACGGATAAAGCGTCAATCTCGTTTAACGGCGCGTGGGCGCAAAATATCGGTCAAGACGAAATGTTTATTGATTTCCTTGGCGATAAGGCGGGAGCAAGGCTTACTTACGGCGGTCATTTCACTTTGTGGAGCACGAGTAAAGAGGGCGAACTTCAAACGGTTACTTATAATTATAATATTCCAAACCAAATGGAATGCGAAGACAGAGCGTTTTTAACCGCTGTAAGAACGGGTGAAAAAACCAAAACTCATATTGATAACATTTTAGAATCGGCTAAACTTTTAGACGCATTGTACGAATCTTCGGAGAAAAAGGAAGAAATTAGGTTTTAATTATGGCACTTAAAATGGCGATAATCGGCTTTGGCAATCAAGGTCAATGGCATTGTGATAATATTAAAGACAGAGTTCCCGAAATAGAAATAGTGGGCGCTTACGACATAAAGCCCGAAAAACAAGAGTTTATGATTGCTCGTGGTATTAAGGTTTTTTCAAGCCCCGAAGAAATATGGAACTCTAACGAAATACAAGTGGTTTTGGTTTCAACGCCAAACAATTTCCATAGAGATTACTGCATATCCGCAATGCTTGCGGGAAAAAACGTCGTTTGCGAAAAACCCGTTTGTATGAATCTTAAAGAATTAGACGAAGTTTTGGCGGTTGCCGACAAAACGGGGCTTGTGTTTACCGTTCATCAAAATCGTCGTTGGGACGTTGATTATAGAGTGATAAAAAACGTTATCGATCAAAATTTGATAGGAAAGCCGTATTTTATTGACTCTCGTCTTTTCGGCTGTAAAGGGTTGCCGGGCGACTGGAGAAGTTGTAAGGAAACGGGCGGTGGAATGCTTTACGACTGGAGCGTTCACCTTATCGACCAAATGATTGATTTAGTTAAAAGTAAGCCGTTAACAGTATACGTCGAAGCCGTAAAGGTAAGATTCCCCGAAGTTGACGACTGTAACCGAATTTTAGTAACTTTTGAAAACGGAGTTCATTACCAAATCGTCGTCGACAGTTGGTGTTATATAGGCGAAAATAGATGGCACGTTTGCGGAGACGACGGAACGGCGCTCGTTCCAAATTGGGGTTTTGCCGACGGTAAGGTAATCAAGGCAAATATTAAAGAAATCGGTTGGGAAGAAGGTTTTGTATTTACGGCAAACGGTAGGTCTAGCACAATGGCTCCGCGTCCCGTCGAAGCCTTACAAGAATTCGTTGCTCCCGTACCCGAAATGCCCGAGTGGGAAGAATTTTTCCGTAATTTCGTAAACGTCGTTAATGGAAAAGAAGAACTTATCGTAAAACACGAAGAAAGTAGGCTCGTTATGAAAATAATCGACGCTTGCTTTAGGTCGATAGAAAACGGCACGGTAGAAAAAATATAATCTAAAAAACGATAAAGGACGCAATGCTTAAACGCAAAGCGTCTTTTTTATGATGATAAAGCAAAAACGCTTGACCAAAAAACTTCGTTATATTAGAATATATATTGAAAAGGCGAAAGTTTGCCTTGCGGAGAGAATATGAAATTTTACGGTTTTCAAAAAATGACCATGCTCGATTTCCCGGAGAAAGTAGCGTGTTTGGTATTCACGGGCGGATGTAATTTTCGTTGCCCGTTTTGTCATAACGCCCTACTCGTTACTCAAAACGACAGCGTGGTATACGACGAAGAAGAAATTTTAGAATATTTAAAAAAGAGAAAGGGGCTTTTAGACGGAATTTGCATTTCGGGTGGAGAACCGCTTTTACAAGTGGGGCTTGACGACTTTTTGAAAAAGGTCAAAGAGATAGGTTATAGCGTAAAACTCGACACCAACGGTTCTTTTCCATCAAGGCTTGAAAAGTTGGTAGAAAGCGGTCTTGTCGATTACGTCGCGATGGATATTAAAAACTGTAAAGACAAATATCCTTTAACTTGTGGAACGGACAGCGT
>JAFTKX010000070.1 GCA_017453045.1 Clostridia bacterium | reverse complement strand
GGCGGTAGGATTTTGCCGAAAAAGAGTTGTCGTTTTTGTCACTCTGGAGCAAAGCGATAGAGTCTCGTTGTTATAGTAGATAACCAATTCGGCAAGATTTCCTCACGGAAATGCGACCAAAATTTATATTAAATTTTGTTTCTTGCCTTGCTACGCCACGCACAAAATACAAAAGGCACGCTCATTTGGGCAATTAAAATATTTTATGATGGAAAAAAGGGCGGTAGGATTTTGCCGAAAAAGAGTTGTCGTTTTTGTCACTCTGGAGCAAAGCGATAGAGTCTCGTTGTTATAGTAGATAACCAATTCGGCAAGATTTCCTTGCGGAAATGCAACCAAAATTTATGCTAAATTTTGTTTCTCGCCTTGCTACGCCACGTACCAAATACAAAAGGCACGCTCATTTGCGTGCCTTTTGTATTTGGTGGGGGCGGTAGGACTCGAACCTATGACCTCTTCCATGTCAAGGAAGCGCTCTAACCAACTGAGCTACGTCCCCTTAAGTTGTGTTGTTATTTTATCAAACTTATTAAAATTTGTAAAGGATTTTTATTAAATTTTAAATATTTTTATAAAATAGTCTTTTCATTGACAAAGATAGTTGAATTTGTTATAATGCTTATACGAAATTTATGGGAGATTTTTATGAATATTTGGCACGATATCCAAGCAAGCAGAATTAAACCCAACGAGTTTGTTGCCGTTATTGAAATTCAAAAGGGTAGCAAACAAAAATACGAACTCGATAAAAAGACGGGGCTTTTAATTTTGGATAGAATTTTATACACTTCAACGCATTATCCTGCAAACTATGGTTTTATTCCTCATACTCTTGCATCCGACGGAGACCCGTTAGACGTTTTGGTTTTATGTTCGGAAAGTCTTATTCCGCTTAGTTTAGTCAACGTTTATCCTATAGGCGTTATAACTATGGAAGACAACGGCGACGCGGACGAAAAGATTATCGCAATTCCGTTTACCGACCCAAACTACAACGCTTACAAGAGTTTAGCAGATCTTCCAAAACATATTTTTGACGAAATGCAACATTTTTTCTCGGTGTATAAACAACTCGAAGGTAAAAACACCGCTGTGCATACCGTTCAAGGTAGGGACGTCGCTTTAAAAATTATCGAACAATCTTTAATAAGATATAAAGAAAACTTGTTTGAAATTATCAATAAAGACTAAATAATCGACTTATAGCCCACTTTTTTATTAAAAGGAGATAAAATGGAAAAGAATATTCAACTTATAACTTATAGAGTTAATCAACTTGACTTTAAATTTAACGAAGGCGTGAAACCCGGAACAAAATTTAATATAAATCCCAAAATCGAATGTAAGGTTGGAAGAAAAGATAAAACTCTTTTCGTAAATCTTTCGGTAAAAATTAACGACGATATTTCGTCGCCCGTGCCGTTCAATATTTTCGCGTCTGTTTTTGCTACTTTCGTAGTTAAAAACGAAGTGGAACAAAACGTTTTTGCAAGCGAAGCAATGGAAGTTTTATATCCGTTTTTAAGGGCGTCTGTTGCGTCAATCACCGCTAATTGCAATATTCCTGCATACGTTTTACCTTTTATTGAACCGAGTAGTTTGTCAAATAACGGCGCAAGCGTTAAAGACGAAAATTTAAACTGATTATTCTACGAATAAAAATAAGTAAAAAAGCCATACTAAAAATAAAGTATGGCAAAAAAAATTATAAAAATTATGCCTGCCATTATTTTGGCGGGCTTATTTATTTGTGTAAAACCAATATCTATAAACGCCTATCCGTTACTTGGAACTAATTTCGTGTTAAAAATTAAAGCAATGGGTAAAACGTACGAGTTTTGCTATCCCGAAATCGACGAGTATCAAGGCTTACTGTATTTAAAAAACCTTGAAGAAGTTGTAGACGGTATTTATTACGATACTTTGCAAAAGCCCCTTGACGCAAAGGCGATTGTCGAGCCCGAAAGCGAAAACCCTTTTAAATTTTCAAAAGAAGTTAATGGAAAGTGTATAGATAAAGAAGACTTAACGTTAAAAATACAAAACGCTTTGATAAAAAGAGAGCCTTTAATTAAAGCCAAAGAAAAGAGTTTAAAAGCGGATATAACGGTAGAAAAACTTAAAAAATCGACTTATAGGCTGGCTTTTTTCTCAACTGCATACCCGTATTCGTCCGAAGAAAGAAAAGAAAACATATCTCTTTGTTCTAAACTGATAGGGGGAGTAACGCTTATGCCTTACGAAACCTTTTCTTTTAATTCCATAGTAGGAGAAAGAACTGAAGAAAGGGGTTTTAAGAGCGCAAAAGTTATTGAAAAAGGGAAATTCGTAGACGGTATAGGCGGTGGAGTTTGTCAAGTTTCATCAACTTTATATAACGCGGTTTTACTTGCAGGTTTAAAAGTTGTGGAACGTCATAGCCACAGTATGCTCGTTTCCTACGTCGAGCCGTCTTTCGACGCAATGGTAAGTTACGGTTACGCCGACTTAAAATTCGTCAATACGACGGGCGCGATAGTATTTTTGACGGCGCACACAAAAAACGATCAAATTTTTATCAGCGTTTACGGGGTTAAAAGCGATATAAATTACAAACGAGTTAGTGTCGTGAAAGAGATTATTGAAAGTGGAGAAAGCGAAAGGATTAAAAGCGACGAAGTTGCAGTTGGCGAAGAAAAATTTTTAGTTTATCCAAAAGACGGAGCGGTGTCCGAAGGCTATCTCGAAACTTATAAAAACGGCGTTTTAATATCTACGTCTAAACTTTCAACCGATAAATATTCTGCATTAAACGGCGTGATACTTTATAACGAAAACGAGCCTATAAGTTGATTTTTGCTATATTTTATCGTTTTAGGCACTATGACTTTAAGTCGGTTGAAGTGCTCAAATTAAATTTATAAAATTTAAATTAGCGACTATTAAAACATTGACTTTATTTTTTAACTTTGCTATAATGAAAATATCTTTTAAAATTTTTGTCGAAATTTGCTAAGGCGACTTGGCGAAATCTTACTTAAGAGAGATGTTATGGAAAGTTTAAAGAAAGCAATTTTAGAAAAGGGAAAAGTTTTAGAAGGCAACGTCTTAAAAGTCGGAGCATTTTTAAACAACCAGTTGGACGTTAAACTCTTGGGAGAGATGGCGGACGAAATTTTTGCGTACTTTAAAAATAAAAACGTTACTAAAATCGCTACGATTGAAGCGTCGGGCATTGCCCTTGCAGTTTTGGTTGCCGAAAGGTTCGGAGTCAACGCTGTTTTTGCTAAAAAAAGCAAGACCGCTAACGTCGACGGCGATTTTTATATGTCCGAATGTTTTTCGTACACTCATAAGAAAACAAACAACGTAATCATAGGAAAAGAATATTTGTCTTCAAACGACAGAGTTTTGGTCGTGGACGACTTTTTGGCGCATGGACAAGCCGCGTACGCGCTTAAAGATATCGTAGAACAGGCGGGCGCAACGCTCGTAGGCATAAGTATCGCTATCGAAAAAGGTTTTCAAGGCGCGGGCGATAAAATGCGTAGCGAAGGAATAGACCTTTATTCGCTCGCTATCGTCGACAGTATGGAAAACTGCGAGATTATTTTTAGGGACTAATTTGTTAAATAAACCCGAAAGGGTAGGAGGTATAAAACCAATGAAAAAACTTTTAACTCTTGTACTTGCTGCTATGTTAGCAGTTGGTTGCTGCTTCGGTTTGGCTTCTTGTGGAAAGGGCGATCCCGTTGTTGCTCTTATTTGTTTACACGGCACGACTTCTTCGTACGATAAGAACTTTATCGACGCGTTTGAAGCAGCTTGCGAAGCAAAGGGTCTTACTGAAGAACAGTACACTATCGTTACCGATATTCCTGAAGAAGGCGACGATTGTTACAACAAGGCTGTTCAATTTGCAAGTTCGGGCTACAAGGCAGTATTTGCTGATTCTTTTGGTCACGAAGCAAACATGCTTAAGGCTGCTAAAGAATATCCAGAAGTACAATTCTGTCACGCAACCGGAACTAAGGCAAGTTTATCGCTTGACGACGACGCTACTAACGATACTCCTGCTAACTTCCACAACGCTTTCGCGTCTATCTACGAAGGTAGATACCTTGCAGGTGTTGCAGCAGGTTTAAAACTTATTGAATTATATGGCGACGACATTACTAACGACGAAGCTAAAATCGGTTACGTAGGCGCTCATCCATACGCTGAAGTTATCTCTGGTTATACTACTTTCTATCTTGGCGTTAAGTCTATCGTTTCTAACGTTACTATGGAAGTTAAGTATACTTACTCTTGGTATGACGAAGTTAAAGAAAAGGCTTCTGCTCTTGCTTTAATTAACAACGGCGCAAAACTCGTTTCTGGTCACGCTGACTCTATGGGTGTTCCCGCTGCATGTAAAGAAAAGAACGTTCCTAACGTATTCTACAACGGAACTACTACCGAAGATACTTTCGTTATCGCTTCAAAGATTAACTGGCAACCATATTTTGAAAAAATGATTGACGCTGCTTTGGGTAAAGGAACGCTTGAAAAAGATTACTGCGGTAACTTACAAACCGGTTCAGTTCAAATTACTGCTTTAGGTAAGGCTGCTGCTGAAGGAACTCAAGCAAAACTCGACGAAGTAAAAGCAAAACTTATTAGTGGAGAAATTAAAGTTTTCAACACCGCTAACTTTACTGTAAGAAACGCTAAGGCTGACGACTCTGCTTTCTCTAAAGCAAGCGCTATCACTATGGACGCTGACGGACATCTTACCGCTTATTTAGCAGACGTTATTGACGTTGGCAACTACGAAGGCGAAACCAACGTTGTTGAAAACGGTTATTTTGCTGAATCTTCACTTCGTTCTGCGCCTTATTTTGATATCGTTATCGACGGTATTACTATCGGAGCAGAGGCTTAATCAAGATTGACGAAAAACTTAGGGCGGAGCGCGTTCTCCGCCCTTGTAGTTTTTAACGCGTATTTCGTACGTTTAAAATAAATTACGGAGGTTTGAGCTTTGGAAAATCAATTTGCGCTTGAACTTAAAAATATTACAAAAACGTTTGGCAAAACTATTGCAAACAAAAACGTCAATTTAAGCATAAAAAGGGGTGAGATTTTATCATTGCTCGGTGAAAACGGCTCTGGTAAAACCACGCTTATGAATATGATTTCGGGTATTTACTATCCCGACGAAGGACAAATTTTCATAAACGGAGAAGAAGTTAAAATCAGTTCGCCCGAAGATGCTTTTAATTATAAAATAGGTATGATTCACCAACACTTTAAGTTGGTTGATATATTTTCCGCTGCCGAAAATATCGTTCTCGGCGTAAGAGATGGAAATAAATTCAGTATTAAAGACGTAAATTCCCGTGTTGAAGCGATTGCTAACAAATACGGTTTTAATATAGACGTAAAAAAGAAAATTTACGATATGTCCGTTTCGGAAAAACAAACGGTTGAAATTATTAAAGTTTTATACCGTGGAGCAGACATATTGATTTTGGACGAGCCTACGGCGGTTTTAACTCCGCAAGAAATAACGAAACTCTTTGACGTTTTGAGAAAAATGCGTGAAGACGGCAAGTCTATCATTATTATAACTCACAAATTAAACGAAGTTATGGAGATTTCGGATAGGGTTTCTATTCTCCGTAAAGGCGAATATATCGGAACGGTAAACACCAGCGAAACGAGTGAAAACGAACTCACCGAAATGATGGTCGGCAAAAAAGTCGAACTAAAAATCACTCGCACGCAAACCGACTTTGATAGACCGCTTTTAGAAGTTAGAAATCTCTCGGTAAAGGGTGATGACGGTAGTAAAAAAGTTAACGACGTTAATTTTTATATTCGCGGAGGCGAAATTTTAGGCGTTGCAGGCGTTGCAGGTTGCGGTCAAAAAGAACTTTGCGAAGCAATAGCAGGGCTTAGGAAAGTTGAAGACGGTTTGATTATGCACAAAGGCGAAAGCATAATAGGTAAGCCCGCAAATGAAATAATTGAAATGGGTATATCAATGAGTTTTATTCCCGAAGATAGACTCGGTATGGGCTTAGCGCCAAACTTTTCGATAACCGATAATATGATGCTTAAAACCTTTAGGGAAAGTAAAAAGTTTACCGTTGACAGCGAAAAATTAAAAGAACAGCCCAAGTGGAAAGCCTTTTTATTAAAATCGTGGTGCGCGGTAAAAAACGTCGCTTATAAGCCTTTCGTTGATAGAAAAGCAGCGAGAAAAAGAGCGACGGAACTTATTAAAAGGTTAGAAATCGTTACTCCGTCAACCGAAACTCCTATTCGTCGTCTTTCGGGCGGTAACGTTCAAAAGGTTTTGGTAGGTCGTGAAATTGAATCTAATCCGAACGTTATCGTAACGGCGTACCCCGTCCGTGGTCTTGACATCAACTCGTCGTACGTTATTTACGATATGTTAAACGACGAAAAGAAAAAGGGAACAGGCATACTTTTTATCGGCGAAGATTTAGACGTAATGATGGCTTTATGCGATAAGATTATGGTTCTTTGTCACGGTAAGAATATGGGTATCGTTCACGCAAGCAAAGCGACTAAAGAAGATCTTGGTCTTATGATGACGGGCGCGCTTGATTTAAGCGAGAAGAACAAAAAAGAATACGGTAAGGCAAAAGACAGTAATCTTACCGACGAACAATGGATACAAAAAGAAAAAGAGGAATCTGCATTAAAGGAGGGTCGTAACGATGGATAATCTAAAAACGGTTATTCGAGAACCACTTTTCCACGTTTCAAAAAGAGACGAAATGGTTGGTTGGAAAAAAGCGCTTATATACGTTATCGCTGTTTTTGCGGCTCTTTTATTCGGTGGTATAATTTGTTCGCTTGCGTCGCCAAAGGGCAACCCGATTACTTTCTTCGTTTCGCTTTTTGAAGGGGTATTTTCAAGTCAAAGAACAATTTGGGAAGCATTGAGAGATATGGCGCTTTTAGTAAGCGTTTCAATGGCTTTACTTCCTGCGTTTAAAATGAAATTCTGGAACTTGGGCGGTAACGGACAAATTCTCATGGGCGGACTTGCAGCAAACGTTTGCTTAATTACGCTCGGCGGAGTTATAGGCGATTTTTGGGTAGTTCTTTTATCAGTTGTGGCAAGTATGATTATAGGCGCGATATGGGCGGTTATCCCCGCAATTTTCAAAGCGTTGTTCAATGCGAACGAATCTTTATTTACGCTTATGATGAACTATATCGCTCAATGTTGCGTTACGCTTTTTATCGCGATAGTCGTAAAGGGCGGGTCAAGTGTTTTAACTGACGACCAACTCCCACAAAGCGGTAGGTTGCCAATCGTTGGAAATCAATTTCTTTTGACGATAATAGTCGGCGCTTTAATATTTGGATTTATGTTCATATATACGAAGTATATGAAAGGCGGTTACGAACTTGCAGTTGTAGGCGACAGCCAAAATACTGCTAAATACGTCGGAATAAAAGTAAAAGGCGTTATTATAAGAACCCTTATAATATCGGGCGCAATTTGCGGTTTGGTAGGACTTTTAGTTACTTCGGGTAACTATGCAAACGTTGCTGTTGGCGTAGGCTCGGCAAAAAATATGGGCTTTACTGCAATTATGACGACGTGGCTTGGTAATTGTAATCCGCTTACTATATTGGCGGCTTGCGCTTTAGTTGCGTTTATTAACAAAGGAATGCCACAAGTTCGTATGGATTTTAAGATGACGAGCGATAGTTTTTCAAATTTGGTAGTCGGCATCATTTATTTCTTCATTATTGCTTGTTCTTTCTTAATTCAATATAAAATATCTTTAAGCAAAAAGAAAAAGGAGGAAAGATAATATGATAATGTTCCTTCAAAATGCAATAAGGTGTTCAGCAACCTTTATGTTCGGTTGTTTGGGTGAAATAATTACTGAAAAATCAGGACATTTAAACCTTGGTATACCGGGTATAATGTGCGGTGGCGTAGCAGGCGGTTGTTTAAGCGTGTCGCTGTATATGGGCGCAATTCCCGATCCTGCTCATCCAAGTTATATATTGCTTTTACTCGTCGGTATTTTGGGCGCGATTATCGCGGGCGCTTTTTTGGGTGGAATATATGCGTTTTTAACAGTTTCGCTTAAGTGTAACCAAAATATAACGGGGCTTGCGCTTACTACTTTTGGCGCAGGTTTTACCGAAGTTATAATGAAATCGCTTGAAGCGAGCGGTGGAAGACAACATTTCAGCGTTGCCGCTACTTATATAGCAAAGCCTTTGCCGTTTGCTGAAAGTTTAGGTTGGTTTGGAGAATTGTTCCTTTCGTACGGAATGCTTGTTTATTTAGCGATAGCGCTTGCCGTAGTAACCGGTATCGTTCTTAAAAAGACGAGAACGGGTTTGCATTTGAGAGCGGTTGGCGAAAATCCTGCCGCGGCAGACGCCGTTGGTATAAAGGTTGACGCGTATAAGTACGGAGCAATTTTAACGGGTTCAAGCATAGCGGCTCTCGGTGGATTTTTCTACGTTATGGACTTTGTTCAAGGGTTATACAATTCTTATCAACCGGTTGAAGCGGTTGGTTGGCTTGCAATAGCGCTCGTTATTTTCACGTTATGGAGACCGTCATTATCTATTTTAGGATCAATGCTTTTCGGCGCTCTTTACACCGTTTCAAATTTTATTCCTATTTCATCACAAGTTGCAAACGCTTTAATATCGTTTGTTCCGTACGTTGCAACGGTAATCGTTTTACTTTCCGTAAGTATAATGGGTAGTAAAAACGTTCAACCTCCTGCGTCGTTGGGATTAAATTATTTCCGCGAAGACAGATAATTTAAAGGCTTATATGCTTCGGTATGCTTTGTTTCTACTTTAAGCCCCAAACCACAATGACCAACAAGGTCTATTGTGTCTTGTGCCTTAAAGTGAGCTTCGCCTACCTTGTATCTAACCCTTTATTTTAAAGGCTTATATGCTTCGGTATGCTTTGTTTCTACTTTAAGCCCCAAATCACAATGACCAACAAGGTCTATTGTGTCTTGTGCCTTAAAGTGAGCCTCGCCTACCTCGCATCTAAACCTTTAAATACTCACTTGAAAAGGCTTTTCATAAAGAGCGGATGTAACGTCACGTTGCTGACAAACAAGGTCTATCCCATCCGCAAATTCTTTGCAAGCCTTGTCTTGCTCGTGTCTAACCCCTTAATTTATGTCATTCTGGAGCGTAGCGATAGAATCTCGTTTGCTCGTAATTGATGTTTCAAGTGTTAAAACATAAAACGGCTGTTGCCCAATTTGGTAACAGCCGTTTTTAAAAATGGAGAATAAAATGCTACTGAATATAACAAACGGCGATTATTTAAACTCTAAACTTTCAAAAGAAAACGAAGGTGAATTTTTCCCCTTTCGCGAAGCAATGATGCAAGGCGAAACTACGCCCGTCGTCTTAAACGACGAGTTTATCAAAACACGCGCAAAAAGTCTTAACGTAAGCCAAGATTTATATATCCAAAATGCTCGCGACTTAATAAACTTTGCCGATAGCCATTTTAACTACTCAAAATTAAAACTGTGGTTTGGCAAAGACTCTTTTTGTCAACTTAATCTTTTAACTTTGCTCGCTTTATTAGAGCAGATTAACTATCGTGGAGATATAGAACTTGCCTTAATCGACGACGAGAGCGGTGAAGTTTTACAAAGCGAAATATCCGTAAAATTAGGTGGTTATAAATCAATTTATAAAACGACGCTTATTGATAGGCAAATGATAGCCGAGTTGGGCGTCATAGAAAAACGGGCGATAGAATTTTATTTCGACTATCTTTCCCCAAACGGAAAATTGGCAAATTTAGTCAAGCAAAACGCTAATTTAAGTCAAGAGGAACTTATAATTTTACTGTTAAACAATTCAGCCGAATATGGATTATCGGATATTTTAGCAAAAGAACTTATAACTCAAATAAAAAATTGATGAAAAGAGCGGTATTTTTTAATATCGCTTGATTTATATAAAAATGTATGTTAAAATGAATATGCTCATAATAGGGCAATATGGCAAAAAAATTAAAATAAAATAAAGAGGTCAAAATGAAAAAGTTAGATTTAAGCAAGTATGGCATTTTAGGCGCAACCGAAATCGTACACAATCCTTCTTACGAAGAATTGTTCGTTGCTGAAACCGATCCTTCGCTTGAAGGCTTTGAAAAAGGTCAGGAAACCGAACTCGGCGCAGTAAACGTAATGACGGGTATTTACACCGGTCGTTCTCCTAAAGATAAGTTTATCGTAATGGACGAAAATTCAAAGGATACCGTTTGGTGGACTTCGGATGAGTTTAAAAACGACAACCATCCATGCAGTCAAGAAACGTGGGGCGTTGTTAAAAATCTTGCAATCAACGAACTTTCAAATAAAAAATTATACGTAATGGACGTATTCTGCGGAGCAAATAAAGACAGCCGTATGGCTATCCGTTTCATAATGGAAGTTGCTTGGCAAGCGCATTTCGTAAAGAATATGTTTATCACTCCAACTAAAGAAGAACTCGAAAACTTTGAACCAGATTTCGTTTGCTACAACGCTTCAAAGGCAAAAGTAGAAAACTTTAAAGAATTAGGTCTTAACAGCGAAACTGCGGTAGTGTTCAATATTACTTCTCGCGAACAAGTTATTTTAAACACTTGGTACGGCGGAGAAATGAAGAAAGGTATGTTCTCAATGATGAACTACTATCTCCCACTCAACGGTATGGCGTCGATGCACTGTTCGGCTAACACCGATATGCAAGGCGAAAACACGGCTCTTTTCTTTGGACTTTCGGGAACTGGTAAAACCACGCTTTCTACCGATCCAAAACGTCTTTTAATCGGCGACGACGAACACGGTTGGGACGATAACGGCGTGTTCAACTTTGAAGGAGGATGCTACGCTAAGGTTATCAATCTTGATAAAGAATCCGAACCCGACATTTACAGAGCAATTAGAAGAAACGCGCTTTTAGAAAACGTTACGGTTGACGAAAACGGAGTATGCGATTTTGCAGACGGTTCTACAACCGAAAACACCCGTGTTTCGTATCCTATCAATCACATTGAAAAAATCGTTCGTCCGGTTTCTGCCGCTCCCGACGCTAAAAACGTAATTTTCTTATCGGCAGACGCGTTCGGCGTTCTTCCACCGGTTTCAATTCTTACCCCAGAACAAGCGCAATATTATTTCCTTTCGGGCTTCACTTCAAAACTTGCAGGTACTGAACGTGGAATTACCGAACCTACTCCTACTTTCTCAGCATGCTTTGGTCAAGCGTTCTTGGAACTCCATCCAACCAAATATGCAGAAGAACTCGTTAAAAAGATGGAAAAGAGTGGCGCTAAAGCATACCTTGTAAACACAGGTTGGAACGGAACTGGCAAGAGAATTTCTATTAAAGATACCCGTGGAATTATCGACGCTATTTTAGACGGCTCTATTTTAAAAGCAGACACCAAGACTATTCCTTATTTTAATTTAGCAGTACCTACCGCGCTTCCCGGTGTAGACACGGGCATTTTAGACCCACGCGATACTTACGGCGATAAGGGCGTTTGGGAAGAAAAGGCTAAAGATTTAGCAGGAAGATTTGTTAAGAATTTCGTTAAGTATACTGGTAACGACGCAGGTAAAGCATTAGTTAAAGCAGGTCCTGAAGTATAATTTAAACGATAAAAAGATTTATTGGGCGACCAACTATGGTCGCCCAAATTTATTTATGTGGTACTTTTTGTTTAAAAAAAACATAGATATAATAAGGAAAATTTTAAAATCTCTATTGACAAGGTTAAAAACCTATTGTATAATTTAGTCGAAAAATAGATTAGCAGTTGCGAAATCTAAAAAATAAAGGAGAAACAAAAAATGAAAAAACGTTTAACACTTTTAATTTGTTTATTGCTCGTTGCGTTACTTGCTTTTAGTTCTTCGTGCGCAAATACAGACTTGTCTAAAATTGTGCCCGAAGTTGAAATGCATAAAAATCTTGCAACGTTAGAGTCTCTTACTAAAGATGACGTAATTTCACATTGCGATAATTTTGGGTTGATGATAATCGAAACGCCTACATACGACGGAGACAGTAATCTCGTTTCAACCAAGTATAGACTTTACAACTCGAGAACCGACGTGTTTATTGAAGGCGCAGTGTCAGACGTTCTTGTAGATGGTGAGCCTGCAGACGACGCTTTATCTTGTTCAATTCCTGCTGGAATACATCATTTAACCGACGGTATGTACGCTGTTGCAACGCTTATCGGTAGTAGAGAAAGCGTTGAAGAAACATTTGAATTTAAGGTTAAGGTAGAACTTTTCGGCAAAAACGGAAAGGCGGGCGAAGCGGAATTTGATGAAACGGTACTTTCAAACGATCCTTACGATGACGAAGAAGAAATTTTCACCGATTGGTCGGGCGTTCGTTATTACGTAAACGTAAAGGGTAATCTCGTTAAAGAAAATAACGTTTTTGAAAGAATTCTTACTTATGAAAACGCTGAATATTCAGAATATGCGGTTGAAAATTATCATATTTTATGGGGCGAAGGTTATATAGAAGTTTACGATTTAGACGGTAAATATCTTCGTTCAGTCGATATGTACTACTCGTTAGTTCTTACTGAAAATATTTATGATGATCCTGTTATATGGACGGTTGGCGATTACATATTCGTTCAATACCTTGAAATCTTGTCTAAAGACGCAAAGAATTATGATTTTGAAGAATTTGACTATGACGATTACGAAATGAGAAAATACGACGTTATTACTAAACGTTACGACGTAAAAGAAGACAAGGTTAAAGACTTTGATTTTGATTTAATAGTACATTATGGTTATTCTTTTGCATATGATTGCGCGTTCTTGTATTACAGTGAAATTCTTGACAAACAAGTTGGTTCATACGAGTTAGTTCAATGTTATGATAAAGACCTAAAAGTTGCTTTAGATATTCAAAAACTTGTGCCTGGCGCTTATGACGTTGAAACGTCGCTTGATTATTTGTTCGTATGGTCTGCAAGCGGAATGAGTGTTATTGAAGGAAAAGAAGTTGTAAACGTTTTTGATTATAACGTTGACGTAGATGGTAATTCTATTGTTGTAGAAACGTCTCCAACGAGTCTTTCAATTTACAACGTAAAGGGACAACTTAAAAAATCGTATACTGAAGTTGAAGATTATAACGTTGAATGGGGCTTTGTAGAAAAATCTATAACTCTCTGGCTTAAAGACTCAATCGTTTCATATAATTTGACAACTCACGAAGAAACTGTTTTAGCGTCGTTTGACAATCAAACTACTTTTGCTGTTCTTGAAAATCATTACGTTATGACCGTAAACGTTGGAGAAGACGGTGAGATGGGTAATGAGGACGACTTTGCCGATATTAGATTTTTAGTTGGCGGTATTGCAGACGTTAGATTGCAGTATGACGACGAAATTTACGTTTCAGTTGTTGGCGGATACTATGAATATGGTATGGACTCAATGTATTCAGGAGAGGTTATTCGCGTAGAAATTTACGATGCTGAAACTCAAACAACAACGGTTACTTATTACAGACATGAAATGGTTATGGCTATCGAAGCAGAAGGAAAATAAGTATTTACATTTAAAAGAGTAAAAGGTGCTTGCCGATTTCGGCAAGCACCTTTTTTGTGTAAAAAAGCCACGCTTAAAGCGTGGCTTCAAAATTAGTTAAAATTAAAGGTAATAAGGTAGTTTTTGCTTTCGCTTGGCTTTAAAACTCTCATTTTAAAGTCGTCGAATCTTGAAAGCGACGGCTCTATTCCAAGCGCGTAATCTCCACTCGTCATACTTTTCCACTCTAAAGTTACGGGAAAATCTACTACGTCGTAGTTCATTTCAATCTTAACGTTTTTGTTCGGGTTAAATAAACTTACTTTGCCAACGGATAAGGTGTGGTAGTAAACGTCTTCGTCGTTTTGGTCGAGTGGGGCGGTAATCACAAATTTTTGGTCGGCTCTCTTTTTTGCAATTTCGGTTAACGGATCGCTTTTTATCGCCGGAATATCGAGTTGCAAATTCTCGTCCAAAAACGGATAACCGTAGTTTACGTGATATAAAAGAACGTACTTTTCGTCTTTAAAGCCGTTGTTTTCAATGGTATCGCTAACTGTAAGCGAGTTTTCGGAAACTTCAAATTTACGAGTAAGAACTAAATTTTTACCGAATAAAGCGCTTTCTTTTACTGTTCCCAAAACGTAAACCACGCCGTCTTTCTCGTAAGAGTAGGCGTTGTCAACTTTTTTATAATGTAAACTGCCGTGAATGGGTTTTCCTTCAACGCACGAAGAAATGTTGTCCATACCGCAAGTGTATAAAAAACCGCCTTCAAAATTGCCTGTAAAATCTCTTTGCCCGTCGTTTAAGCCGTTTTTACTTAAAAACGAAAGGTTTACGCCTTTATATCTTACCCAAACTATATCAAGCGCGTTGTCTTTGTTAAATAGAACTTCAAGTTCGCCGTTTATAACAAAAATACAGTTTTTTCCGTCGTAAACGACGTCTTTTGAAAATACTAACTGTTCTCTATTGCCGAGTTTTCTTTCGTTCATATCAGTCCTTTAAAAGTTCAATACATTTTGCAAGCATTCTAAGCACGTGGAAAGGACCTTTGTACATATGTCCTTTACAAGGAGGCTCGGTTGGCTTTCCGTCGCGTCTTAAATATCCAAACCACTCGCCGAATTCGGGGTCTGAAAAACGTTTGAACGCGTAATCGGTTAATTTTTCAAACCAGTTCAAATATTTTTCTTCGCCGTATTCTTTGTAGAGTTTAAGCGACGCGATAATCGCTTCGTTGTGTGGCCACCAAAGTTTCATATCGTGTTCGTACGCTTCAACGGGTTTTCCAAGATAGTCTACGAAATATTTAATTCCTTCGTATTCGTTATCCCAACCGTTTTTAATTGCGTCGTCAAATATGTTTTTAGCGAGAGTTTTTAAGTGTTCGTCGCCAAAATATTCGGCTTCGTCTAAAATAAACCAAGCGCATTCTATATCGTGTCCGGGGTTAACCACACGGCAAGGCGCAGATTCGTCTATAATTTCGCCGTTTGGGCCAACGCTTTCAAGCATAATGTGTAAATCGGGTTTATAGAAAAGGTGTTCTATTTCCCAAAGCGATTTTTTAGCGTTAGCGTCGTATTTCGCCGTGTTGTCTTTGTCAACTTCACGCATAATGTGCGTTACGTTTAAAAGTATCATCGGGCAGGCAAGACTTAAAGTGTTTCTCGTGCTTGCGTAAACCTTTGGAGTAATTTTAAACGGGTCGTTTTCGCCGTTTTCGTTGATAGCCCAAATAAAATCATAGTAGGTCTTCGCTTGTTCAAGATAGTTTTTATCGTTAGTCGCCTTATAATATTCGGCGCAAGCAATTATATAGAAAGATTCCGAAAACCAGTATCTACGTTTTCTAAGCGGTAAACCTTCTTTAGTTACCGAGAAAAACATTCTCTTATCGCTGTCTATACAATGCTTTTGCAAAAAGTCTAAGCAAGACTTTGCAATCTTTAAATATTCGGGATTTTTATCTAAATTGTTGTAGATATACGAAAACATATATCCCGCGCGTCCTTGCATCCAAACACTCTTGTCGGTAGAGTAAATTTCGCCCTTTCTGTCAAGCGAATTGTATATTCCACCGTTAACGCTATCTATTGCGTTTTTAGTCCAAAACGGAATAACGTTTTCAAACAGTTCTTTTTCAAAAAGTTGCCTATAAGTCGTTAAATCGCGCATAATACACCTACTTACTTTTGTTTTTCTGCTTTTTCAGAATAATATTTTACGTATAAATCGTTCAAGTTTTTAGCCGAAGGGAAGATTGATTGCGGGCTTAAAAAGTGCGAGAATTCAAACGTAATGCACTTTTCTACGTATTGCTCTGCGATGGCAATTTTACGACGTAAAACGTCGAACGGGATAGGGAAGAACATAGCCCTTACGTCGCGTTCAAAAGTTTCGACGTTTGCCCAAAGGTGCATATCGTATTTATCGCAAACTCTTTTCATTGCCTTTAAGTATTCGCCGTATTCGTCAAGTGGGGCAGTACCGTCTTGGAAAGCAAGTATGTCAACTTTTCCTTTACAGTTTTCAAGTAAATCTAACCACACTTCTTCGGTTTTTTCAGGGGAATAGCAGTCGTTAGGATGATGGTTTTTACCCTTGAAGAAAGGGCTGAGTAGCACGGGCTTATCCGGAGCGTATTGCTTGCAAAGGCTCGCAATTTCTTCAGTAGTTTCTTTTAAATTGAATAAGTGCGAGCATCCTTCTTGCGGAATATACCAACCAGTAAATGATTTAAAATGACCGTAACGCTCTAAAACTTCTTCAATATATATCTTGTTTTGTTTAACTTCGTATTTATAATCGCCGTCGTTCCAAGTTAAATTGCTGATAAACAAGCCTAAATACACTTGCATATCTCTCTTTTCCGCTTCTTCAAAAATCAACTTTGCAAAATCTTCGCCTTCTTCTTTTAAAGTTGGGAAGTGCTTAGACGGATAAATACATTTATCGTAGAAAACACCGCGCATTATAACGAGAGTGTCAATGCCGACTTTTTTCATATTGTCAAGGTCTTGCCTCCATTGATCGTCAGACCAGTTAGACGCGGGAATATCGTAAGTTATTTCGTCGATAAAAGTTGCAGTAATAGGATAGATATTTTTTTTCATAAAAAATCTCCTTTAAAATATTTATGAAAATATTTTATCATAAAACAATCATATATTCAAGTCGATAATTTACAAAAAAGGGTTGTTTTTTAACTATTTTAAACTAAACTGTATATAAAAAATAAAAATCGTATCAAATTTACAAAATCGAAACCTTTTAAAAATGCTTTAAAAACAAAAATTAATTAAAATTAAGGCAAAATATTTGGAGAAATGATATGAAGAAAAAATACAAATACAAGGCTGGTGAGAAAACGATAGAAAGGGAGTTTAACTACATACCCGTTCGTTACGTGATTGCCGTACTAATTAGCGTGTTTGAGATCCTTGCAATTATAGGTATAATGATTGCTATTTGTATGTACGTTCCTTATTTTTATATTCTTTGCTACGTTACCGCGTTTGCGTGCATTATAAAAATAATTGCTTCTGACGACAATCCCGACTATAAAGTTCCTTGGGTGCTTTTCGTGTTGGTCGTTCCTATTGCGGGATTTATGCTTTATTTTATGTTTTATTCGCGTAAACTTCAAAAAAAGTTTATTCGCCGTTTAACCGAGTTGAAAAGATACGATTATAAAAAAGACTTTTCGGCAGAGCAAACAGACCTTGCTTTAAAATCGGCTACGGCGTCTTCTCAAGCAAGGATGCTTTGTAAAATTTCAGGCTCTAATCTCTTTACAAACACCAAACAAACCTATTTTTCACTTGGCGAAGATATGTTTGAAAAAATGATAACCGACATTGAAAACGCCGAAAAGTTCATTTTTATGGAATATTTTATTATCGAAGAATGAAAGTTTTGGAATTCCATTTTGGAAATTTTAAAAAGGAAGGCTACTTCGGGGGTAACCGTGCGAGTGCTTTACGACGATATAGGTTGTATGTGTACGCTACCGGGCGATTACGCAAAAACGTTGCAATCATACGGAATTGAAGCGACGCCGTTTTCTCGTTTGCGTGGCAATGCGGATAGCGAATTTAACAATAGATGCCATCGTAAAATATTAGTAATCGACGGAAAAATCGGTTATACGGGTGGCGTAAATATTGCGGACGAATATATAAACGAAATAACCGTTTACGGACATTGGAAAGATACGGGCGTACGTTTGCAAGGCGATGCAGTATGGGAATTGACGAGATTGTTCCTTTGTGATTACGGAATAAACGTAAAAACTTTGCCCAAAGATAACTTTGAATTATATCCGCAGTCGAAAGATATTTATGAGGACGGATATATCATACCGTTTGGCGACGGACCAAAACCGCTATATGAACGTAGAGTAGGCAAAAGCGTAATTCAAAATATGTTAAACAGCGCGACGCGTTATATGTATATTACCACGCCCTATTTAATCATTGATAACGACTTATGCGTAAGTATAGAAAGCGCTGCTTTGCGCGGGGTGGACGTCAGAATTATAGTTCCGCATATTCCCGATAAAAAGTTGGTTTTTGAAATGACCAAGAGTTTTTATCACCGCTTAATGAAAGCGGGCGTTAAAATTTACGAATATGAACCGGGGTTTATCCACGCAAAAAGTTATATTTCCGACGATGAATACGCTATGATAGGCACGATAAACCTTGATTATAGAAGTTTAGTTCATCATTTTGAAAACGGTGTTTGGATGTACAAATGTTCATCTATAAAAGATATTAAAGAAGATATTGACGAAACTTTGTCAAAATCTATTGAAATTACTGAAAAAACGCTAAAAACAGGGCTATTAAAAAGGTTTATTCGCTCTGTCGTTAGAATTTTTGCGCCTATGCTTTAAGTTTAGGCACAGCCTAAGTTGAATAAAAAAGACGGCGATAACGAAACGTTAGCGCTGTCTTTTATTATAGGTGTATGAATTTATATGCAAAACTAAAAAGTTTTTGTAGGTTTTTTATAGAGTATTCTACTTCGCAAGAAAAATCTCTTACTATATCGCAAAGCCTTTCAAAATCGTTTAGGTTCGATTTTTCAATTTGATAAATAGCGGTAATTATCCACCAAGAAAAAAGGCAGGCGAGAGTGATTGCTCGCACCCAAACCGTGTCTTCTGCTTGGGCTAAATGTCTATAAAAAGAATTTGCTAAAAATTGCTCGAAGTAGATAGAAAGTTCTTCCGTGTTATCTGTTAAAATTGCTTG
>JAFTKX010000069.1 GCA_017453045.1 Clostridia bacterium | reverse complement strand
GTATAAAGTTTTAATCGTAGACGACGAAGCGAAGATTCGTGAAGTTATAGCCGAATACGCAGAATTTGAAGGTTTTGAACCCGACCAAGCGTCCGACGGTATGGAAGCGGTGGCAAAATGTAAACAAAACGATTACGATATAGTTTTGATGGACGTTATGATGCCAAAACTCGACGGTTTTTCGGCTGTAAAAGAAATAAGAAAAATAAAAGATATTCCCGTTATTATGCTTTCGGCAAGGGGCGAAGAATACGATAAGTTGTTCGGGTTTGAAATAGGTGCGGACGATTACGTTGTAAAGCCCTTTTCGCCAAAGGAAGTTATGGCGAGAATTAACGCTATATTAAAGAGAAATTACAGTTCAAAATCGGTTAAAAATTCAAACGCGTCGCTTAAATTCGACGGGCTTGAAATTGATATGCTCGGCAGAAACGTTTACGTTGACGGGCAAAAAGCCGAACTTACTCCAAAGGAGTACGAACTTTTATTTTATATGGTAAATAATAGGGGTATCGCGCTATCGAGAGAAAAACTCTTGTCAGACGTATGGGGTTACGATTTTTACGGCGACGATAGAACTGTTGACACTCATATTAAAATGCTCCGTAGCAATTTAAAAGATTATAGAAAATTTATCATTACTTTAAGGGGTATGGGTTATAAATTTGAAGTATGAAAAAATTTGGTAGACTGAAATTTAACATGCTACTTTATTTCTTACTTTTCGCAACGATAATTATATCTTCGCTTTGGGTATTCCAAATGGCGTTTTTTGAAGGGTTTTATCAAGACCAAAAATTTAAAACAATGAAACGCTACTGCGAAGATTTTAAAGACGTTGAAGTGGGGGATAGTAAATTTTTAGAACTTGAAAGTTTATGCGACGACGTAGGAATAGACGTTTTTATAGTTTCTCACGAAAGATTAGTTTTTCCTAATAACTTACCACTTTCGGAAATGGAGAGTCAAACTATAAAAAACGCCCTCGTTCATTGCGCTAAAAACAACTCGCAAGAGTGCGTTACGGGAATAGAGCCAAACGGCAGATCTCTCGGAATATTTTATACTGCTATAAAAAATACTAACGGCAGTTACACCGTCTTGACGAGTTCGCACGCAGAACTTAAAGAAACTATATTCGTAATTCGTTTTCAATTCGTCTATACTACGATAATCGTAGTTGTAATAGGTATAATTTTAGCCTGGTTTTTGGCTACGAGAACGACGAAACCTATCGTTGAAATGTCGCAAACGGCTAAAAAATGGGCTGACGGCGACGAAACCGTTACTTTTAGCGGTGGTAAACATTACGCCGAACTCAACGAACTTGCCGACACTTTAAACTATGCTAAACAGTCTGTTTCAAAAGCGGGAATACTTCAAAGAGATCTTCTTGCAAACGTTTCGCACGATTTAAAAACTCCGCTTACAATGATTTAGGCGTACGCCGAAATGATAAGAGATATTTCGGGCGACAACAAGGTAAAAAGAGATAAACACACGAAAGTTATTATGGACGAAGCGGACAGACTTACGATGCTCGTAAACGACATATTAAATCTTTCAAAATTGCAAGCGTCAGTCGATTCGTTAGAGCCAAAAGAAATAAATTTATCGCTTTTGACCGAAAGGGTAATAGGTAGATTTGCGCCTTACGTTGAAAATCAAGGTTATACCATTGAAAATTACGTCGCGCCCGACCTTTTAACTATCGTAGACGAGCAAAAAATAGAACAGGTAATATACAATCTTTTAGGCAATTCGATAAATTATACCGGTGAAGATAAAACGGTAAAAGTTTATTTAACCGCCGAAGGCGATAAAATTATTTTAGAAATTATAGATACTGGCAAAGGAATTTCTCAAGAAAAAATCGACGGAATTTGGGAGCGTTATTACAGATTTTCCGAAACTAACACAAGACCTGTAAAGGGCACGGGTCTTGGTCTTTCGATAGTCAAAACTATTTTAGAAGCGCATGACCTACGCTTTGGAGTAAGAAGTAAAAAAGACTGCGGAAGTAATTTCTACGTTGAGTTTGACAGGGTGAGAAATGAATAACGACTATTTAAGAGTAAATTCAAAAATTGACGAACAGGAAATCGCAACGAGCGAGTTTAACAACAAGAAAAAGGTTAATACCGACGACGTTCCAAAAAAATTAACGCTCGCTTCGCTACTTAACTTTAGTCGTTCAAAACAAATTAAAGATGAAATGAAAGCGGAAAATATGCCCAATATCCGCAATATCCTGTTTATATTTTTCATACAAGTTTTCGTCGTAATAGTTCTTATTTTAATATCGCTTTTAACTAACGACGTTACCGTTTTAATGTTTAACGTTGCAATAGCGTCTATGGTTTTTCCCGTTATAATGGTGCTATTTTTCTATAATTTTAATAAATCGAAGAACACTTCGATTATTGAAGTTATATTAGGTATCGCGCTGGGTTTAGGCTCTTACGTCGCGCTTGAGTTTTTGCAAATATTTTTCAACAGTTTATTTTCATATTCTTGGTTTAGCGAAATTTTAGACGTCGTTATAAGAGACGTGTGCCTTTTTATAATTGCAAACGTTTTCATAAAAATTGCAAAAAAAGACAGTTTGTTCGACGCTATGCTTTTAACCGTTTCTATATACGCGGGGTATATTTTCGCTAATTCGCTCGACGTTTTGATAAACAGTCTATTTATAAACGTTGAAGTTTCAAACGGGCAAAACGTAATATCGACGGGCGCTATAATTCTTGGCGAAGAAAGTTTTAAATACGTCATTAAGGCGTTTGTTAAAACTGTTTGTTTCGACGTTTTATATATGTCGGCCGTTATGAGTTCATACGCCGTAGTAAACGGTGGCGTAATAGGTCTTAACGTTTCGCCACTTAAAGATAAGGGGTATAGAGAGTGGTCTTTATATCTTCTGTTTTTAATCACCGTAGTTTTACATTTAGGGGCGACTTTCCCGTCAACCCTTTGGGTATTTAACTTAATTTTAAAAGTAATTAGTATAGTTTTCTCTCTAATTTTATCAATAACTATTTTAAATTATTATCTTTCAAAAATTCATTTATCTAAAAACGCTTAACTATAAAAACGTTTAGCCTTGGCTTGAAATAGCCAAGGCTTTTTTCTTCCTTAAATTTTGATAAAATAAGGTAAAATCTTTATTTTTTCAACAAATTCGTCGTGTTATAATCTTTTGGCGAGGTGAAGTATGGAAATAGGATGCAAGGCTGAAAAAAATAAAATTTACATATTTTTCGTAGGCGAACTCGACGAATATTCTTCGTCGAAAGTAAAACAAAAAGTCGATAAAATTATCGATCAAACTACGGTTAATCAAAGCGTAATTTTTGATTTTTCGCAAACGTCTTTTATGGACAGCACGGGTATAGGCGTGTTGCTCGGACGATATAAAAAATTAAAAAAACTCGGCATTAAAGGTTACGTTTACAATCCGAGTTTTCAAGTAGATAAAATTTTACAAATATCAGGCATATACGACGTAATGCCAAAGTATAAAAGGGGTTAAAATGAAAAATAAAATGACGATTAAATTTGATTCAATATCTCAAAACGAGTCTTTTGCAAGAAACGTTATCGCATCTTTTATTCTACCGTTAAATCCAAGCGTAAGCGACTTGTCCGACGTAAAAACCGCCGTTAGCGAAGCGGTTACTAATTCTATCGTTCACGGCTATCCCGACAGCGTTGGCGAAGTAGTTATGACCGCCGAAATTAGCGGAAACGACGTACATATAACCATAGCCGACAGCGGTATCGGAATCGACGACGTAGAAAAAGCCTGCGAACCGTTTTTTACCACCAAACCCGACGACGAACGTTCGGGTATGGGTTTCACCATAATTAAAACCTTTATGGACGAAGTAAAAGTGGTTTCTAAAATTAACTGCGGTACGAAAATCGAAATGATGAAAACGATATCAAAGCAAGCGGTATAAGGAGAATTTATGCTCAGCGGAGAAGAAACCCTTTTCTACTTAAGACGAGCAAAAGAAGGTGATAAAAACGCTTCTACCTACTTACTTGAAAACAACGTGTTACTTTTAAAAAGCATTATCAAAAGATTTAGAGGTAAAGGGGTAGAATACGACGATTTATATCAACTTGCTTGTATAGGCTTTTTAAAAGCGATTAAAAACTTCGACGAGAGTTTCGGTGTGGTTTTTTCAACCTACGCCGTCCCTATGATTGTCGGAGAAATTAAGCGATTTTTAAGAGACGACGGTATGATAAAAGTTTCAAGAATAATAAAAAGCCAAGCGATTGCAATAAATAAATATATAGACGATTACAACAGAACTAACGGAGAAACCCCAACGGTTGAACAAATAGCAACCGCATTGTCTATTGACCAAGGCGACGTAGTAATTGCGTTAGACAGTTCAAAAATGCCCGTTTCGCTTTCCGAAACGGTAGACGATAAAAACGGCGAAAAAGGCGTTGAACTTGCAGACAGAATTCCGTCTGACGAAAGAGAAGAAGATATGGTTGATAAAATACTTTTAAAAAGTATGATTGAAAATTTACCTAAGCGAGAACAAAAGATAATCATTATGCGGTATTATCGGGATAATACGCAAAGTGAAATCGCGAAGGAATTAGGAGTTTCGCAAGTTCAAGTATCGCGAATTGAAAATAAAATTATCAACAAATTCAAATCTTTACTATAAAGCCCGTAAGGGCTTTTTTAATTGATATACACTTGACTTTTCGCGCGTTATATAATATAATAAATTCGTTATGAGAATGCGTAGGAAAAGCAACCTTTTTGAAAGGCTTGAAAAATGCAAGAACACCTTGCTTTACATTGAAACCGAAGATTTTTATTCAAAATGTGAAACGGACAAATTTCACACTTTTAATTTAAGCGAAATTTTCCCAAGCGACAATCCTTTGTGGCTTGAAATTGGTTGCGGTAAAGGGCAGTTTGCTTTAGAAACGGCAAAAATAAATCCTCAAATAAATTTAATCGCAGTCGAAAAAATCAGCAACGTGATAGTAACCGCCTGCGAGAGAGCCGAAATT
>JAFTKX010000068.1 GCA_017453045.1 Clostridia bacterium | reverse complement strand
TCATCCACAATAAAATCAGCAATTTTAGATGTTTCATCTTTTTGATTAGCTGGGGTTTCGATTGAAATCGTGCTTTGAGAGCTTTTCATTAATGCAACTAATTTATTAACAGGCATATCCACCCTTGTTGCAATTTCTTCGGGAGTCGGTTCTCTGCCGAGTTGTTGAAGTAAAAGTCTTGACACTCTCGTAACTTTATTTATAGTTTCAACCATATGAACGGGAATTCTTATCGTTCTCGCTTGGTCGGCAATGGCTCTCGTTATGGCTTGACGAATCCACCAAGTAGCGTAAGTTGAAAATTTAAAGCCCTTTTGATAATCGAATTTTTCAACGGCTTTCATAAGACCTAAATTTCCTTCTTGAATTAAATCCAAAAATTGCATACCGCGACCTACGTATCTTTTAGCGATTGAAACTACGAGACGAAGGTTTGCTTCGGAAAGACTTTGTCTTGCTTGCTCGCTACCGTCCATCATTTGCTTAGCAAGTTCAATTTCGTCGTCAGCAGACAAAAGCGGTACTTTACCTATATCTTTAAGATACATCTTTACGGGGTCGTCCATATTGATTTCTTTTAAGAGTTGCTCGTAAATATCCTTATCTTTTTCGTAGTCGTCTATAATCTTTATATTGTTGGCTTCCATAGCCTTGTAAATAGCGTCTACCTGTTCGGCGTCAGCGTCGAATTTTTCGATTTTATCGCATAACGCGTCCGAACCGATAGAGCCTTTTTTACCGTACTCTTTTACGAGATTGTCAATAATTTGCTTGAGTTGTTCATCGGTGATTGCCATAATTTTTCCTCCGTTTTATTTTGAGAGTTTTGCGGTTAAATCCGCAATCATTTTTACTATTTCTTTTCTCTTTTCAGTATCCGTTTCTTGAGCGAAAATAATTTTCAACTCTTTTAAATCGCTTGCAAGACTTTCTCTTTTTATCTTCGTAAGACAGTCTTTGAAAAATCTTTCTTCGCTCTTTAGCCCGAAAACGTTATCGCCCGAAGCCAAAACGGCGTTATATTCGACGAGTTCTTCTTGGCTAAACAGTTTTGCTATCGTCGACGGGAAAATTTCCTTTCCGCTTTCTCGGTATTCTTCTACGACGTCGCATATTCTAATATGAACGGGGTCGGTAAAGTTTACCGTGTAAGGATTGAAAGTTTTTGAATACGCCTTGTTAAAAAGCATTGCGCAAAGAACGAAACGCTCGGCGTTTTTAAGCCCGTCGGTCGCTTGCGTTTGCTCTAAAACTTGCGGTTTTGCTTCTTCTTTACCTTGAAGTTTGTTTAAATCTCTTTGTAAAGACTCAAACGTAGTATCCGTGTCTTTGCCGAGTTTTCGGAGCAAGTCTTCTCTTTCGCTCTCTAAATTTACGTCTGCAATTACTTTAATCGCCTCGGCTATGTACTTTCTCTTACTTTGCGTATCTTTTAAATTATATTTCGCTTTAAGATTAAAAATCTTAAAATCTACGAGTGGCATAGCGTCGTCCAAAAGTTTTTGATAAGACTCCGCCCCGTATTTTTTTATTACGTCGTCGGGATCTAAACCGCTTGGAAGTGTTACGACTTTAACGTTTAAACCTTCCTTTTGGAAAATTTCAAGCCCCCTTATAGTTGCCGATTGACCTGCGCCGTCGCCGTCGTAACTTACTATAACGGTATCTGCGTATCTCTTTACCATACGGGCTTGCTCGACGGTAAGCGACGTTCCCATTGACGCGACTACGTTTTTAAAACCCGCTTGATATAAAGATATGGTATCCATATACCCTTCAACCATAATTACTTCGGACAAATTTCCTTGTATTTGCTTGAATTTTTTTAAATTGTTTATATTGTAAAGCGTTCTATTTTTTACAAATAATTGCGTTTCTTGGGTGTTTTTATACTTTGCAAAGTTCGGCTTTGCTTCTAAAACCCTACCGCCAAAAGCGATTACGTTGCCTAAATTATTGATAATGGGAACGATTAGCCTGCCCCATTGATCGTCGTATATATAACTCGTATCTTTGCCGTTTTCGTCTTTTCTCTCTTTCTTTTTGCAAACGCCACACTTAAGCATTTCTTCGTAAGTGTAACCCTTTGCTTTCAAATGGTCAACAAGTTCAAACCTATCGAGCGACGCTCCTATACCGAACGCGGTTGCCGTTTTTCTATCAAAACCACGCCTTTCAAGATACTCAACGAAAGGTTTTGCTTGGGGTTTTGTCAAATTGCGAACGTAATAAAGAGCGGTTTCTTTCAGTAACGATAAGAGCCTGTCCCTATCCGTTCTCTCTTTAGCAATTTCTTTATAATCCCTATCGTCGTCGGGAAGGGCAAGCCCAGCCCACTCGGCAAGAAGTCTAACTGCTCCTAAATAGTCGAGATTTTCCATTATCATAACGAAAG
Organism: Clostridia bacterium; assembly: GCA_017453045.1. Lineage (GTDB taxonomy): Bacteria > Bacillota > Clostridia > Christensenellales > Borkfalkiaceae > UBA10281. The sequence goes on along the minus strand of JAFTKX010000068.1, from coordinate 11,840 downwards.
TAATGACGTCTCCACCCTTTCCGCAACCAAAGCACTTGAAAAATTGCCCCGGCTCGTTTACTGTAAACGACGGAGTTTTTTCAGAATGCCCCGGAAGTGGACAACACGCCCAATGGTTTACGCTACCGCGCCTTTTTAAAACGCAATATTTGCCTACCACGTCGACGATATTATTCTTTTGTTTGAGTTCGTCAATGAACTTTTCGTCAAATGCCATCTTTATCTCTTATAGTTTAGTAAATTAAAAAGTTTTTAGGTATGAAAATACTTTCAAAAGTATATACGGCGTACCTATCCGTCATACTCGATATATAATCTGAAACGACCGTATCTTCGTCGTACTGATTCAAAAGCCCTTTGTAAAAATCGGGCAATTTGTTTAAATTTTGTTTAAAATAGCCGTAGAGCGCCGTTATCATTTCGTGCGCTCTTTTTTCTTCTTCTTGAGCGGCGAGCGTCATATATACCGTTTCAAATAAAAACGCTCTTAAATCGCTCGAAGCGTCGGCAACTTCTTTTTCCATAGTTACGTCGTTTTTGCCTTGCGAACTGCGAAGAATTGAAAAAATCATATTGTTAATTCTTTCGCTCGTAGTTTTCCCAAGAATTTTTACGACCTTTTCGGGCAAATCGCTCTCTTTAAAAATTCCAGCCCTTATAGCGTCGTCTATATCGTGGTTCATATAAGCAATTCTATCCGATAGAGAAACGACTTTACCTTCTAACGTCATAGGATTGCCCGATTTTCTATGTTCGACGATACCGTCCCTTACTTCAATTGTAAGATTTAAACCAAGCCCGTCGTTTTCAAGAACGTCAACCACCCTTAACGACTGTTTATTGTGAGAAAAGCCGTGGGGGTTTAATTTTTCTAAAACTCGTTCCCCCGTATGACCGAACGGAGTATGCCCAAGATCGTGGCCGAGCGCAATGGCTTCGCAAAGGTCTTCGTTTAAATCAAGACATCTTGCGATGGAGCGAGCAACCTGCGCCACGTCTAAAGTGTGGGTAAGTCGCGTCATATAATGGTCGCCTTCGGGCGAGAAAAAAACTTGCGTTTTGTTTTTTAAACGCCTGAAAGATTTGGAATAAATTATCCTATCCCTATCGCGTTGAAATTCCGTACGCATAGGACAAGGTTCTTCTGCCCTTAACCTACCTTTCGTTTGGTCGGATTTGCACGCGTAGGGAGAAAAAAACTGCTTTTCCTTGCTTAAAGTAATATCCTTCATATTTTCTCCACCGTCTTATTATTCTACAAAAAAAGGTAAAAACCCTTTATTTATTTTTTAATAATTAAAAAATTATTAAATTTTTGCGACTTATCAGTTGGCTGTATCACAGCCTATCAATTAAACTATTACTTCTCCGCCCGAAAGATTGAGAATTTCACCCGTAATAAAAGAATTTTCGTCGCACAAAAATGCGACCGCTTTAGCAACGTCTTCCACAGTTCCAAACCTGCCGAGTGGAATATCGTCAAGGCAAATCGCCCTGTCTTCTTCCGAAAGGTTTGCGTTCATAGGCGTGTCTATAAACCCTGCGGCAACTGCGTTCACTTTGATATTTGCGCTTGCGTATTCTTTTGCCAAAGCCTTCGTAAACGAATTGATTGCTCCTTTCGTTGCCGAATAAACGCTTTCGCACGAAGCGCCGACAAGCCCCCACATTGACGAAATATTGACTATATTTCCACCGTTTTCAAGCATATACGGAATAACTTCTCTGCAAGTTAAAAATACGCCTTTTACGTTAGTGGAAAAAACCCCGTCGAATTCTTCTTCGGAGACGTCAAGTAACGCTTTTATTTTTTGGGCAATACCTGCGTTATTGACTAAAACGCTTATTCCGCCCGCTTTTTTTGCAAAGGTTAAAACGCCGTTTTTTACTTGTTCGGCGTTTTTTAAATCGAAACCAACCGCAATTCCGCCTATTTCTTTAGCGAGATTTTCAGCCTTTTCGCGATTTGAATTATAATGCACCCCGACAAAATAGCCCATAGATGCAAGTTTTTTGCAGATAGCAGAGCCTATTGCTCCCGATCCGCCTGTTACTAAAACGTTTTTCATAATAATTATAAACAAAAGGCTACGTCGCAACGTATGACAAAGTTAAAAAATTAAGCGGCGTATATTTAATTTAAACGCCGCTTATAATTTGGTTATTATTTCTTAACTCTTTCCATATATTCGCCCGTTCTGGTGTCAACTCTTACGGTTTCACCTTCGTTTACGAACATAGGAACTTGAATTTCAACACCCGTTTCCAAAACTGCTCTCTTGGTAGCGTTCGTTGCGGTGTTACCTGCTACGCCCGGTTCAGATTCGGTTACTAAAAGTTCAACGAAGTTTTCGCATTCAACAAGGAAAGCCTTACCTTTATAGAACTTAACTACAACTGGATCGTTTTCTCTAATCCACTTAAGCGCTTCTTCTACTTGGTCTTTCATAAGCGGTTCCATGTTGTATTCTTCGTCCATGAAATAATACAATTCGTCGTCGTTATAAGAATAGGTCATTCTCTTAGTTTCGAGAATTGCGTTTTCAAACTTTTCGTTAGGTTGGAAAGTTTGTTGTAAAACCTTTCCGTCTACTACGTTTTTAAGAGTAGTTCTTACGAAAGCAGCGCCCTTACCCGGTTTAACGTGAAGGAAGTCAACGACAGTCCATACTTTGTTTTCCCATTCGATAGTTACGCCTTTTCTTAAATCGCCTGCTAATACCATAATTTTATCTCCTTAAATAATTATCTTATTAATTTTTTTCTCGTGATTTTTCCGTCGCTAATTACGATTAATGATTTATCGTCTTTCATAAAAGACTTGTATTTTCCGCCCGATATATACGCGCTGTCTTCAATTCTGATACCAAATTTTCCGTCTAAATACACGCCCGGCTCGTTTGAAAATACCATATTTTCCTTTAAAACTGCTTCGCCCTTTGGCGAAAGAGTTGGAAACTCGTGAATATTAACGCCTATTCCGTGTCCTAAAGAGTGAGTGAACAATTTGCCGTAGCCAAGACTTGAAAGATGCTCTCTTGCAATAGCGTCCGCCTCTTTGCCCGTCATACCTGCAACGATATTTTCAGCGCATTTTACGTGCGCTGTTAAAACGGCGAGATAGGCTTTTAAAAACTTTTCGTCAGGCTCGCCGAAATATAAAGTTCTCGTCATATCCGAACAGTAACCTTTATACAAACAGCCGAAATCCATTAAGACGCATTGATTTTTCTTCAACTTGGTATCGCCCGTTTCGTGATGCGGAACTGCGGCGTTCTTTCCAAAAGCGATTATCGTATCGAAAGAAGTTCCGCTTGCGCCAAACTTTTTAAACCTATATTCAAGTTCGTTTGCAAGTTCCCTTTCCGTCATACCCTCGCGAATAAGCGGAATAACGTCAAGCCACGCCTTTTCGGCAATTTGACAAGCCTTTTTTAAATAGACTATTTCTTCTTCCGTCTTTACAGACATAAGTTCAACTATTTCTTTAGACGCGTCGACAAACTCATACCCCGTTTTTTTGAAATATTCAAAACTCGAAACGGTAGTGTTGGTAAAGTCGATAGCAATAGTCTTTACTCCAAGTTTTTCACACTTTTCTTTAAGCGGTGAAAAATCTCCGCCCAAAATAACTTCTATTCCTTTTGGTTCGAGCGCTTTTCTCGCTGCGGAAATATACCTGTTGTCAACTACGAAAGACGTGCCTTGTTTAGTTATCATAACGTAGCCCGCCGTAGAGTGAAAACCAAGGAAATACTGCCTTTGCTTTTCGTCGGTTATAAGCGCTAAATCGTAATTACTAAAATTCATAAATCACCTTTTTTACACGGTAAATAATACCATAATTCGCCACGCTAAGTCAATTATTTTTATAATATTTTATTGTAAGTATATATATTTATAATAAATTACTGCTCTTTATCTTGCAAAGCGTCGTCTTTTTGCTCTAAATCTTGCCCTTCGTCCTGCGTTTTTGAAGATTCTGCGCTCGATTTTTCTTCGGCTTGCTTTAAAGCCTTTTCTTTTTCTTCGGCGTGCTTTTTAACTTGTTCTTGCTTAAATTTATCGCCGTAGAGAGCGTAAGTTCCCGCCGCCTTTGAAAGCGCTTGCGCGCTTATTCTTTCAAGTTCGTGTCTATATCTTTCTATCTTCTTTTTGTTAGACGGCTTTATAACCACGTAGAATACGATAGTAAAACCAAGACAGATTGCAAACACAACCGTCCATACTAAAAATCTCCATAATTCGTAGGCTTCTTCCGTACCCATCGTAACCCAAAAAACCAAGGCTATAAAAACGTAAGCAATACCCATAATTATGCTCGTGATAATCATTGAAACGCCTAAACTCTTGTTCATATCTTGAAGTTTGCTAATTTGCTTGGCGTAATAATTTCTCTCGCCCATCGTCGCTTTTTTTCTAGTTTCTTTGCTCGTTGCCTTTTTTACGTCTTGAAACTGATCTCTTATCATTAGTTATTGTCTCCTAATATTTTTTTAAGGAATTGCCCCGTATAACTGTTTTCTACTTTCATAACTTCTTCTGGCGAACCGCTTGCAACTACGGTCCCTCCGCCGTCTCCGCCTTCAGGTCCTAAATCTACGATATGGTCAGCAACCTTAATTACGTCCATATTATGCTCTATAACTATAACCGTATTTCCCGAATCGGTAAGCCTATTTAAAATTCCTATGAGTTTTTCAACGTCGTAACTGTGAAGTCCCGTAGTCGGCTCGTCTAAAATATACAACGTTCTTCCCGTAGAACGCTTTGAAAGTTCGGTAGCAAGTTTAACTCTTTGCGCTTCGCCACCCGAAAGCGTGGTTGCAGGCTGACCTAAACGGATATACCCAAGCCCTACGTCTTGCAAAGTTTTTATTTTATTGTAAATTCTTGGAATATTTTGGAAATAGTCTACGGCTTCGTCTACCGTCATATCTAATACGTCGGCTATATTTTTGCCTTTGTATTTGACTTCCAATGTTTCGTAATTATATCTCTTTCCCTTGCAAACTTCGCACGGCACGAAAACGTCTGGCAAAAAGTGCATTTCGATTTTTATAATACCGTCGCCTTGACATCTTTCGCATCTTCCACCCGCAACGTTAAAGGAAAATCTACCTGCTTTATAGCCCCTTTCTTTAGCGTCGTTTGAACTTGCAAAAATCTCTCTTATATAGGTAAAAGCCCCCGTATAAGTCGCTGGATTGCTCCTTGGCGTTCTTCCTATCGGCGATTGATCGATTGCAATTACGTTGTCAAAATAGTCCATTCCGTCTATTTTATCGCAATTTCCCATACGGATTTTAGAGCCGTTTTTTACGTTTGAAATTATAGGTAATAAAACTTCGTTAACGAGCGAACTTTTACCGCTACCCGAAACGCCCGTAACGGCGGTAAACAAACCTACGGGGAATTTTACGTCGATATTTTTAAGGTTGTTTTGCTTTGCTCCAAGCACCGAAAGCCATCTTCCGTCGGGCTGTTTTCTAAACGGTGGAATTTCTATTTTTCTCCTACCCGAAAGATAGTCGCCCGTAATCGAATTTTGAGCGTTGCAAACGTCTTCTATACTACCGCTTACTACGACTTCTCCGCCGTGAACGCCTGCTTTTGGACCTATGTCAACGATAAAGTCCGCCGAACGCATAGTGTCTTCGTCGTGTTCTACAACGATTAGCGTATTTCCTAAATCTCTCAATTTAAGTAGGGTATTTATAAGTTTTTCGTTATCCCTTTGATGAAGACCTATACTCGGTTCGTCTAAAATATACAAAACGCCCGTAAGACCGCTACCTATTTGAGTAGCGAGCCTTATTCGTTGGGCTTCACCGCCCGAAAGAGTACCCGCAGTCCTTGAAAGCGTAAGATATCCAAGACCTACGTCTTCTAAAAATTGAAGCCTTGCGTTTATCTCTTTAAGTATTGCTTTCGCAATAATTTTTTGAGTTTCGGTAAGCGTTAAATTTGCGATAAATTCTTTCATTTTTACTATTGAAAGATCGCAAAGTTCAATTACGTTTAGACCGCCTAATTTAACTGCGAGCGCTTCTTTTTTAAGCCTTTTTCCCTTACATACGGGACAATCTGCGCTTACCATATATCTTTCGATTTCGCTCTTTGTGTAATCGCTCGTAGTTTCTTTATATCTTCTTTCTAAGTTGTTGATTACGCCCTCGTATCTCGCCAAAAAACTACCCGAAGAAGTGCTCGTACGATAGGACATATTTATCTTTTCGCCCTTTGTTCCGTAAAGCAAAATATCCAAAACTTCTCTCGGCAAGTCTTTTACGGGCACGTCCATACTAAAGCCGTAATGCTTTGCAAGGGCGTTAAAGTACATTTGCACCATTTTTCCGCTGTCTAAATTCCAACCCGTAACAGCCAAAGCGCCTTCTCTTAAACTTCTGTTTGGATCGCCTATAACCAAACTTTCGTCTACTCTCGTAGTAAAGCCCAAGCCCTTACACTCAGGACAAGCGCCGAACGGATTATTGAACGAAAATAATCTCGGTTCTATTTCTTCTATTGAAATTCCGCAGTCGGGACAACTATAGTTGGTCGAATATAAAACTTCGTTTCCGTCGCACGCGATAACCACTAACCCCTCGGCAAGTTTTAACGCAGTTTCCAAACTGTCGGTAAGTCTTTTTCTTATTCCGTCTTTTACGACAAGTCTATCCACTACTACGGATATATTGTGTTTGATATTTTTATCGAGTTTTATATCTTCGGAAAGTTCAAATAGCGAGCCGTCAATCTCTACCCTCGCAAAACCGCTCTTTCTGTACCCTTCGAGTTGTTTTGTGTATTCGCCCTTTCTTCCTCGTACGACGGGAGCGTTTACGTAAATTCTACTTCCCTCCGGCATTGCCAAAACCTTTTCGGCAATTTGGTCTACCGTTATACGCTCTATTTCTCTACCGCATTTAGGACAATGCGGAGTGCCTATTCTTGCGTATAAAAGCCTTAAATAGTCGTAAATTTCAGTAACCGTACCAACCGTTGAACGCGGATTGTTCGAAGTGGTTTTTTGGTCGATAGAAATTGCAGGGGAAAGACCTTCTATACTCTCTACGTCGGGCTTTTCCATTTGTCCTAAAAACATCCTTGCGTAACTGGATAAACTTTCCATATATTTTCTTTGACCTTCGGCAAAAATCGTATCGAACGCCAAAGTGGACTTACCGCTACCGGAAAGCCCTGTAAATACGACGAGTTTATCTCTCGGAATATCTATACTTACGTTTTTTAAGTTGTTTTCTTTTGCGCCTTTAACTTTGATGTAATTTATCATTTATTCCTCACTAATTCGCGCGCATCTTCTTTTTGAGTTTTGCTATCGTATCCCTTATTTCTATACATCTCTCAAAATCGAGATTTTGAGACGCTATCTTCATAAGAGCCTTTAATTTTTCAATTTCTTCGGGGATATCTTTCATCTTAATATCCCTCGTATTATCTTCTTTTTTAGTAATTTCCAAAGTGTTGACTATCTTTTTAATTATAGTCTTTGGAATTATGCCGTGAGCCTTGTTATACTCGTCTTGAATTTTACGCCTACGAGCAGTTTCGTCGATTGCCCTTTTCATACTGCCCGTCAAAACGTCGGCGTACATTATTACCCTACCTTCAGAGTTTCTCGCAGTTCTACCTATCGTTTGAATAAGCGCGGTGTCGCTACGCAAAAAGCCTTCTTTATCGGCGTCGAGTATTGCGACGAGTTTCACTTCGGGCAGGTCAAGACCTTCTCTTAAAAGGTTAATTCCAACCAAAACGTCAATATCACCGCGACGAAGTTCGGCAATTATATCTATTCTTTCCAAAGTGTCGATATCGCTGTGCATATATCGAACTTTTATAGATTGCTCTTTTAAATAGTCGGTTAAACTTTCCGCCATTTTTTTGGTAAGCGTGGTTACAAGCACCCTACCGCCACCTTTGACTACTGCATTTATTTCCGACTGCAAATCGTCGATTTGCCCTTTTGTTTTACGAACTTCAACGATAGGGTCTAAAAGCCCCGTAGGACGAATAACTTGCTCGGCAAAGTTATCTGCAAGCGAAGTTTCGTACTCGGCTGGAGTTGCCGATATAAATATAGTTTGTCCTATTCTCGAATTAAATTCGTTAAAAGTAAGCGGACGGTTATCGTAAGCCGATTTAAGACGGAAACCGTAGTCTACGAGATTGTTTTTTCTCGACCTGTCGCCGTTATACATTGCCCTAATTTGCGGAATAGTCATATGGCTTTCGTCTATAAAAACTATAAAATCTTTTGGAAAATAGTCTAAAAGCGTAAACGGAGGTTCGCCCGGACTACGACCGTCGAAATATCTACTGTAATTTTCAACACCGCTACAATACCCTATTTCTCGCATCATTTCAAGGTCGTAACTCGTCCTTTGTAAAAGGCGTTGGGCTTCTAACAACTTGTCCTGCTTTTTATGATTATCTACCTCTAAACGCATATCGTTTTCAATGCGCTTTAAAGAATCTTCCATCTTTTCGTCGCCGACGGCGTAATGGCTCGCAGGGAAAATAGCGACGTGGCTAACCCTGTTTATAACCTTGCCCGTAACGAATTCGCACTCGCAAATTCTTTCAACTTCGTCGCCGAAAAACTCTACTCTTATATAAATTTCGTCGTTCGAGGCGGGGAAAATTTCAACCACGTCCCCCCTAACTCTAAAAGACGCTCTCGAAAAATCAATATCCTTTCGCTCGTACTGACGGGTAACCAAAGTACGCATAAGTTCGTCGCGGTCAAGCGTCACACCCTCGCGGATTGAAATTGCCAAGGCAAAATATTCTTCGGGCGCGCCAAGACCGTAAATACACGAAACGGACGCCACTACTATTACGTCGTTTCTCTCGGCTAAAGCGCAGGTTGCGCTATGGCGGAGTTTGTCGATTTCGTCGTTTATAGATAAGTCCTTTTCAATATAAGTGTCGGTGGACGGAATATACGATTCGGGTTGGTAATAATCGTAATAGGAAACGAAATACTCTACTCTGTTTTCGGGGAAAAACTCGCGAAGTTCGTTACAAAGTTGAGCGGCAAGCGTTTTATTGTGAGCAATTACGAGCGCCGGGCGTTGAACGTTTGCTATTACGTTAGCCATGGTAAAAGTTTTACCGCTACCCGTAACGCCTACGAGAACTTGATTTTTAAGCCCGTCATAAATGCCTTCGCTTAAACTTTTTATTGCTTCCGGCTGGTCGCCCGTGGGCTTATAGTCGGATTTTAAAACAAACTTCCTTTTTTCCATACGATAATTTAATGAAACCTTCCTTATTATAGTATTTTAACACAAAACGGTTTTATTTACAAGTAAATAAAAAGATTTAGCCTTTTTTTAAGGTATATTTCACAAAACAAAAATTCGGTTTATAATCTCAAGTAAAATCAGCGTTAAGGCTAAAATTTGACACGATGATAACATTTTTTGATATTGACTACGCTTTTTATGGGTGTTATAATTAAAAAATATAAGGAGAAACGATATGAAAAAATCAAAATTCTTCGCGATTATTGTAATCGCTTTAACTACTTTCTTCACTTCAATTTGTTCTGGATGCAACTTCCAAAGCAAGTCTGATAAAAACGCTTTTTTCACGGCGGTAAAAATCTCCCAAACGAACGGCTCGGAAACGGCTACTCCGTCGATTGCTTCAACGCCGTCTGAAAAAGTTGAAATTTCGCTCTTATCGGGGGATATTTACGAAGTTTGCAAAAACTATAAGTTTTATATTACTGACGACTACAATTTGGAAAATAAAGACGTGTTTGCTCCAACTCCGCTAAAAATTACTTGGTCGAGTAAAGAAACGCCTTTATATTATATTTTAGACGTATCGTCAAATGAAGATATGTCCAACTCTAAAAGTTACGTTACCTTTGACACAAGCCTCACTTTAGAAAACTTGTTTATGGGCTACGATTATTATTACCAAATTCAAGCGAAATTTGACGACCGCATTGTAAAATCGAAAATTTTTAAATTTTCAACTTCGTATCTTCCCCGCACCGTGTACGTTTGCGACGACGTTTCAAATACGAGAGACTGGGGCGGATATATTTGCAAAAACGGAGTTCAAAGAGTTAAGCAAGGTATCGTTTACAGAGGTGGAAAACTCGAAAACATTACCCAAAAAGGCAAAGACGTTATGTTAAACGCTCTCGAAATAAAAACCGACCTTGACGTTAGGGCGACGGAACTGCAGGAACGTCTATTTCTCCACTTGGAAACACGGTAAATTATATTGAAACCACAGGTCCTTACTATCTTGGAACTACGGGTATAGACGCGGTTAGTTATAAAGAAGCGTTAGTTACCGAAATTAAGGCGTTTGCCACCCCGACAACTTCCCTATTTACGTTCATTGTACGCTTGGCAGAGATAGAACGGGAACTATTTGCTTTTTGATTAACGCCCTTTTAGGCGTAAATGATACCGACCTTTTCAGAGATTACGAAATTTCAATGATGTCGTCGGCAGGTACGGCAGATAACCAAACGGCAAACAACGGTAGTATTGACGATTTATCTAAAAACGGATTTCTCGATAAATTTGAACTTGCTTTAAGACATAAAAACTCAAACGACTTTTTCGTTGACAGTATAAAGGTAAATCTTATACAGGACACGGTACCGCCCGTTATCACCTATAACGGAAAAAACAATATTACTATTTCTCAAGGACAAACCCTTAACTTCGACGTATCGGCGGTAGACGCGGTTCAAGTCGAAATTGAAGTTGAACGAGTTTGGGGCGATTTAACCAAGATAGACGGTAGCGGAAACCCGTTGCCTGGCGAACACACTCTAACCTTTAAAGCAACCGATTATTTTGGAAATACCGCAACTCATACCGTAAATTTAACCGTAATAGAGCCTGACACGGTTGCGCCTGTAATTACTTTGCCAACTCAAAGCATTTTCATAAAAACGGGTACTACCCCGATTATTAACCTTACGGTAACCGACGACAAAGACCAAAACGTAACCGTTGAATACGCGTGGTCGCAAGGAGCGTTAAATTCTAAAAAGGAATTAAACGAAGGCGTGCATACTTTAACGATAACGGCAACCGACGCAAGCAACAATAAAACGGTAAAAACCATAACCTTTACGGTAACCGAAAACGGCGACGGAGAAACTAACGTTATAGACGAAGAACAACTTTTCCCCGACGTAAACGACGACCAAAACGACAGCGAAAATCAGCAAGAAACTTCAAGTAGCGAAAGCGTATCAAATAGCGAAAGCCTTTCAGAAAGCGACTCTAATAGCATTGCTAAAAAAGGAAATGGTTTTAGCCCGTTATTCATAATTATACCCTTAGGGTTGACAACAGTCGTTGTGGGCGTTATAATATTCTTACTAAAATTAAAACGCAAATAAAGGATAAGACAAATTATGGAAAAATACGCTTGGACTGCAAAAATTAAAGAAGGCGCGGAAAAAGAATATATTAAAAGACATAATGAAATTTGGCCAGAAATGGTTGAACTTTTAAAAGAATCCGGCATTAAAAACTACACTATTTGGCTTAACGGAACTACTCTTTTTGGCTACTACGAGTGTGAAAAAGGCATATATTTTGCAACTAAAACTCAAGCAAATAGTCCGATAGTTGACAAATGGAACGAATATATGAGCGATATTCTTCTTATGGAAATGGATCCCGTAACGGGCGCGCAACCACAACTTAATAAGGTTTTTGAATTAGATTAAAACTATAAAAGCCCTTGCCGTTCGGCAAGGGCTTTTACACGCGTATAAGTCGATTATCGACTATTTTTCGTCAATTATATATTCCGTTTTAGACCTATAC
>JAFTKX010000067.1 GCA_017453045.1 Clostridia bacterium | reverse complement strand
GCATGCCCGTCAGCAGAAGAGTGAGCATAGCCGTCTTATATCGAATATCTGGGAACTCGTCCGCCGCCTTGTAGAACTTTTTAGCGTCTTCGTCATCCATATAGTCAATATCTCGTGGCGGTCGCTTGGGAAAGGTTATGTAGTCGGCGCTAGCGTAGTTATCGGCTATCAGTCGTTGCTTTTTCGCCGTAGCAAGAACCGCTCGTATCGTGCGCTTAATCTTACTTATCGTTTCGTAGGCGTACTTTTGAGTCGTGTGCGTGACGTTGAATAGGTTTTCCGTTTTCTCGCTTAGCGTTTCGGCTAGCCGTTTGGCGTACTCGTAACTGATTTGCTTGCCTGCCAGCGCGTTGGATAGGGAACAACTACTGAAATTCTTTTCGTATCGCAGTTTCATATAGCCGATACCCGTTTGGTTCATTCGCTCCCGTAAGGCAGGCTTTGCTGTGACAACCGTCACAGTCTTTTCCATACGGTCTAGTTTGTCGTAGTATTGCTGTATGATATTCGGTGTAAGTTCTTTTAGTTTATAACCACCGATATGCTTGTTGGTGAGTTCTATGGCGCTTTCACAGTTGACGAAGTAACTTGCTGCGACTTCGTTTTTTCGCCTTTTTAACCACCAGAGCGCGTAGTCCGAGAAAGTGGTTTCAGCCGATTGCGTTGGCTCTCCTGACGCCGTTTCTAGGGCTTTAATCGCGTTCTCGTATTCGCTTGCGAATATCACAACTTCTCGTTCCATTTGTTTGGGAGTAAGTCCTACGGGCGGTTTCCAGGTGGTGGAGTGAACTTTAATTTCTCCGCTACCTTTGTCCTTGATTTTGACCTGTATTCGGTAGGTCATACCGCTCTTACTAGGTCGTTTGCTTATACTTGCCATTTGATTACCTCCTACGGTGTTTTTATTAAGGGGACATAGCAATCCCCTTAACAAAAGGAAGCCGTAAAAATTTAGAAAAGTCTAGCGATTTAGCCTTGCGAACCGCTAAAATATTTGAATAAATCGTCTAAATCCACGAGAAGTTTCTTTCCCGTGAATACACACCGTATTTTACCGCTTTTGCAAAGGGTTCTAATACAGTTAGGGGTTACCGCCGTCATCGGGTCGATTGCCTTAATTTCGGCAATTGTTTCGGTTATCGTTCTCATTCTGGGGATTGTCATCTAATGCTCCTTAATACTCATAAATTTTTCTCCTTTTCTTTGAATCTTTGAATCTTTGTTTCTTTGTATCTTCGTTGCGTCGCTGCATTGTTGCGTCGTTCTTTGTATCTTCGTATCATTGAAATCTTTGAATTTTTGAATAAAGTTTGATTTTCGTTTGAATAAAAATCAAAAATCAAAACCAAGCAAAGCGGCGTATTTTTAGCGTTTTTCAAGTTTTTTGCCATAAAAATCGCCGTTTTCGCCACTTTGAACGAATTTTGAAAAGCAAATTTGATTTTGCGCTTTGATTTTTGATTACGCGAAAATTTGCGTGTGATTGCCGCCCCGCTTATAGGTCGATTCTCGTAGAGATTTGACCTCCCCCTGGGGGGACAAAATGCAAATCTAATAAAATGATTGTTTCATAAATGTGCTCCTTTGCCTGCATGGAGGCTTGTTTGTAGTGTGTTGTGTTTTTCTTTTTACAAAACGAAAAAGCAGAGAACCCAATCTCTGCTTTTAGCGCTTATAATGCAATATTTGATTGTAAATAGTGGTATTGCTTGTTTATTAATTTTCACTCCTATAATTATTATATCACGAGTATCGTTCAGTTTCGTCCAGTTTCTTCTAGTCTTGTCTAGAGTTTTTATATAATCCTGAGATTGTTGGATTTTAATTTGATTTCCTTATACACACTAACTGTCCAACACGCCCATCCGTCCAAAAAAGACATATTATATAAAGGACATATACCCCCATTTTATGTATAAGGGTATTTGTTGTTGGGCGGATGGACACTTTGGACGGGTTGTGTATATAAGAGAATAATTCTTTATTAGGTTTTTTGTAGTTTTCGCTCCCTTTTTATTATACACCTGATATCGGCTTAATTCGTCTTAATTTGGCTTAAAACGGCTTAAATTAAAGAAAAACTGCCAACGGTTAGGCTGTTCTTATCGGCAAAAACTATTGAAATTTGAATGTAAAATTATTTCTTTCTTGCCGATAGTTTCGAAATTGAAATTTTTTTATTCTTTTGCCATTATTTCAAATTGACATTTAATTATGGTTGTGCTATAATAATTATAACGCTATGGCAAGCGTGCTCGTTCGTGCAAAGATTTTATCAGCCAGTTTTTGATAATATAATCTTTATTGAAAGGTTTATTGTCGCACAAGTTTACGAACGCATTTTTTATAGACAATAAACTGAATATTTAAGGAGAAATATTATTATGATTACTATTGAATTTTTTAAACAACAGGCTAAAAGTCTATTAAAAGACTACAACACGAAAGTGTACAACGAAGACGAGGGTTTCTATGAGTATAGTCCTCGCTTTTTTCATGACATTGATGAAATTGTAATGAATTTTGACATTGACGAAGAAGGTTCGTTTACCTTGATGAATGCCCAGCACGTCATAGCAAAATTGTCAGGATTTTATAAATGGACTGAGTTAATTAAAGCATCTTCTGCTAGTTTGGAATTAGGGAAATTGCTGTTGGATAATCGTATTGCTTACCAGGAAAAACTTGGCTTATTTACTAATATGGTGGAAAGCATCATTGTTGCGGACTGGAAGGATTACGAGCAAGCGTATTTGTCAGATGCTGATGATGAAACAAAATTAGAAGTTTTCAAGGAAGTATTTTTGTCTGATGCTCCTAAAAAACGAAAAGCGCCTACGCTTTCTATCAATTACGCTGATGATGAAATTGCTCAAGACATGATTTGCACAATTATGAAGGAGAAAAATTTAACTCCTGCAAAAGCAATTCTTTCTTCCATTACGCAAAGAAATTGTGTTACAATTCTTAGCACGGGTTGGGCAGGCATAGCGGTATCGCATTGGGGACACGCTAATCCTGACCGAGAATGGCAAACGCTTGAAAACCCCGTCGTGGAATTGAAGTTAAGTAAGGACAAGGAACGCTTGGTGGCAATCGTAATGGAAAAAGAAAAAATATCCTTAGCCGAGGCTTTGCAATATTTTATGATTTTTTCCTTAGAAGCATTAGGCTACCATATTTAATAAGAATTTTCATAAACCTTAGGTCACCACATTTGGTGACCTTTTTGGTTGCCTTGGTTTTTTGAATGCTATAAAAGTTATTAAACGGCATGAAAATTACGCAAAATATGGCGAGTAAACGACGAAAATGGTGCAAAATATGCATTTTTGGTATTTTGCAAACCCTACATTAGGGTCAGATATATCCTCCTAAGGGTTAGTTATGAGTTCGATTCTCGTCGGGAGTACCATAAAAGCCAATACCGATTTGACGGTGTTGGCTTTTCTTTATATCAAAAAGGGCGGTGGAGATTGCTCTCCTCCGCCCTTTTTGCCGTCAATTAAAATTAGCCGTTTCGCTAACCGCTTACAGAATGGTTTTCATCTGAATTTCGTTTGCTTTGCGCAGTCAAAGTTAAGTCGCCTTGCCCGTTATAACCGTCTTTGGAAATTTCTTGACTATCGGGCATAGCCGAAAAAATTTCGTCGATTTTTTCGTCGGCAATATTTGGTAAAAACGCAGAAACCATTTCTTTTAACTCTTGCGCGTTACTGTTTTTGTTAAAAATCGCGCAGATTATAAGCGATACGCCACAAACGTTTAAAGAAGTTTCTATAAGGCAACTAAAGTCGCCTTTCGTTACCAAAATGACAGCGACGCGAACTAAAACGGAAACGATAATTCTTATAATTAGTTCGGTTTTTGGCGAGATTTTAGGCTTTATCTTTTTGACAATCATCATTATTAGGCAAACCACCGTTGCCGAAATAATGGTCGGAAAACCCACGGTTTCCGACAGGGTTTTTATTAAGTTGTCCATTTTCCACCGCCTTTTTCTCGGACGAAAAAAACTCTCTCTCGATTACGGGCGCATTTAAAAAGGCATAGGTTAAATGCCGTTTTTTTAAATAAAATCTTTTGATAATCTTTCTCTCCCAAGTAAAAAATTCGGCGCAGCGTTCACAAGGAACGCCGTAATTTTAACATGGATTTTTACAAAGTCAAGGGTTTCTATACCAAAATTTTTTAGACTACGTTACGACGATTCATAAATTTAGGCGGAGCGAAAAAATTTTCGCTCCGCCTAAAAATATTATAAACTATAAAAAGTTTGAAATACTGCGAAGTTGCAAATCCTTGCAAGCAAGTTTTCAACTTCTTGTATTCTAACTTTATTCAACTTCTTCTTTGAGTTCTTGCTTGGGCGCGCGACGATTTAGTGCCGAAATTAAGGATATTACAAATATCGCTATTGCAAATATCAACGCGCATATCGGCGACGCGCAAATTCCCGACGAAATTTTTTCACAACTGAAAATAATTGCGATTACAAAGTAGGCTACCGCTCCAAGTAGACAAACGCTTGAAATAAACGTTTGCGCCATACTCGACTCCCTCTCGCCTATAAGTTCAACTGTTTTTATGCAAGCGAATACGACTATTAGCAAATACAAAGCGAGGTAAACTACGAACATAATAAGGCTAATTTCAAGTGAGTTTCCATACGCTTCTAACATATTGCTCGGCGTTTGTCCGTACGCCGTAAACAAACCTATCAAAAGCGCACAAGCCGAAAATTTTGCCGTTAAATCGCCTTCGCCTACGGCTACCGCTCTCGTAGAAACGGTTTCCATCATTACGTACGATAAAAGTATTAAACTTAAACCCAAAACGTACTGTAAAATCTTATCTTTCTTTACGCCGTTTAATATAAAATGAATAACCATCGCTCCAACGAGCAAGATTGCAACGAATACAATTTCAATAACGGGGACTGCGCCAAAACTCAATTTTACGGTGGTGTCGGCAGAGTCTGCAAGAAGTATCGAACGCAAGAAAATAAGCGCCGATAGGTTGATTATCGCGGTTATAGACGCGAGTTTACCCAAAGAAACGGTCTTTTTTGAAGATACCGCAGAGAAGAATTTTACGCTTGCTATAATAAACGAAACTATGCTCGTAAGCATTATAACGGCAACCGTTCCTGCCATTAGTCCCGCGTTAAGCCACATCCCGTTTTCATACTCTACAAAAACGTCGACTTCCTTTAAATGCTCGCCAACATCTATAAACGATTCTATTAAAAAATAAAAGGAAGTTGAACCGACTGTTTCTTTTATTCTTTCTCCGTCAACTTTGTAGTACGACACCAAAGAAACCAAAAAACAACATATAAACGTTACGCAAATAGCCGAGTAAAGTAAACTTTGCTTAACAACGTTTAAAACGCTTTTCGTCTTATCCGACAACCCTGTATTCGCAGGTTTTTGAGGGTAAGATTCTACGTTTTCCGACTCTTTATTTTTCGACTTTTTCGCGTTTCCGCAAGCGTGGCAAAAGTCCCCTTCAAAAGCGACTCCACAGTTTAAGCAAATCTCTTTTCCGTCTACTCTCTTACCGCAAAATGAACAAAATACCGAATCGTTTGGAATATCCTTACCACAGTATTTACAAGCAATTTTATCGTCTTGCCGAGTTCCGCATTTTGAGCAATACAACGCGCCTTCTATAAGGGGCGCTCCACATTTTTTGCAATCCATAAATTTTCTCCTTTTTTGTGATACGATAATTATACTATCCAAAAGACTTAAAGTCAATAGACGCGCGATATACTTTAGTAGACTATCCGTCGAATTTTTACGTTAAACCTATTATTTTACCGTTAAAAAGGGCGGAGCGAAAAAATTTTCGCTCCGCCCAAATATTAACTTTTTAAGTTGAGTTATTCTTCAGAAGAAGTTTCTTCTACTGTTTCTTGTTTTTCTTCAACTACTTCGCTTTGCTTTTCTTCAGCAGGAACTTCTACGGATTCTGCCGATTGTTCGCATTTTGCGCATTTACACTTGATATGAGTTAACAAGTTAGTTACCATACCTAAAATAAGAGCGCAAGCAACGCTTGTTAAAGTAACTTCGCCAAAGTTTACAACTAAATTACCAACGCCTGCAATCAAGATTACGGATACTACGAAAAGGTTTCTATTATCTTCTAAATCAACCTTTTGTATCATCTTAAGACCGGAAACTGCGATAAAGCCGTAAAGAGCGAAACAAACGCCACCCATTACGCAACTTGGAATAGTAGCAAGGAAAGTGATAAACGGAGCGAAGAAAGACGCTACGATACAAATAATAGCAGCCGCAACGATTGTAACAACCGACGCGTTACCAGAAATTGCTACGCAACCAACCGATTCTCCGTAAGTAGTGTTTGGACATCCGCCGAAGAACGCGCCAACCATAGAGCCAACGCCGTCGCCAAGTAAAGTTCTATGAAGACCGGGGTCTTTTAAAAGGTCTTCTTCAATGATTGAAGAAATGTTCTTATGGTCTGCAAGGTGTTCAGCAAATACTACGAACGCAACGGGGATATAAGCGACAGCCAAAGTTCCGAGATACGCTCCGAAACCTGAAAGGTCTTTAAATCCGTCGAAAGCCTTTACGAAGGTGAATTCAGGAAGCCATTGCATATCTTTGAATAATCCGAAATTGATAACTTGAAGGGCTGGAACTTCCGCAACAAGACCGATAACCGTGAAAACGGTTGCCACAGCGTAACCTGCTACGATACCGATAATGAAAGGTATCATCTTAAGCATCTTTTTGCCGTAAACAGAGCAAGCGATAGTAACGAATAAGGTTACAAGACCGCAAATAAGAGCGACGTAAGGAGACGCTACGGGAACTGAAGAAGTTACGCTTGCAAGTTTTCCGTCTTTAACGACTAATTCCATAACCGATTTCATTACGCTACCTTTAGAAAGGTCGCCAACAGCGTTTCCTGCAAGAGATAAACCGATAACTGCAACGGTAGGTCCAATAACTGCTGCGGGCATAACTTTATCAATCCAACCCGTGCCGACTTTTTTAACGACGAGCGCGATTACGACGTATACGAGTCCCGCGAAAATAGCGCCGATAATAAGACCGAGATAACCTACAGCCATAGACGTTGCTCCAGCAAACGCCGCGCACATAGAGCCTATGAAAGCGAACGACGAACCCAAGAAAACGGGGCTTTTGAATTTTGTGAATAAAAGGTACACGAGCGTACCTGCGCCTGCGCCGAAAAGAGCGGCAGATTGCGACATATTAGAGCCTTCGCTACCGTTAATAATTACGGGAACGACGATAGTTGCGGCAAGAATTGCCAAAACTTGTTGGAGAGCGAAAACTATAGTCTTCCAAAGACCGGGTTTATCGCTTGGTTTGTAATAAAGTTGCATAAAAGTTTTCTCCTTTGTTTTTTGAAAACAGGTTTCCCCTTAATTTCCTACTTTCTATTTTATCACTATTAAAAACCGTCGTCAATCCGTTTTAAAAATTTTTACGCTAAAAATTTATTCGTTCTTATTAGTTAAAAAGTCCGCCTGCTTTTTTGCAGGCGGACAAAACGCTTAATTTTTTTACAAAAAGTCTTGCTATAAGTCGATTATTTAAGCAAAACTTCGGAATTAGTACCGTAAAAAATATCGTCTTTATTAGAGATTAACTTGCAAAATTCTTCAAACTTTTCCCAAGTTATTACACCCGTATCCAACTCGTACGAATGTCCCCAAATATAAAACAATTTAGGCTCGGTTGGTTTTAAAGATATAAATTCTTCAGCAAGCGAAAACATCTTTTCTATTTCTACATAATAAACGGTAGGATTAAATCTATGCAAGTTTTCTTGCAAATCGAAATTGTGAGTAGAAGTTATCGTTCTCGAATACTCTACGCCCGTATTTCGTTTTATAATATTCGCTACCCTATCGTCGTTATTTACGCCACCGCAGGGATAAGCCATACCCCTAACTTCGTAGCCAACGAGTTTCGATAAAGTTTTTCTATCTTCTTCAACTTGCCAAATAATAGTTCTTTCGTCCAAACTTGGAAGTAGCGGATGCGTTAAAGTGTGTACGGCAACTTCGTGTCCGCTGTAAACGGACTTTACTTCAGTTGGAAAAACTTTGTCGTGTCTTATAGTCTTTCCATACGTCGTATGTTCGCTTTGTATACCGAAAAGCGACGAATTTAAGTTAAACGTTCCTTTAAGATTATATTTATTAAGTATGTCTATAAGTCGTTTATCTTGAGTAACCCCGTCGTCAAAACTAAAAGTTACGGCTTTCAATTTGCCATTCCACATAATATTCTCCTTTTAGATAGCACCAAATTTTAGACTTCCAAAAATAATTGCGTTGCAAGAATTTTTGGAAAGAGGAGCAAACGACTAAACAGTCTTGCAAGTTGAAACAACTTGCTGACAAAAGGTCGATTTGCGACGCGGTCATACCAGTCGTAAAATGCTTACAGAAACACAGTATTGCGACGCTTATAAGGACTTAGGTTTACTAAATGAAGTTAAATTTAGTAGGTTATTAAGCATTAGAAGCGAGCAAGACAAGGCTCGTTTTAAATCATAAGACACAATAGACCTCTTTGGTCATTGGGGTTTAGGATTTAAAACAGAAACACAGTATTGCGACGCTTATAAGGACTTAGGTTTACTAAATGAAGTAAAATTTAGAGGTTAT
>JAFTKX010000066.1 GCA_017453045.1 Clostridia bacterium | reverse complement strand
TCATATTTTTACTCCTTTAACTATATTATACAATTTATTTTATAATATATCAACAAAAAAATATGAACAAATGTTTGATTTTTAAAAAAATATATGATATTATTATTTTGTAAATATTTTACAAAAGCCTAAACGAAGGAAACGATATGGGAAAGGTTCAAGAAAAAGTCAATAAAGTTTTGGAATTTACTCAAAACTATATAAACGAAAACGGCTTTCCACCGTCTGTCAGAGAAATTTGCGCAGCCGTCGGTATTAAATCGACAGCAACTTGCCACACCTATTTAAAAAAATTAGAACAAATGGGTGAAATTACGGTAAACGGCAATAAAAAACGCGCTATAATGGTTACCAACGCGCAAAAAGCGCCGTCGATTAGCGTTCCGCTTATCGGTACTATAACTGCGGGAACGCCTATTTTTGCTTATGAAAACCTTGAAGAATACTGCCCGCTCCCAAGCGATTTCGGTGATGAAAAGCAACTTTTTATGTTAAAAGTAAAGGGCGAAAGTATGATTGACGCAGGCATTTACGACGGGGATAAAGTAATAGTTAAAAAACAAGAGAGTTGTAATAACGGAGATATTGCTATCGCTTATTTTGACGAATGCGCAACCGTAAAGCGTTTTTATAAGAAAGACGGACATATCGTTCTTCATCCCGAAAATAAAACGATGGAAGACATAATTCTACCCGACGTTACCATTTTAGGCGTCGTCGTAGGACTTATTAGAAAATACTGATGGAATATCTTGTAATTGATACCGAAAGTTGTACGGGACGCGATAACGACGGTAGTTTATGCAGTTTAGGCTATGCTATTTGCGACGAAAATTTAAACGTTTTAGCGCAAAAAGATTTACTGTTTAATCCACTCCCCAAAAGGTTTTCGGTTGGGGACGAAAAACATTCTAAAAAAACGGGAATCACGTTTGCTTACAGCGTTGAAGAATTTAGAAAAGCGCCGAGATTTAGCGAACTATACGACGAAGTTTTAAAATTATTTGAAAATAGAATAGTTTTAGGCTTTGCAATGGGCAACGACGTAAAATATTTAAACAACGCTTGCGACAAGTTTAATTTACCGAGAATTGAATACAAATTTTACGATATTCAACTTATATACCAACTTCTCCACCCCGAAGAAAAGTCTGTTGGTTTAAAAACTTTAAACGAAAAATATCAAATCGACTACCTTGCGCATAGGTCCGACGAAGACGCGGTAGGCTCTGTTTTACTTTTGAAAAAGTTTCTTGAAAGCGACGGATATACCTTTGAAAAGGCTATAAAAAAATACAAGATACATAAAGGTAAAAACACTAAAAAAGGTTACCACAACAGTTATTCGGGCGCGGTTATAGATGGGCTTTACGGACTTAAAATTAGCAAACGCATTCAATCTTACGTTCTTGCTAACCATATTAAAAACTTACCTAAACCCGATGGCAAAATTAAAAGATTGTGTTTTTCGTTTAAGATAGAACGATTAGACGTAAATTTTGTAAGAACTTTGATTGATTTAGCAATAAAAAAAGGGCTTTACTATGACCACGATACCGACATAGTAAAGGTATACGTTACCGACGAAGACGACGATAAACGAACTTCCCACCTTAATAAAAAACAAAAAGACAATATTAAAATTTACAGTCTTGAAGAATTTTGCAAGTTTGTAAATTATTCTGAAAACTTAATTTACGACGATAAAAAATTCTTAACTAAATATTACACTCAACTAACAATATAAAAATGCGAAACTAAAAAGTTTCGCATTTTTAATTTTCCAAGAAATTATCTATGATTTTGCAAAGTTTTTCAAACTCACCTAATTCGAGCGGATTATATTTAACGAGGTTTTCGTTCCGTTTGAAAAAAGTAATTTGTCGCTTTGCATATCGCCTTGAATTCATTTTTACAAGTTCAGACGGAAAAGGCTCGCCATTTAAAATGCTCTCGTAAACTTCTTTATAGCCTATGCCTTGCATACATTGATTGTCAATAGTTACGCCCCTTTCGATAAGACCTTTTACTTCTCTTTCGATACCCTTTTCAACCATAAGGTCTACCCTTTTGTTTATTCTATCGTATAAAATTTCTCTCGGCATATCGGTCATAATTGAAATAAAGTCGTATCGCGGAGTTTTCTCGTCTTTAATATCCGATTTTTTAACGCCCGTACTTTCTATAATTTCGAGCGCGCGAATTACTCTTACCAAATCGTTTTCATGCAAAATTCGGGCGGTTTCGGG
Source organism: Clostridia bacterium (assembly GCA_017453045.1). Classification (GTDB taxonomy): domain Bacteria; phylum Bacillota; class Clostridia; order Christensenellales; family Borkfalkiaceae; genus UBA10281. The sequence goes on along the minus strand of JAFTKX010000066.1, from coordinate 20,337 downwards.
GTCTTTATCTTTTAAAATCTCAAAGACTGCTCCGTTGCCTTGTTCTTTTGCTAAAGTTTGATATTTTTCTCTTATTTTTTCATCACACTTTGTTTTGCCGTAACTCATTTTATATAAAATCGAATTTATATAAAACCCAGTTCCGCCACAAATTATAGGCAGTTTACCGCGAGATAAAACGTCTTCTATTATAGGGAGCGCAGTTTTTTCAAAGTCCGAAACAGAAAACTCGTCGAAAGGCGAAACGACGTCTATTAAATAATGAGCAACGCCTTTCATTTCGCTTTTTTCGGGTTTTGCAGAGCCTACGTCTAAATCTTTATAGATTGCAACAGAATCGGCTGAAATGATTTCTCCGCCGTATTTTAAAGCGAGTTCAACCGAAAGCGCGGACTTTCCCGATCCTGTTGGTCCACAAACGACTAAAATCTTTTTTAAACTATTCTCTTGAACCATTTGTCTATTTCCGTTCGAGAAATTTTTACAGTTATAGGTCTGCCGTGCGGACAGCGTAAAGTAACGTCGTTTTTAAGCATTTTCAAAAGAGCGTCAATCTCGTCTTGAGAAAGTCTTTTACCAGCCTTTATTGCGGCTTTACAAGCCTTTTGAGAAAGTTTTTCATGCAATAAATCTGTAATTTGAATAGTTTTTAACTGATTTATATCAGATAAAACGTCGTCAAAGAATTTCTTTAGGTCGATATCCCAAAGGGTGAGCGGAACTGCGTAAACGGCAAAAACGTTATCTTCATACTCGGCTATATCAATACCCATTTTTCTAAAGTCATGGAATTTAGAAAGTAAAAACTCGCTCTCTTTTTCGTTAGTGTGAACGAGATGAGGGATAATCATAGGTTGATCGGCAACGCTACCTAATTTACACTCTTGTATAAACTTATCGTAAAGCAATCTTTCATGCGCTGCGTGTTGGTCGATAAAATAGACGTCTTCGCCCTTTTCCAAAACTAAATAGGTAGACAAAACTTGCCCAACGAGAACGAAGTTTGCGTCGATATCAAGACTTTCTTGTTTTGCTTTTACAGCGTTTTTCTCTGCTTCTAATTCTTCGATATATTTTTTGTTATCGGCAAAAATATCGTCTACTACGCTACTTTTTTCTTCTTTTTCCTTTTTATCGGAAATATCCTTTTCAATATCGGCAAAACTGAAAGTTTGCTTTTTCGTCTGCGGAAATGAAGATACGAAAGGTCTGTCGCAAGAAACGGTCGTAAGTTCGTCTACGCTAACCGTTGGTTTTTTAACGATAGGTTTATTGCTCGGCTCAACTTGAATATAAGAATTGCTCTTAACTATATCGAGCGCCTGCGGAGCGCCGTCTAAAACGTTTGATATAACCGAAAATAACGTTCCGTAAACGACTTGGTTGTCAATAAATCTAACGTCGGTTTTATTAGGATGAACGTTTACGTCAACCGTTTCGGGTAACATTTCGATATTTAACACGTAAAAAGGATATTTACGCTTCATTAAATAGTTTGAATAAGCGTTGTGAATTGCAGAAGATATCGTGTTGTTTACAACGTATCTACCGTTTAAAATCGTCGTTTGATAGGTTCTGTTCGGTTTGGTAAAATAATAATGACCGATATATCCGCTTATAAAAATACCGTTCTTTTCAGTTTCAATTTTTATGCAATCTGCAATAGTTTCATAGCCGTAAATTTCGATAATGGCTTCGTCAAGACCACCGCCAAAAGTATGCAAAACTGTTTTTCCGTCGGCTACGTATTTAAAGGAAATTTGCGGATTTGCAAGCATAAGCCTCGTTAAAATATTAGTTATATCCGCTTCTTCGTTTTTATTAGGTTTTAAAAATTTCGCTCTTGCAGGTGTGTTGAAAAATAAATCTCTTACGGTTACGACAGTTCCTTTTTCTACTGGAGAAACTTCCACTTCGCCTATTTCTCCCCCGTCGCAAGTAATTTCATATCCAAATTCAGAGCCTTCGGTTTTAGCAGATACCGTCGTCTTTGATATTGCCGAAATTGAAGCGAGCGCTTCGCCTCTAAACCCTAAAGTTATAATTTTATCTAAATCTTTGGCTTCGGCAATTTTGCTCGTCGCGTGTGGTAAAAATACTTTTTTAAGGTCGTCTTTATGGATGCCCGAACCGTTATCGCTAACTTTAATAAGACTTTTTCCGCCGTCTTCAATATAAATAGCAATCTCGTCCGCGCCTGCGTCTATTGAGTTTTCTACGAGTTCTTTAACTACCGAAAACGGACGCTCTACCACTTCTCCCGCGGCTATTCTGTTGTATACGCTTTTATCCAAAACGTTAATTCTTTTCATTATTTATTCACCTTATTTTTTAAATCAGCCAAAAGCGTAAGCGCTTGCATTGGGGTTATAGAATTCAAATCGGTATCGAGTAAAATTTCTTCAACTTCACAAAGTTCGCTATCGCTTTCTTCAATTTCAAACGGCTTATCGCTAATCATTGTTTTAGTAACGTCGTTTTTCTCGAGTTTTTTCAAAATTTGCTTTGCTCTTACCGTTATATTTGAAGGCACGCCTGCAAGCGAAGCAACTTCAATACCGAAACTTCTGTTTGCGCTACCTTTCATAATCTTTCTTAAAAAGGCAATCGTTCCGCCTATTTCTTTTACGGTAACTTTGTAGTTGTTTATTCCCTCCATCGTTCCTTCAAGTTCTGAAAGTTCGTGATAGTGAGTTGCGAACAAAGTTTTCGCTTTTATTTTATTCGTTAAATATTCTACTACCGCCCAAGCAATACTAAGCCCGTCGAAAGTACTTGTTCCCCTACCTACTTCGTCTAAAATAAGTAGACTGTTTTTAGTAGCGTTTAAAAGTATAGACGCAACTTCGGTCATCTCAACCATAAACGTACTTTGGTCGAAAATAAGATTGTCGCTAGCGCCTACTCTCGTAAATATCCTATCGATAATAGGGATTTGCGCAGACTTTGCGGGTACGTACGAGCCTATATGAGCCATAATTGCAATCAACGCGTTTTGTCGCATATAAGTGCTTTTACCAGCCATATTAGGACCTGTTATAATCATCATCCTATTTTCTTCAGTATCTAAATAAGTATCGTTTGCAATAAACGGCTCGCTTGAAACGGCTTCGACTACCGGGTGTCTACCGCCTACGATATTCATAGTTTGCTTTTCGTCGCAAATAATTTCGGGTTTAGCGTAATTATTCTTCTTCGCTACCGTTGCGAAAGACGTTAAAACGTCTAAACACGCTATTGCTCTCGACGTTTTTTGAAGCATTTTTATATTGTCGGTTAAAATTTGTTTTATTTTGTTAAAAATGGCAAGTTCGATTTGTTTTGCCCTTTCAGAACTCGTTAATATTTCTTCTTCTAAAGTTTTTAACTCGTCGGTAATATATCTTTCAGCGCCCGTTAAAGTTTGTTTTCTCACGTAGTAGTAAGGAACTAACTCTTTAAACGAGTTTGTAACTTCAATATAATAGCCGAAAACTTTGTTATAACTTACCTTTAAATTTTTAATTCCCGTTGCTTCACGCTCTCTTGCTTGAATATCCGAAATTAAATTGTCGGCTTTTTTAGTAATAGTTCTAAGCCTATCGAGTTCAGCGTCGAACCCGTTATTTATATAACCGCCGTCTTTAGTGAAATTAGGCGGATTTTCCATAATCGCTTGTTTTAAAAGTTTAACTATTTCTGTAAAATCGAAAATATTATCGTTTACGTCGTTTAAAATCTTACAATTTGCGCCTAAAAGAAGCATTTTTACGTTGGGAGTTGCAGAAAGCGATACGCCGAGATTATAACAATCTTTAGGCGTAAGGTTTCCGTTTGAAATTTTACCCGATAATCTTTCTATGTCTTTAATAGACCTTAAATGTTCGGAAATTCCACCCCTTACTAAAGCGTTTTTAAAGAGTTCTTCAACCCCTTCTAACCTATAATTTATTTTATCGACGTCGGTAAGTGGTGACGATATCCAATTCGCAAGAGTTCTCGCGCCCATTGCCGTGCTCGTTTTATCTAAAAGCCAAAGTAAAGAGCCGTAACGCTTACCGTCGCGCATATTTTTAACGAGTTCTAAATTTCTCAAAGCAACGGAATCGAGCATCATAAACTCGGTTGGATTTTCCATTGAAATACCGTTGACGTTGACGAGCGCGTGCTTTTGAGTTTCGCGAAGATAAGCGATAAGACCTCCCGAAGCCGATAAAAGTTCGGGTTCTTCGCTAATTCCGTAAGCGTCTAACGATTTTACGTTGAACTGTTCTTTTAATACGCCTTCGGCTACTTTTGAAAGGTAATATTTTTCGTTGTACGGTTGAAATTTTGGAACGACGCCGTGTTTTACTATTGCTAAATCATTAGATAACTTGACGAGTTGTTCGTTTGCTATAATTTCGGCTGGAGTTATTCTTACAACGTTGTCGCAAAGTTCGGCTAAAAGGTCTTTTTTAACGCATTTTCGAGTAAAAAACTGACCTGTGGTAATATCGCACCAAGATAAACCGCACTTTTCACCGTCGTAATACGCCGATAAAATATAGTTGTTTAAATTTGCGTCGATTAAAGTTTCTTCAGTTAATGTTCCTGCGGAAATTACTCTAACGACGTCCCTTTCAACTAATTTTTTGCCCTTTACAGGTTCTTCAAGTTGTTCGCAAATAGCAACTTTTTCACCGCTTTCAACGAGTTTTGCAATATACGCGTCGGCTGCGTGATAAGGAATTCCGCACATTGGAGCGCGCTGTTTATCTCCGCAATCTCTAGCGGTAAGAGTTAAGTCGAGTATTTTTGAAACCCTTACGGCATCGTCGAAAAACATCTCGTAAAAATCGCCGAGACGGTAAAAAACAACGCAGTCCGAATACTGCTCTTTAACTTGCAGATAATGAGTCATCATTGGTGATAATGCCATAGTTAACCTCTTATTCTTCCACTTTTACGACTTTTCCTAATAAGGACATACCGCCCGTCGAGGTAATTTCTACGACGACGAATTTACCTACGAGATTTTGACTAAATTCAAAGTAAGCCATCCTACCCCTTTCGTCTCTACCCATGTAGGCGTTTTTCTTTTTATCGTAATCTTCAACTAAAATTTCAATACGTTTTCCAACGTATTTAAGGGAATCCGCCCTATTTCTTTCGTTTTGAATATCGACAAGGCGCATAATTCTATCTTTTTTAACTTCGGGGGGAACTTGATCGTCCAATTTTGAAGCGACTGTTCCTTCTCTCGGCGAGTAAACGAAAGTAAACGCTCCGTCGTAACCAACTTTTTCAACCAAGGATACGGTTTCTAAAAAATCTTCTTCAGTTTCGGTTGGAAAACCAACGATTATATCCGTGGTTATAGCGCAATCGGGGATAATTCTTCTAATCATTTCAACTTCGTCTAAATACTGCTCGCGAGTGTATTTTCTATTCATCAGCGAAAGAATTTTTGAACTTCCCGATTGTACGGGTAAATGTATCGCTTTACATGCGTGCTCATTGTTTGCGATTGCCGTAACTACTTCTTCGGTGATGTCTTTAGGGTGGTTTGACATAAATCTCAACCTAAATTTACCGTCAATTTTAGCAATTTCGTCTATGAGATGAGCAAACGACGTTCCGTCGGCTAAATCTTTACCGTAAGAATTTACGTTTTGACCTAAAAGAGTTATTTCTTTATATCCGTTTTCGACTAAACCTTTAACTTCCTTTAAAACGTCTTCTTCTTTACGGCTTCTCTCTCTACCCCTAACGTAAGGAACGATACAATACGAACAAAAATTATTGCAACCGTACATAATGTTTACCCAAGCGTTTGGATAACTTGACCTAAGCGGAATTATACTTTCGCATATTCCGTTCGGAGCGTCTAAAACTTCGACGATTTTGTTCTTTTGCGATAATTTTTTATCTAAAAGTTCGCCGAATTTGTCAACGTTGAAAGTTCCTATAACGATATCGACGAAAGGAAAGGTAGAAGATAACTTTTCGGCAAATTCCTTTTGTTGCGTCATACATCCGCAAACGGCTACGATTAAATCTTTTTTACTCTTTTTGAGTTTTTTAATCATACCGATATTGCCGAAAGCGTGCTGTTCGGCATTTTCTCTTACGCAACAGGTATTGTAAACTATTACGTCTGCAATTTCTACGTCGTCGCACGAAACGTAGCCTTTTGCGCTTAAAATACCTGCGATTTTTTCTGATTCGTGTACGTTCATTTGGCAACCGTACGTGTATATAATATAATTCTTACTCATAGTTATATTATACTAAAAACACGATAAATTTTCAAGCGTTTAAAAGCCGTGAATATTATTTTATACTTTTTTACATACTAAATTTGCTATGAAAAAAACGCTTAAATTGATTTGTTTTATACTTTTAGTTGCTCTTGCAATAATTTTTGGTTTTATCGCGTATTTTTTTGCGGTAACAGGTAGCGTCGTTTTAGACGAAGAAAAATTAAAAAGCAACGTAAATTATCCCAAGATTTATTATTCTAACGGCAATGAAATAAAAAACTACAACCTATTTACTTACGTTACCATTGATAAAATTCCGACGCATTTTAAAAACGCGTTAATCGCTATTGAAGACAAGCGATTTTACTCTCACTCTGGCGTAGACGTAAGAAGCGTTTTTAGGGCGCTTAAGGAAAACGCCTTTTCAAAAAGCGTTAAACAAGGCGCGTCGACGATTACGCAACAACTTGTAAAAAACACGTATTTAAGCGGTGAAAAAACAATCAATAGAAAATTGAAAGAAATAAAACTTGCGTATCTTTTAGAGCAAAAATTATCTAAAGACGAAATTTTAGAAAAGTATTTAAACACGGTGTATTTTGGAGAAAACTCTTACGGAATATATTCAGCGTCGCAAAGATTTTTCGCCAAAGAGCCTAAAGACCTTACAGTTTCGGAAAGCGCAACGCTCGTAGCGTGCTTAAAAGCGCCGTCAACTTATAGTCCGTTTAAAAACTTGCAAAAATCAACCGAAAGAAAAAACCTAATTTTAACTGAAATGAATAGACAAGGTTTTCTTTCAGACCAACAATTATCAACATACAAAAACGAAGATATTATACTGAATTTTAAAATAAATTACGATAATGATAATTGTTTGTATAAAGAAGTTTTTGGCGAAATTGAAGACGCGTTATATTTTGAAAACCCCTATGAAATCGGCGACTTTACAATTGAAACTACTCTTTTAGAAGACCTTTGCAACGCTATAAAAAAAGCGTGCGAATACGATTTAAAAGCCGACTTTTCGGTTATCGTAACTGAAAAAAATACTGCGAGCGTAATAGGATATTTTTCTACGGCAAACGGTTTAAAAAGAATACCTGCGTCAACGGTAAAACCGTTTTTAATTTACGCTCCTGCAATAGAAGAAGATTTAATTTGTCCCGCAACGAAAATTTTAGACGAAAAGACTTCGTTTGACGGCTATTCCCCATCAAACTACAACGATAAATATTACGGCTTTGTCAGCGTTAAAGACGCGCTTAAAAAAAGTTTAAACATTCCGTCAATTAAAATTTTCAATATGCTCGGCGCTGAAAAAGTTAAATCTTACGCTAAAAAAATGAACGTTAGTTATCTAAACGACGATATGTCCGTTGCTCTTGGTAATTTAACGGGCGGTATTACTCTTAAACAGTTAAACGACGCGTATAGCGTATTTTTAAACGACGGCGAGTTTGTAAAAAGTAGTTATTTAAGACAAATTAAAGATGAAAACGGCAATATTACCCGTAAACAGCAAGTCAAAAAGACAAAGGTGTTTAGCGACAGTACGGTTTTTTTAATTAACGACGTATTAAAAGATTGCGCCAAAACGGGAACTGCGTCAAAACTTTCTTCGCTACCCTTTTCGGTATGCGCTAAAACCGGAACTAACGGAAACGATAACGGAAATATAGACGCCTATTGTGTCGCTTACACCCCCGATTACGTCGTAAGCGTTTGGATAGGAAATGCCGACGGTAGTTTTATTTCAAATCAAATAAGCGGAGGAAATTACCCAACCGCTATCGCAAAAGACGTTCTTTCCTATTTGTACCCAAACGGAAACGCTAATATCTTTACTCAACCAAAATCGGTAAAAGAAGTCGAAATTGATAAATATCTATACGAAAACGACTATACGTTTTATAAAAACGATAGCGACGAAAAAAACGGAATTAAGTTTTATTTTAAAAGTAATTTTAAGATAAACGAAAAGCCAAAAAAAGAAATAAGTCCTATCGTAAAAGATTATAAAATCACTTGTAATAACAGGGATATTTCGTTTTATATTGAAGTTGATAAAAACGTATTTTACAAAATTTTCAATAGCGACGGCGTTGAACTGTTCGACTCGAAAAAAAGTAAAAATTTTATCTTTCAAGCATTGAGCGACGGCGAATATGAGTTTTACGTTCAGCCGTACTTAATTGACGACGGACAAACGGTTTTTGGAGAGAAAATAAAATTACCCTCCGTTTTAGTGGAGGGTAAAAAGAATATTTTAGATACTGAATGGTGGACGGATTAAAGATGGATAACTTCAACGTCTAAAAGGGCTTCTTCAATTAAACTTTCGACGTCGAGCCTTGCTTCTTCTTTTAAAATTCTATCCATTTTAGGTTTGATTGCAGGATATTTGGGAAGAAATACCGTACAACAGTCTTCATACGGCAAAATAGAAGTTTCGTACGTTCCTATTTTTTCGGCTATTTCAATAGTCTCGAGTTTATCGAACGCGATAAGAGGTCTAAAAATGGGCATCGTTACAACCGAATTTGACGAAGTTATACTCTCTACCGTTTGACTTGCTACTTGACCTAAACTCTCGCCTGTAATAATTGCCTGACCGCCGTGTTTTAAAGCAAGCCTTTCGGTAATTCGCATCATAAATCTGCGCATCATAGTAATCATAAGGTCTTCCGCGCATTTTTCGTGTATTGCTTCTTGAATTTTTGTAAATTTAACAACGTAAAGCGTCATACCTGCCGAATATTCGGCTACCATTTTTCCTAAAGTAATAACTTTTTCTTTTGCCGCTTCGCCCGTGTACGGATAACTGTGGAAATGGACGGAAGATAATTTCATACCCCTTTTACACGTTAAATAGCCTGCTACAGGACTATCAATACCGCCCGAAAGCATTAAAAATCCGTGTCCCGAAGAACCGATAGGCATACCGCCCACGCACTTTATTACTTGAGTGTAAATAAGAGATTTTCCGTTTTCTCTCATATCTATTTTAACGACGTGTTGCGGATTTTTAACGTCTACGGTTAAATTCTTGCCGTAAACGCTTAAAACGTCTCCGCCGAGCATTCTTGAAAGTTCAACTGAGGGAATTGCAAAACTTTTATCCGCTCTATTAGTTTCGATTTTGAAAGTTCCGCGTAAATCTTCACACATAGGAATTACGCACTCTTTAATCTTTTCATAATCGCTATCCACTACTACCGCGGGGCTTATAGTATGAATACCGCTTACTTTTTTTAATTTTTCTACGATTTTTAAATAGTCGCTTTCTTCAAAGTCTTCAATTAAAAATCTCATTTGTAACTTTGATAAAGTAAACTTAACGCCGTTTAAAGCCTTTTTAATATGTTCTTCAAGCAGGTTTACAAAATAAAACCTGTTTTTTCCTTTTAAAAATATTTCGCATACTCTAACGATTATAATCTTTTTCATTTTTTCATTATTCCTTTGAGTTTTTTTACGCATTCGTTTAATTTTTCTACGGCAAATTCCACTTCTTCTTTAGTGTTTAAGGCGGAAAAACTTATTCTAATTGCTCCGTCTAAAGTTTTTGCGCCGTATCCGCATTCTTTCAAAATTCTGCTATGCGGATTTTTTGAAGAACAAGCCGAGCCCGTACCTATAATAACGCCGTATTCTTCCATCATATGCATTATTACTTCACCGCGAAGGCCCTCTGCAGAAAGACTTAAAATATACGGAGAACAAAATTCGGACGAAATTACTTTGATAACGTCTTTGTCTAATTTTGATAAAAACAACTCTTTTAAACTTAAAACGTATTCGTAATCGTTACGCAAATTTGCTTGTTTTTCATTATAAGCGACGGCAAAAACGTTTATACCGAAAACGTTTTCCGTTCCGCTTCTAAGTCCGTTTTCCTGTCCACCGCCGAAAATATACGGCGCAAGGGTTAACTTTTTCTTTTTAATAAGAGCGCCAACGCCTTTAAGACCGCCTATTTTGTGAGCGCTGACCGAATATAAATCAACGCTTTCGCTTAAAGAAAACGGCAATTTACCAAACGCTTGAACGCCGTCCGAGTGAAAAATAACGGACGGATTTTTTCTTTTAATTGCGGTAGACAAGTCGTTTACGTCGTTTATTCCGCCAGTTTCGTTATTGACGTGAACAATCGAGACGAAAGTCGTTTTATCATCTACAAGGCTTAATAAATGCTCTTTATCTACTCTACCGTCTTTCAAAACTTTTGCAAAACGAACTTCTATTCCGCGCATTTTAAGTTGATTGAAACACTCGTACACAGCCGAATGCTCTCCGCTTGTCGTTATAACGTTTCCTCTTTTTGCAAAGGAAAAAATTGCGGTGTTGTCAGATTCAGTTCCGCAAGACGTAAAAACAACGTCGAAATAAGGGGGTAAATCTTTTAAAATAATTTGCCTTGCGTTTTCAATCGACTTTTTTGTTTCTATGCCTTGTTTGTATTTAGCCGACGGATTAAAATATTCGCAAAGCAAATATTTTTCACTTTGTTTGACTGCGTTAAAAAGCGGCTTTGTCGTAGCCGCGTTATCTAAATATATCATTTATAATCCTTTTCAATTACCTGTCTACCCGTAAAATTTACGAGATGAGAAAGATAATCTTCTTTACACTCTAAAATAACGACGTAATGTTGTCCGTTTTGATTTAAGAAAACGTAAAAACCCTCGTCTATATACTTATTTGGCGTTGCGTATACTTTTTTTACACCGGGAGTTGCTAAAACCTTTTCAAAAGAATCGCTCGTAATTTTACCGACTTGCAAAACTTCTTTTGCTTCAAAAATAATAATTTTTTTGCGCCTTTTATAGTTTATAACTTTTACTATTCTCGTTGATCCGCTTACAAAAATGGTGTCGACGCAATAATAAATTTTACTTCTAATAAACCAAAACAAAAAGGCTGTTGGAACTAAAAATACCAACAAAAAGTCAAAATCGGTTATAAAAAACTCGGTAAAAAATACGAAACAACTGAAAATTGTCAAAGCCCAAAACAAAACCGAATATATAACGTAAATAACTTTTTGTAATTTTAAATTATTCGGATTTGCCGATTCTTCGTATAAAACTTCTCTCATCTGTATCTCCAAAATTTAAAAAATAAGACTGGCTGTCAACTATTATAACACTTAATTTTAAATAAATCAATTATTTAAGTTTAACAAAAGTAACGCCTCGCTCGCCTTCGCCGTATTTCCCAAAACGGTAACTTTCTACGCGTTTATTTCTTCTTAAAAAGTCGTGTATTGCCGTACTTAAAATTTTAAGCCCTTTGCCGTGAATAATTTTAACTTCTTCAAGATTATTTACTATCGCTTGGTCTATAAAACTCTCTATTTCGGGTATTGCCTCTAATACAGTTAAACCTATTACGTTTATTTCTATAAGCGGACTTACGAAAGCGTCCCTTTTAACCGCAACCGTCGTTTTTGGTTTTTGCGACGCTTTTGAAATAAAGAAAAGGTCGGAAATTTTTGCTTTTAAACGAACAGTACCCATAAAAATTTCGCACTCGCCTTTCTTTTCGTTTACAGAGTTGACTTTACATATCGACTCGGTGGGCTTATGGAAAACTTCGTCGCCCACTTTAAGTTTTTTAACGTCGACAGGCGAATAATTGACGATTTTTTCTTCAACTTCGTCTAAATCATACTTTTTGTCTTCAAGTTTATTTCTAAGCGTTCTCGCTCTAATAAGGTCTCCGCTGGTTAGTTCTTCTTTGTCGAACAATACTTTTATTTCGTTTATAATTTCGTCGGCTTCTTCTAACTTTTCGGTAACTATTCTTCTACTTTCGGCTTTAGCCTTGCTGTAAAATCTCTCTTTTTCAAGTTCAAGTTTTTGCCTTTCGTCTGATATTTCCTTAAGTTTTTTATCTTCTTCGATTTTAATAAGTTCGAGTTTAGTCTTTAAATCAAGGGCTTCTTGTCTTGATTTTTCGGCTTCTTTTAAAACTTTTTCAAAAGATATTTTACTACCGCTTAAAAAGGAATAAGCCTTTGACGCGATTTCTTCGGTAAGACCTAACCGTTTTGAAATTTCAATAGCGTTAGAACTGCCCGGCATGCCGATATTTATTTTGTAAAGGGGCGCGAAAGTTTGACTGTCGAATTCCATACCCGCATTTTTAATTCTTAAGTCTGAATACGCAAACTCTTTCAGCGCCGAATAGTGCGTAGTAATAATTCCGTAACTATTCTTTTCAAGCAATCTTTCAATTATCGCCCTTGCAAGTGCGCTACCTTCGTCGGGATCTGTACCCGCGCCGATTTCGTCGATTAAAACTAAAGATTCTCCGTCAACGTTTTCGGTGATGGAGATTATATTTTTCATATGCGAAGAAAAGGTAGATAAACTTTGTTCAATACTTTGTTCGTCGCCTACGTCGCAAAATATTTTGCTAAAATAGGAAATTTCAGAGCCGATTTCGGCTTGAATAAACATACCGCAAGTAGCCATTATCGAAAAAAGCCCAACCATTTTAAGCGTTACGGTTTTTCCACCCGTATTTGGACCTGTAATAAGTAAATAGTTATAATCGTAGCCGAATTTAACGCTTACGGGAACGACGGTTTTGGGACTGATCAGGGGGTGTCTGCCCCTTACGACGTTCATCCTGCCGTTCGCGTTAAAATTAGGTCTTATAGAGTTAGTTTTATATGCGTAAATAGCCTTGCCGTAAGTAAGGTCAATATCAACCGCTATTTGCTCGTTTGCCTTTAATTGCTTGGAAATTACGCCGACTTTTTGGGATAAATCGGCTAAAATTCTTTCAACTTCGAGTTGTTCTTCTAAAGTTGCCGTTTTTAAAGAGTTGTTAAGTTCTAAAACTGCGGTTGGCTCGATAAATACCGTAGAGCCGGTTGACGACTGGTCGTGAATAAATCCGCTAATCTGTCCCCTATACTCGCTTTTTACGGGTAAAACGTACCTATCTCCACGCATAGTAATGATATTTTCTTGAAGATATTTGTTGTTTCCCGCTCTGATAAACGACTGTAATTTTTCTCTAATTTGCTCGTTAAGTCTTTTAATTAACTTTCTTAACGAATACAATTTTTCAGACGCGTTATCGCTCATAGTTTCGTTTGAAATTATTTTCGAGCGAATTTCATTTTCAAGATAAGAATCGACGAAAATAGCCGACGCTTGTCCTTTTAAAATAGGAGCGTCAACCGTCGACGAAATAATCGACGCGCTTAAAATTCTGCTCGATTTTAAGAAACGGGCTATTCTTAATAGTTCGCCCATAGAAAGCGACGATCCTTTTTCGGCTCTTTCGGGAGCGTCTTCAATATCGTCGAAAAACTCTATTCCGCTTACTCCGCCCGTATATAAAAGTTCAAACGCTTCGCTCGTTTTATCTTGTAAGTGCTTTGCGTTTAAAAAATTATCTTCGGGTTTTAACGAAATCGCTAATTCTTTAGTTTTGTATAACACGCAGTATTCGCTTAATTTTTGCGCGACTTTATCAAATTCAAGCGCTTTAAGCGATTTTTCAGTAATCATTAAAATACTCCTCTTTTAAGGTTTCCGCTCGTAATTTTACAGTTTTCTTTTACGGCGTTAAAATTTCCGTTTTTAAACTCGTAATAAAGATTTTTATCAAGCCCAATCAAGTTTATAAACTGATAGTCTTCTTGCTTTGCAAGTAAAATTTGTTCGTTATACACTTCAAATTTGCAAGTTTTTCCTATTTTATAACGCCTAATTTTAAACTTATGACCGAGTTTATCGGTTAAACTGTAAAAAGTTTTATCTCTATTGCAATTTTTACAATCTCCGCCAAACGGACAGTAAATAAGTTCCATAAGCCTTATTTGTCCAAACGTAAAAAGATGTGATTTTTGCATTGCAATTCTTTCAAAATTCGCAAGTTCAACCGACGACGCCACGCAATCACCTAAACCGTAGAGTCTTGCTAAATCTATAGAGTTAAACGCGTTAAGTCCCGTTCCGCAAATAAGTTTTTTACCGTGTTTTTTTGAAAGGGCTATTCCCGACAGTCCGTCGGCGTAAACGCCGTGAAATAACGGCAACAATTTCTCAACCGCATTTTTACAGTCGGTAGGCAAAAAGGATGGAACGAATAAAAATTTATCGCAATTTACATTTTCTAAAATTTCCTTAATACCGTCTACGTCTTTATAGTCTACGGGATGTAAAACAAACGCGTCCCCTTCATCAGTTTTGACAAACTCGTCGGTTAGGATAACTGCTTTGTAAACACACTCGTAACAATGCTTATTTTCAATTATATATTCAGGGATTTTTAAAGGTTTTACGTCTTTATAAAAGAGTTGTTTGTAAAGTTCGGCGCGAAGATTGTTTAAAACTTTTTTAGGAATAAACATATCTTTTAAAAGACTGATTTCACAACTTATATCAAACGGATAAACGTCGGTTTTATTAAGGTTTAACTTAATCTCGTCAAAGGAAGTAGGACAGTTTTTTGCCCTTTCAATCTTTTCTTGCGATTTAACGATAATTTCGTCGCTTTCAAGACAAAGTTTATTATGCTCGTCTAAATAAACTCTTACGGTCAAACTTTTTTTCTTGGCGGTAACGTCGCCGTTTGATATTGACGAATCTTTGGTAATTCTTATATCGTCGCCAACTTTTGCGCGACCTTTAAATTTAAGCGTTTTACCGTCGGTTTCGCAAAAGGCGTTTCCTACTTCAAATCCGTTTGAAATTATTTTAAAAGCGTCGCCTTTAAGATTGTTTCTATCCGTAAATATTATATCGCCTTTAACTTTAATTACCCTACCGACCTTTTCGCCCAAATGGTTTTGAACTTTATCTGAAATAATGTTTTTCTCAACGCCGTATAAATACCCTTTTGTATAGTCGCCTCGGTTAAACGTTCTTTTCACTTCGCTAATATCGTATTTTTCGCCGTCTATTGCCTTTTTATACAATCTGACAGCCGAGCCGACGTATTCGGGCGATCTCATCCTACCTTCAATTTTAAAACTCTTAACGCCGGCGTTTATGAGTTCCTTTAACTCGTCTACTAAACACAAATCGGAAAGAGATATTGCGTATTCACCGCTCTTTTTAGAACTTTCAAGCGAATATTCTTTTCTGCAAGGTTGTTTACAAAGCCCTCTATTTCCGCTATTTCCACCGACGAACGAACTCATATAGCAATGCCCCGAAAAACAAGAACAAAGCGCTCCGTGAACGAAAACTTCAGTTTCGATAATTTTAGTTATCTTTCTAATTTCTTCAAGCGGTGTTTCCCTTGCTAAAATCACCCTTGAAAACCCTTCTTTAAGAGCGAACTCCGCTCCGCCCAATTCGTTTACACCGCCTTGCGTTGAAAGGTGTAACACGATTCCGTCAAAACACTCTTTTAAGACTTTTCCTAAAAAAACGTCTTGCAAAATAAACGCGTCTACCCCCGCGCTATAAGCGATTGCGACCGTTTTTAAAAAATCGTTAAACTCGTCGTCTTTTATAACCGTATTTACGGTTAAGTAAACTTTTACCCCCAAGGCGTGAGCGTAACTAACGAAATAATTTATATTGTCCGAATTAAAGTTTTCGGCGTTTTTTCTTGCGGAAAAGTCGTTGAGCCCTAAATAAACGGCGTTCGCGCCGTTATTTATTGCGCTGTAAAAACTCTTTTGACTTCCGACTGGGGCAAGTAATTCAATCATAGTTATATTTTATCAAATATAATTGATTTTGAAAAGAAAAAACGGAAGAAAATCTCCCGTTTTTATTATTTTTCAGTTCCGCTACCCAAAATTTGACTGTTTATAAACACTTCGGGAACTTTTCCAACTATTAAATTGTCGTAAACGAGTATGGTAATTTTATCGGATACTTGTTTTGTCGCAGTTTTGGTAACGAGCGAAACGGTACTTACGACGTTTAAATAAAGAACGTGTCTTACCTGATTTATCCCAGCGCTTCTAAATTCGGATAAAATATCGCATTTTACCGACGCGATACTAATTAAATTCATTTTTATTTTAGGTCCAAAACCACTAAAAAGTCTTAACCCAGTAAACGCGCCTAAAGGAACTAACACTCCGCTGTCAATTTCGCTTTGCAAATAGTTATAAGTGTCGGTTGCAATGCTTGACGCAACTTCGTTTACCTTTATGCTGTTAGTTATAATCATAGTAACAAGTCCGTTATTATCTGTGTATATTTTTGTTAAATCTTCATACTTATATCCGCTTTTTACCATTTTTGCAATAGCGTTATAACTTGTACCTGAAATTGCCGACGAATAACTTTCCATTGCCAAATCGACCATTATTTTATTCGACGAAAAGTACAGAGATATTGCAAGTAAAATGACGCTGACAAAAAAACAAAAGACTTTAAAGCCGAATTTTCTTTTCTTCTTTTTCTTCATAGTAACAATATATGAAGAAAATTATATTTAATTTACTAATTTTTCTTTGATTTCGCTTTAAAAATTAGAGCGTTGATATAACCGAAAACAACCGCTGCCGTTACGCCTGCCGAAGCCGCAATCAAACCGCCCGTAAACGCGCCGAACAGTCCCGACTTTGCGCCTTTAATCGCTCCTTCGGCAAGAAGATAACCAAAACCGCTAATGGGAACGGTTGCTCCCGCGCCTGCAAATTCTACAAGATATTTGTAAAGTCCAAAGGCTTGCAAAACGAGCCCTGCAAGTAAAAAATACACTAAAATTTTTCCCGAAGTAATTTTCGTGTAGTTTATGAGCAGTTGCGCAATAGTGCATATTGCTCCGCCTACGACGAAAGCCTTTATATACATTAGCAAAACGTCAATCATAGTTCACCCCGTTTTCAATAGCAACTGCGTGCGCGATTGACGGAATACTCTCTCCTTGTTGAGTTGACAACGTAGAAAGCAACGCGCCCGTTGCAATGAATAACACTTTGTTAAATTTTCTTTCTAACATACGCTTATAAACGTAAGAATTTAGCACGACGGCGCTACAACCCGCGCCACTACCGCCTTGATATTCTTCTTCGTCTATATTATAAATCATTTCACCGCAATCAACGTGATTTTTATTTACGTTTATTCCTTTATCGTCGCACAGTTTTTTTAGCAACCTACTACCAAGTGCGCCTAAATCGCCGGTAAGTATCAAGTCGTAATATTCGGGACTTCGCCCCGTGTCTTCAAAATGATTAACGAGCGTTCTAAACGCCGCAGGAGCCATTGCCGCGCCCATATTATTCGCGTCTGTAACGCCGAAATCTGTTACTTTTCCAACGGTTGCGGTTGTTATTCTCGGCAAAAAACCGCCTTTTGAAGAAACTACTGCGCATCCCGCTCCCGTTACGGTCCATTGCGCTTGCGGTGGACGAACAGAGCCAAGTTCAAGCGGATACCTGTATTGTCTTTCCGCCGTTGAAAAATGACTTCCCGTAGCGCAAGCAACGTTTTTCATGTAGCCACCGTCAATCATTGCTGCGGAAAGTAAAAGCGCTTCGCTCATAGTTGAACAAGCGTTATACACCCCAAGGTATGGAACGTCTAATCTTCTCGCGCTAAAACTCGAAGATATAATTTGGTTTAGCAAGTCGCCCGAAATTAAACAATCAATTTCGTCTAAAGACAGTTTTGCGTTTTCAATCGCCTTTTCGATAGTAAACGAAAGCATTTTACACTCGGCTTTTTCATAAGTTTTTTCACCGAAAGTGTCGTCTAAAATTTTCGTTTCGATATATTCAGCCAAATTACCTTGACTTTCTTTAGGTCCGCAGATAGTTGACGTTGCGATTATTGCAGGTTTATTTTTAAAAAACAAAGTCGTACTCATTAGAAAAACAACCCCACGACGTAATAAATTAAACCGACTGCGACGCTACCTATCACGCCGAAAACGATAATAGGCCCTGCGATAAAAAACATTTTTGCGGCAAGACCGTAAATAAAACCTTCGGTTTTAAAATCCATAGCGGGCGAAACTACTGAATTTGCAAAGCCCGTTATGGGAACGATAGAACCACCGCCCGCGTATTTTCCTATTCTATCGTAAACGCCAAGCCCATTTAAAAACGAGCCTATGCCGACTAAAATTATTGAAGTCGTGCCCGATAAAATATCGCCGTATAGACCGAAGAAAAATTCTAAAGCAAACCTTATTGCTTGACCTATTAAACATATAGTACCGCCAACCCAAAACGCTCTAAAAAGACTTCTCTTTTCATTTGTTTTAGGTGAAATTTTCGACACGTATTCAAGATACGACGGATTACTGTTTTTGGCGTTCATTTTTTATTTGCTCCTTTGGTTTTTTGCGTATGCAATCTTCTTTATCGGAAATTACTTTCCAAGTTTCGTAAGGTTTCATACACCTATTATGTCAATTTTTTTAAAAGGTTAAACCTAAAATGAAAAAATTAGCAAAAACGGTAGATTTTGAAAACAAATTTTTATATAATAACATTATGGAAATTAAGAAAATTGCAACGATTTATACTTCGTTTAAAGAAAAATTCGGAATACCAAGGCAAAGCGGACGAGGAAAAAACTTACTTGGAAAAATTGTTTTCGAGCCTGAATTTAGAAACGCAGACGCGCTTCGCGGAATAGACGGTTTTTCACACCTATGGTTAATTTTTGACTTTTCGCAAAACCATCGCGAAGGGTTTTCGCCAACGATTAGACCGCCGAGGCTTGGAGGTAATAAACGCGTTGGCGTTTTTGCAAGCCGTTCGCCGTTTAGACCTAATAACTTGGGGCTTTCTTCAGTTCGTCTAATTAAAATTGAAAAAAGCAAGGAGGACGGAACGGTTTTAATCGTTGACGGCGTTGATATTTTAGACGGCACGCCTATTTACGACGTAAAACCTTACCTATTGTCAGATATTCACAACGACGCTAAAGTTGGATACTCTGATATTGAACACAAATTATCGGTAAATTACAAGGAAGATATTTTTTTAGGAATAGAAACGAGCGTTAAAGAATCTATTATTTCTTGTATCGAAGAAGATCCAAGACCGTCTTATCAAGACGACGAAGAAAGAGTTTACAAAATGAAATTTAGCGACTATGAAATTTGGTTTAAAGTTAAAGATAGCGTCGCTACGATAGTAAAAATTACAAAATAAAATAGAGCCAAAGTCAATCTCCCGTGGGGGAATATGACTTTGGCTCTTAGTTTAGTTTAAAAGTTTTAAACGACTTCGGATAAATTTCTTTGAGAATTTAAAATTAATACGGCTCTAAAAATTGCGTCGAGCGCGTAGATTAAAAGCGCGTAATTAAACGAAGTAAATACGGTTAACGCTACGGTCAAGACAAGTAAAAATACTTTTGTAAATAAATTGAAAAACTTATTAAAATTCAAGATTTTATCTGTTCTTTTTGAAAGTTTTACGATAAACGGAACACGCTTTAATTCGCTATCTAAAACGGTTACGTTGCCACCTACGACAAAGGCTATTGAACAATTTAAATTGCTTAAAAGTTCTTCTTCTAAATTGCCGTTTGAAACGTAAACTGAATTATGCTTTGTAAGGCGTTCTTTTTTGTAATTATTTGAAGCGCCTGCTATTGCTCCGCTAAACTCGTAACCTTTTTTAATTTGCGCAACTTTTTCTGCTTTTTGTGATGAAAGTATTTCAGACGAGATGGATAAATCGTATTTTAATTCTTTAATTGCCCCGTCTAAATCTGCTTTTGCATTACCGCTCTCGTCTAACAAAACTCCGTCGACTTCAAAACTGAATTTATCTACTTTAGTTAAGGATAAAAACTTATCGTAGTCGTTTATTCTAACGTTGTTTTGGTAAGCGCTTAACAAGGCATTGTTTGCAGTATTAAAACAACTGAAGAAAAATTCTCCAAAACTTGACAAAGTTAAAACGCACGCCCCCGCATAAAGCCATTTGTTACTTAAGGATGCCCAGTAAGTTTTGACTGAGAAAAACGGCGGTATAAAGATTACTAAAACTGAAAGAATAGCAAACGCGATACTAATTTTTAACTTATTGGAATAAGTTTTTAAATTGCCTAAATCGCAAACTCCGTAGTTTTCTTCAAAATACTCTATTTTTGATTGTAAAGCCGGTTTATCTTGGTCTTCAGGCAAACTTTCCAACTCATTTTTAAAAATTTCT
>JAFTKX010000065.1 GCA_017453045.1 Clostridia bacterium | reverse complement strand
ATCTAACCCTTTATTTTAAAGGCTTATATACAGCGTTATGCGGTGTTTCTGTAAAACAAAACCGACTGGGATGACCGATAAGGTCTATCCCACCCGATTTTATTTTACGAGCCTTGCCTAACTTGTTTCTAATCCTTTAAAACTTTAGAAACTTATACAAACCGTTTAAAAGTGTGTCTATAAGTTGATTATTAAACAAAAATATATAAAATTTTTATTCGGAGGACATATATATGCAATCTAACAAACGTCCTGACGATATGCAAAGGATTACGACGAAAGAACTCGCCGACGCATTTATCGCCGAACAAGTAAAATTAGTAAGAGAACAAGTAGGGGACAAAAAAGTTCTCCTTGCGCTTTCGGGTGGCGTTGATTCGTCAGTTGTTGCCGCTCTTTTAATTAAAGCAATCGGAAAGCAACTCGTTTGCGTTCACGTAAATCACGGACTTATGAGAAAAAACGAGTCTGAAAACGTAGTTGAAATTTTCCGCAATAAACTCGACGCAAATCTCGTTTACGTAGACGCTACCGATAGATTTTTAAATCTTCTTGCAGGTGTTTCAGACCCTGAAACTAAAAGAAAGATTATCGGTAAAGAATTTATAAACGTTTTCGCTGACGAAGCAAGAAGACTCGAGGGAGTTGAATTTTTAGCGCAAGGAACTATTTATCCCGATATTTTAGAAAGCGTTAAACAAGCCGAAGGCAAAAAAGCCGTTAAGTCGCACCACAACGTTGGCGGACTTCCCGACGACCTTCAGTTTGAACTTGTAGAGCCTGTTAAACTTCTTTTTAAAGACGAAGTAAGGGTAGTAGGCGAAGCGCTCGGTCTTCCACACGCTATGGTTTACCGTCAACCGTTCCCAGGTCCTGGTCTTGGCGTAAGATGTTTGGGCGCAATCACTCGCGATAGACTTCACGCTTTAAGAGAAGCCGACGCAATTCTTCGCGACGAGTTCGATAAATGCGGACTTGCCGAAAAAGTATGGCAATATTTCGTAGTTATTCCCGATATAAAAAGCGTTGGCGTTAAAGACGACAGCAGATTTGAGGGTTGGCCTGCAATCATTAGAGCGGTAAACACCAAAGACGCTATGAGCGCAACTATCGAAGAAATCCCATACTCTGTTTTAGCAAAGATAACCGCTCGTATCACGTCGGAAGTTGACGGTATTAACAGAGTTTTATACGATATTACGCCAAAGCCTACCGGAACAATCGAGTGGGAGTGAGTTTTGCGTTGCAAAACTTAACTATGATCGCCTACGGCGAGTTATGAGTTATGAAACGCTTCGCGTAGTTATAACGCGCCTTTGGCGCAGTTTTAGCAACGGGGCGATCATATCATAACGCTTGCGTAGCAAACTCATAGCATTTAGCAAAGAATTTTTGTAAATGCAAGGAAAATATTATGAAAAAAGTAACTTTATTAGGCGATTCTATTAGACGAATCGGCTATGGTACTAAAGTTTCCGAAATGCTCGGCGAAGAATACGAGGTTTTTCAACCGGAAGACAACTGCCGTTTCGTTAAATATACCTTGCGTTTGATATTCGATTTTAAGGCGCAAATCGAAGGTAGCGACGTTATCCATTGGAATAACGGGCTTTGGGATATTCCTACGGGGCTTTTTGACGACGGCGAGCCGTTTACGAGTGAAGAAGAATACGTTGCAAATATGCTTCGCGTTGCAAAAGAACTCATAAAACTTGGTAAGCGCGTTATTTTTGCGACTACTACGCCCGTGCATTACGAGCATCCGTATAACGGCAACAAGATTATCAAGCGTTATAACGATTTGATCGTGCCAAAACTTATGGAAATGGGCATAGAAATCAACGACTTACACACGACTGTTATGCAAGACGTTTATAAGTATATCTGCGAGGATCAAATTCATTTGTCGGAAGAAGGCATTGCCGTTTGCGCTAAACAGGTTGTAAACGCTATTAAAGGGGAGTAATATTTATGCTAATCTAAGCGAAGAGGATTGATTTTCGCTTAATAAAAGGAGTTTTATGTACGACTGTTTTAAACCGGGGAAAATTTGGTACGACACGAGCGGAAAAAGAATTCAAGCGCACGGCGGTTCGATTATTTTTGCCGAAAACAAATTTTGGTGGTACGGCGAAAATAAAGACGGAATTACAGGTACTGCAACGGGAGAGGTATGTCCGTTTTGGCATCACGGCGTAAAAATTTATTCGTCTACCGATTTATATAACTGGACGGACGAGGGCTTTTGCGTTGTCGAAAGCGACGATAAAAACAATCCTTTCCATCCCGTAAACCTTATGGATAGACCGCATATTTTGTACAATGAAAAAACGGGTAATTACGTTTTGTGGGCAAAGACCACTAAAGACGGAGATTTTGGAAACTGTACTTTTTCCGTATGCGTAGGAAAATCTTTAAAAAATATGAAATTCGTTAAAGAGATTTTGCCAACGCCTTTCCATGCTGGCGATTTCGACTTGTTTAAGTTTAAAGGAAAAGCCTACGTCGTGTATGAAAATCCGCACACCGAGATGGTTGCGCAAGAACTTACTGACAATTACGAAGATTTAACGGATAAATTCAGTTCGCATCTTCACGCGCCGTGTCCGCCTTTCGTTAGAGAGGCTCCCGTCGTTTTTGAATACAAAGACAGACTTTATATGATTACGTCGGGAACTACGGGTTACTATCCTAATTCAAGTGAAATTGCCGATATTACGGATATTCACGGCGAGTGGAAAGTTTTAGGCAAGGTTTGTGTTGGAGATAAAAACGACAATTCTTTTCACTCGCAATTTTCAAGCGTTTTCAAACATCCTACAAAAGAAAACCTATATATTGCTTTGGGAGATCGTTGGTTAGTTGATTTGCCCGAAGATTTACCCGATATGAACGACGTTTTTTATAAAATGTGCGGACCAAATCCAACTGCGCAAGACCTTTCGGGCTTTAGCGACGAAAATACGAGCGTAGCAACTTACGTTTGGCTACCCGTACTTTTTGACGAAAACGACCGACCTTTTATAAGTTGGCAAAGGAAATGGTCGGTTTAAACGGAGAATCGTATGAAAATTATATTCGTTAGGCACGCAAATCCTGATTATGAATTAGATAGACTTACTAAACTTGGACGTATTCAAGCAGAAGCGGTATCAACCGTTCTTTGCGAAATGGGGATAGAAAGAGTTTATTCGTCGTCAAATAATAGGGCTTTGGAAACTGCCGATTTCACGGCGAAAAAACTTTCGCTCGACGTTGTAAAATGCGACTTTATAAGAGAAATTAACTGGGGTATGAAAGATTCTAATCTTCCGTATAATCAAGGCGATCCGTGGAGTTTGGCTCGAAAATATCTTCAAAACGGTTTGGCTTTAAACGACGAGAATTGGAAAACGAGTCTTGAATTTTCTAAAACGAACACTCCCGAAAGCGTTGAAAAACTTGCAAAAGGGCTTGACGAGTGGCTTTGTTCGCTCGGTTTTGAAAGGGACGGGTTTTACTATCGCGTAAAAAAGCCCGTTTATAAAACCGTTGCGATTTTTTGTCACGCAGGGGCGTTTGCAGGCGCAACGTCGCATTTGTTTAATCTTCCGTATCCGTTTACGCTACTTACTTTTCCTTTTGACCAAACGGGAATTTCTATCGTAGAAATCGGCGGAAAAGAAGGAGATTTAGCAGTTCCAACGCTACGTTGTTTAGGTAACGTAGACCATCTAAAAAATAGCGGTATAGAGATAACCTAAGCGTTAGCAAAACTGTAGTTAGACGAAAAACTGAGTTTATAAAACTATGTGATGCGTTAGAAATTAAATTGAACGGTGAAGGCTCATATTTAAACGACTAAAATTTTAAAACCCCTTGATAATCGACTTACCAAGGGGGTTTTTGTGTTATTGACAGTAAAACGTTTACAAAGAACTTTTTAATTTTGTTTAAATTTCGTAGACTTTGCAACGCTTGGGTTAAAGCCGACTTCGGTGTTGTCTTTAGTTCTACATCTTAACGCTTCAATCGGGTTTTCACTCGTTTCAAAGCGATAGTCGTTTCCGTTTTTCTTGATATATTCTTCAACGACTTTATGCGACGCCGTGTCTTTTACGGGGCAGTTTATCTTTGGATTATATTCAAAAAATCTGTGTTCTTTTGGTAGCGCGGAAATGTCTTTATAATCTTCTAAATC
This sequence comes from Clostridia bacterium, assembly GCA_017453045.1. Taxonomy (GTDB): domain Bacteria; phylum Bacillota; class Clostridia; order Christensenellales; family Borkfalkiaceae; genus UBA10281. The sequence goes on along the minus strand of JAFTKX010000065.1, from coordinate 23,511 downwards.
GCCCGTGTATTGAACGGTGTTCGCTATAATGTCTTTAACGTAATCTATATTAGAGTGGAGAGAAAGCGGTTCGGGGAATTCAGGGTCTAAAATAACTTCGCTATAATCTTTTTTAGAATATTTTTGTAAAAGTTCGACAGCGCCGTGTAGGTGAGCGACTTCCATTTCAAAAAATCTTTGCCAAAGTTTTTTGATTTTCTCGTCGGTTTCGGTCATATAGTTCGACCAATAAACGTAGCACTCTACGTATTCGTGCCAAAGATTACACTCGAGCCAGTCGTGCGAAGTGTCGATTAAAGCGCCGTACTGAGTTACGTGTTCTTCTTCGACAAGGCAAATTTCTTCAAAGAGTTTACGCCCTAAATCGTTTATATAAAACGCCGATTGATTCATATAATAGTTCATAGTTTGCTGTTCGGCAGCAGTTATAATCATAGTGTTCAAAATCGTTTGAGTAGTCGATTTTTTACCGTTTATATCTCTTTTTACGTTGTCAAACGGATGGCGATGGTGAGCAATAGTAGGTCTTGCAGGCGTTATTTCCGTGTAACCGCCAACGAGTCTTTCAGCGTGAACGCCGTAGTCCATATCGAGTAAATTAGAATAACGGTATAAGTGGTCAAAATCTTCAAGTAGCGCGAAATCAAGGGCTTTTTTAACGTAAAAATCGCTTTCTTTTTGAGCCATTTCGGCGGTTAAATCAACTGCTAACTGCTCGTAAGAAATAGTCGTTTCAAGTACGGTTTCGTCGATGGGTTTTAGCATTACGATTTTTTGCTGTTGCTGTTTTTCTAAAAATCTCGTCATTGCAATGCTACGGCGAAGATCGGTGTTTGAAATATGTCTGTGCATTTGATGTGAAAACCAGTTGGCTTCCCACTCTGCGCCCGCAGCGAGAATAATTCTCGTTTTGGTGTATGGGTCTACTTGGTTTTTGTCGTAGGCTTTGGGGTAGATATCTTTAAAACTTTCAAGATAACTTTCCGCAGGGTTTGCTTTTTCTTTAAACGGATTCATATATTTATCTCCTTTCGCTTAAAAGCGTTTTGACAAAATTATTTCCATTTAAAAAATTTTTAAACGCAAGATAAAAAACCCCTGCAATAAGTCGATTATTGCAAGGGTTTCGTAATTTTTATTCTTCTTTTTCTTCAACGGATTCCACTTCGTCCGGATTCTTTATGAAAACTTTAACTTCCAATACTTTTCTTAAATTACGCTTTACGACGGTAATTTCAAGGTTGTTGAAGTTGACGGTTGCTCCTATCGGCGGTATGTCGCCGTACTGCTCGATAACCCAACCCGAAACGGTGTTAGAGTCGATATCTTCGTCTTCTTCTTGGTCGAAAAGTTCAAAAAAGTCAACCATTTCAGCGTTGCCGTCTACGAGATAAATCGAATCGTCAACTTTGGTGAAATAATTTACTATTTCGTCGTGTTCGTCCCAAATTTCACCTACGAGTTCTTCTAAAATATCTTCGAGCGTTACGATACCGAGCGTTCCGCCGTATTCGTCCAAGACGGTCGCCATGTGTACCTTTTGCTTTTGTAAGGTGCGGAGAAGTACCGAAATTTTCATATGTTCGGTAGCGATAGCCATCGAAGTAATAAGACCTTTTATATTTTTAGTTCCGTTTAAATAAGCGTTGAAAAAGTCTTTTTCGTGTATCATACCGATTATGGTATCTATAGAGTTTTTATAAACGGGAACTCTTGAAAAACCGTTTTGTAAAAATACGTCTTTAATCTCGTCCATCGGGGTATCGACGTCAATTGCAATAACGTTTACTCGTGGAACTAAAATGTCGCCCACTTCAACGTCGTTAAATTCGATTGCGCCCGATATAAGTTCGGTTTCGCTTTCGTTAAGCGTACCGTCTTCGCTCGCTTCTTCAACGTAAGTTAAAAGTTCTTCTTCCGTAATAACGTCGTCGTCTTTAAACTTAAAGATTTTTTTAAGTAACCACTTCCAACCGGTAAAAATCATATTTAGCGGATAGAGAAGTATTATGAAAAACGAAATGGGATAACTTACGAATCCCGCCATTTTTTCGGGGATTGTTTTCGCAATCATTTTGGGAGTAATTTCGCCAAAAGTCAATACGACTACGGTAGTTACCGCGGTAGAAACGAATTCCGAAAGGGTAGCGTTTGAAGTAATGAGTATAGCAAACATAAGACCTGAAATAGTAGCCATAACGATATTTACGATATTATTTCCTATAAGTATTGTAAACAATAGTCTATCGTAGTTTTCAGTTAAGGCAAGGGCTTTTTTTGCCGATTTTTTGCCGTCTTCCGCAAGAATTTTAAGCCTTGCTCGGTTGGCTGAGGTAAAGGCGGTTTCGGTTGCCGAAAAGAACGCCGAGAGTAAGACGAGTACGATAAAGATTAGTAAATAACTCGTTAAAATCGTACTGTCAGGAGGGGGTTGGTCTGCTTCCATATTATTCTCCTTAAGTAATTTTACTTGCTATTACGCAAATAATGGTAAATATTATAGCATAAAAAATCGTCGTTGTAAACTGTTTTTCTAAAAATTACGGCGAGTTATTGCTTAATCGTCGCCGTAAACCTAATAAATTCATAAAGAAACGGCTTAAAAAACAAAACGCTTGAAAAAGCAAAAAGTTCGTGATACAATTAAAACGTTAATATTCTCTTTATGATAACCAAAGTTGACGAAAAGAAAAATATTTATTCCGCTATAGAGTTAACTATACGGAAAGATTTTGATTTGCAAAAGTATGAGTTTGACGGCGTTGTTTTGTTTGATTATAGTTAAGAGTAGATAAAAGGAAAATTTATGAAAAAGACAATTTGGTTTTTCACGTTCATATTTTTTATAGTTTTAATTACAGGGTGCACCTTGCCGTCGTCTTCATATACTGGGGAATACGTTGATATGTATTCGGTTGCAAACGAATCGTTAGTTTGGAATAACGGTAAAATTATGGGCGCAGATTATTTTTATAGTCCCAAGATAAAAGTTATAGAAAAAGACAGTTATAATAGGGTTTTATTTGCTTATCCTGTGAGATGCGGTAAAATAGAATACGTTAGTTTAATTATAATGCAAGCGTCTAACGACGAAAACGCTTGGTTTTATGAAGATTTGAACTATATTTGTAAAAAATCTAAAGTAGAAGTCGGTGGTAACGGAGAGTACGAAATAAAATTTTCCGAAGAAGAAAAAACAAAAATAAAAGAGCAAAACGATTGGGGCAAACAAGTAGATTTGTCAAAATGCAAAAAGACAAAAATTACTAAAGAGTATAAGACAACTTTTTCTACAGATTTGATTAGCCTTGACGAAAGTCTATTTCAACAAAAGTGGTGTGTAGTTTTTACGGCGACCACCGACGATTATGGGCGAATTTTAATCGGCTTGACCGATTATGAGCGTTATTTTATCGCAATTTTAAACCCTGATTATTCGTATGACGAACTTGCCGTTATAGAAGTTAAAGAAATTTTAAACAATCAAGACGAAATAAAAACTTTAAAAGAAATCGATGAATTGTCAAACTAAGTGCAACTCACTAATTTGACAAACGTAAACTATAAGTATATAATTTAGTCAATAAAATTTATTTTTGGAGGGGAATATGCCTTTTTCTAAATATTTAGAGTCGAAAAGAGCCGACCTTAAAACGCTCGTCGGCTATCTCGGTGAAAAGTTTAGTTACGTTTCGGTACTTGGAACAGACGTAAAGGCTACCGTGTACATGGCAAACCGTAACGCGCAGTCTGTTCGCGACGGATCGGGAGAGTGCGGTTTCGTCGTTAAAATGCACGACGGCAACGCTTTTTACGAATATTCTTTTAGCGAGATCGGCTCGTCCGTAAAAGATTTAGCGGACAGAATTTTAAGCCAAGTTAAGTTGGCGGACGGGGTTAAAACGGTTGATAAAACGGTTGTAAACGACGAAAAACTCGTTCAGTCTTTTTTAAGAGAGAGCGATTTTGATAAGTATAGCGACGGGGAACTTTTATCTTTTTGCGTAAATTTAAAAGACGAAATTATGGCAAAAGACGAAAAGGCGGTAAACGCCGCCGTAATGCTTCAGCCTTACGTCGTTTCAAAGATTTTTATTTCAAAAAACAGAGAACTCGACCAACATTACGGTTGGGTAAACGGAATTTGTACGGTTACTTACGCCGACGGAAAAATCGTTCAACCGAGAGAGGGATACCATTATTATCTTCTTTCAGACGTTTTAGAAAACTTGCCTAAAAAGGTGGACAAACTCATTGATAAGGCTCGCCATCTCGTAAAAGCAACGCCTATTAAACCGGGCGTATACGACGTAATTACGGACAGTTCAATTACGGGACTTATCGCCCACGAAGCGTTTGGACACGGCGTTGAAATGGATCAATTCGTAAAAGAAAGAGCGCTTGCAAAAGAATTCGTTGGAAAATACGTAGCGTCGCCCATTACCAACATGCGCGACGGGGCGGGCGCGACTTTATCCGCTGCGTCGTACTTTTTCGACGACGACGGCGTTTTAGCGCACGATACTCAAATTATTAAAGACGGAATACTCGTTACGGGTATATCCGATTTGGTTTCGGCGTCGGTGCTTGGAACGGAGCCTACTGGTAACGGCAGACGCGAGTCGTATAAGAGAAAAGCATACTCTCGTATGACTAACACTTTCTTTGAAAAGGGAAAAGACAAACTCGAAGATATGATAAAATCAATAAAGCACGGATATATGCTTTTTGAAACGAATAACGGTATGGAAGATCCTAAAAACTGGCAAATTCAATGTACCGCCGAATACGGTATTGAAATAGTCGATGGTAAACTTACCGAAAATTACGTTTCCCCCGTAGTTATGAGCGGTAGCGTACCCGAACTTTTAAAATCTATCACTATGATTTCAGACGATTTTGAAGTTATAGGCGCAGGTAGTTGCGGTAAAGGTTACAAAGAATGGGTTAGAGTGTCCGACGGCGGACCGTGTTTAAAGGTTAAGGTGAAACTCGCATGATTGATATTGTTAAATTGTTAAAAGAAAATAAAGATATAACCGATTTCAAGGTGAATTCCATTTCGACCGAAAGTTACGAAAACTTTTACGTTAGAGGAAAACTTGAAACTGTAAGAGCAACGCAAACTGAAGACGCAGTCGTTACCGTTTACGTTGACGGCGACGGAGTTAAGGGCGATTCGTCTTTTTCAGTTTACGCATCTATGAGCGAAGAAGAAGTTGCCAAAAAGATTGCCGACGCTTACGAAAGGGCAAAACTCGTTAAAAACAAACCTTACGATATTCCAAGTGGCGACGAACTCTCGGTTGAAATTAAATCTAACTTTAAAGGATGTGATTTGCCAACGCTTGCTAAAAATATTGCGAGTGCCGTAGAAAAAGCCGATTCATATACAAACGGCTCTATAAACGCTCTTGAAATATTTATTTATAAGGAAAAGACTTCGGTTGTAAACAGTAGGGGAGTAAATAAAACCCAAACGAGATATAGGGCTATGATAGAGGCGATACCGACTTGGACGGCAGACGGCGAGTCGGTTGAACTTTACGAGGCTTATCATTTTACCGATTTCAACGCCGACGAAATTACTAAAGAAATCGACGAGAGAATGAGAGAAGTTAGGGATAGAAAAGTTGCTCAAAAACTCGCTCCTTGTACTGTGAACGTTCTTCTTCCTGCAAGAGAAGTCGCTAATCTTATGAGTGAAATAGTGGACAGTTTGAACTTTGCAACCGTATATTCGCGCGCTAACGTTTTCTCAAAAGGCGATTTTATTCAAAAGGATAGAACGGGCGATTCTATTAGCCTTACAGCGTGTCACGAAATTGCAGGCAGTAGATTTTCCGCATACTTTGATACCGACGGCGTAACTCTTAAGGATAAAGTAGTCGTTGACAACGGCGAGGTGAAATCTTATTACGGCTCGCACAGATTCGGCTCGTATTTAGGCGAAGACGTTACGGGGGACCTTCGTTGTATCAGCCTTGAAAAAGGCTCTCTCACCGAAGATGAAATTAGCAAAGAGCCTTACGTTGAATGCGTATCGCTTTCAGGACTTCAACTCGATTTGTATAACGATTACATAGGTGGCGAAATCCGTCTTGCATACTACTACGACGGCGAAAAGAAAGTTCCCGTTACGGGAATTTCAATGAGCGCAAAACTTTCCGTGGTGTTAAACAGTATTCGTTTGACGGAAAAAGTTACTGCAAAGGACTATTACAAAGGCCCGGAAAAAGCCCTTTTAAAAAATATGTCTATCATATAATTTGTTGCGACGGCGAGAAAACAAATTTTCGCCGTCGCTATTTTTTTAAAAAAGGTATTGCAATTTGGATAAAAAGGTAGTATAATGTATAGAAGAAATAAAAAATAAATTAAAACGAAACGATAAATTTCGTTTAGGAGGGAAAAATGAAGAAACTTTTTAGCAGTTTAATGGCGTTGGTATTAACGCTCGTTTTATCGTTCTCTGTCTTTGCGTGTAAGCAGAAAGACAAGACTCCAGAGCCTATTGCAATCGTTGCCGTTGACGGTGTTAACGTTCAAGATGCAATCGACGCGTTAGGTCCTATTAACGAAAGTGAATATTTAACGGTTAACGTCGAATTCGCTATGGCAATGGAAGAAGATTCGGTAAGAACCGAGAGGGCTTTTGACGCTGAAGTTCAGTTAAAAAAGACTAATAGGGGCTATGATTTTATTGCTACAATCGAACCTGAAACGAACATTGCAACTTCGCCTGTACCGACGACCGTCGTTTGTTATTATATTAACGGTAGACTCGTCGTTACGTACGAAATGATGGGAGAAATTATTACAGCCGAAGAATCTGACGAAATTAAGACTTTCAACGAACTTATCAACGACTTAAATAAAGAAATCGCCGAAGATCCAGAAATGCGCGAAACGTACGAACAAATACTTTCGGTAACTAACGAAATTAAGGCGTTATTCGACGCGGGTTCATTGGCAAGTTTAGACGAGTCTTTCGATATTGACGTAAAACAAGACGTAAACGACGCGTTTACTTATTTAAAGACGAACGCTCAAAAGACTATATACAATTTAGTTATTGAAGAAGCGGGAATAACCAAAACCGAACAAGAAGTTGAACAAATTATTTTTGACGTAGTTGACGAATTGTGCGCGGATAATCCCGAACTTAGCGTGTTTATTGATAGAGTAGTTTCGGCTATAAATCAAGAACTTAGCGCAGAAGAACAAATAAACCTTCGCGAAATATTTAACGCTATCGAAGCCGAAGGGTTAAATCCCGTCGCATTGTGCGAACTCGTAAACCAAATTGCAGGCGACGTTGTTTTAACTCCACCGCAAACGACTGTTTCTTTATACGATTATCTCATGGGCTTGATTGATGGAATTACGATGAACGACCTTGCCGTAATGATTACGGGAGAAGAAGGCGCTACGATTAACGATTTAGTTGCTGACGTTTTAAGTATGGTAAAGACTGAAACCGTAGCGGGTGTCGTAGGTTACGTTTTGGGAGTAGACCTTTCAACTTGTAACTTTAATTGTACGGATTTAAACGCTTCAGCGTCGTTAAAGACTGATAGCGAAAGTAAACTCTTAAGCCTTTCCGCTGAATTTGCAGTTGGATATTCAATGTCGGATAGCCAAGTAGCAAGCGGGGCGTACGCAGGAGCAAGTCTTTCTATTGAAATTTCTTACGAACAGTTTGATACCGAAATGGTTATTCCGCAAGAAGTTCTCGATAAGTTAGAATCGCAAAAAGTAGTTGAATAATCGAAATAAATAATTAAGCGCGTTGTTTTCGCAAAATCGAAAACAACGCGCTTAATTTTACTATAAAATAGATAAATATAAGAGTTGAAATAAGTAAATATAAAAGTAAAATCAAGTTGTTTATATAGAAAATTAAAAAAATAATGATTAAAACGTAATATAATGTGTCAAAAATGGTTGACGAAGGGTTTTAAAAGTGTTAAAATAGCATAGAAAATGGTATCACTATGTAAGGGAGAACTATGCCCTTTTGGTGAAAATCGTTTTTTAAACACGCTTTCTTTAAACGGGTTAGGGTCCGTTTTCAGAATATTCCATTATCATAAGGAGGTAAAAAATGCCAACCATTAACCAGCTCATTAAGCAGGGTAGAGTTACGGCAAAGGAAAAGAGCAAAGCTCCGATTATGAACAGTTGTCCACAAAAACGTGGCGTATGTCTTTCGGTTACTACTACTTCTCCCAAGAAGCCTAACTCAGCTTTACGTAAGATTGCGAGAGTACGTCTTACCAACAAGCAAGAAGGTATCGTGTATATTCCCGGTGAAGGACACAACCTTCAAGAGCACAGTTCCGTTCTCATTCGTGGCGGTAGGGTTAGAGATTTGCCCGGTGTAAGATATCACGTTATCCGTGGCGCGCTCGATACCGCAGGCGTTGCAAAGAGAAAGCAAGCAAGAAGCAAATACGGCGCAAAGCGTCCTAAATAATAAGTAATTGACTTTTTGCAAACACACACATTCCTACTTATGGCGGAAATTCTGAAACGCCCGAAAAGTAGGCAGTACGACGCTTTGAGCGTCGGAAGGTTCGCTCCCGTGGCGACGGTTTAAGAGCGATAGCTGTACACGGGTTTATAAACCCTATCAAAAATTTAAAGGAGGACATTTAAAATGCCAAGAAGAGGTAACGTTCCTAAAAGAGACGTTTTGCCCGATCCTATTTACGGCAACAAAGTACTTACTAAACTTATTAACCAAGTAATGCTTGACGGTAAAAAGGGAACGGCGCAAACCATCGTTTACGACGCTTTGGCAAAAGCGCAAGAAAAGCTCGGCGTTGAACCGATGGATATATTTAATCAGGCTATGAACAACGTAATGCCACTTCTCGAAGTTAAAGCGAGAAGAGTAGGTGGTTCTAACTATCAGGTTCCTCTCGAAATCAGACCTGAAAGAAGACAAACCCTTGCAATTCGTTGGATTGTAGCAAGCGCAAGAAAGAGAAGCGACAGAGAGATGAGCGGTAAGCTTGCAAGCGAGCTCATGGACGCATACAACAATACCGGCGGCGCTGTTAAGAAGAAGGAAGACACGCATAGAATGGCTGAAGCAAATAAAGCATTTGCTCACTATCGCTGGTAATAGGAGAAAGTTATGCCAAGACAATATGACTTACAACACACCAGAAATATCGGAATTATGGCGCACATCGACGCTGGTAAGACTACTACTACCGAAAGAATTTTATTCTATACCGGTAAGACTCACAAGCTCGGTGAAACCCACGAAGGTTCCGCTACTATGGACTGGATGGAACAAGAAAAGGAAAGGGGTATTACAATTTGTTCTGCTGCAACCACTTGTATTTGGCAAGGCAACAGAATAAACATTATCGATACTCCCGGACACGTAGACTTCACCGTTGAAGTTGAAAGATCTTTGAGAGTTTTAGACGGCGCGGTTGCAACGTTCTGCGCAAAGGGTGGCGTTGAACCACAATCTGAAACAGTTTGGAGACAGGCTGATAAGTATCGCGTTCCACGTATTGCGTACGTAAACAAAATGGATATCAACGGCGCTAACTATGATAACGCTATCAACATGATGAAGGAAAGACTTAAGACAAACGCTATGCCTATTTGTCTTCCTATCGGTAAAGAAGATACCTTCTGCGGTATTATCGACCTTGTTGAAAACAACGCTATCATTTATCACGACGATCTCGGTAAAGATTTCACTATCGGCGATATTCCCGACGATTATAAAGAAGCGGCTGAACTTGCAAGAATGAACCTTATGGAAGTTTGCGCAGAGCAAGACGAAGAATTGACTATGAAATTCCTTGAAGGTGAAGAACTCACCACCGAAGAATTGAAATATGCAATCAGAAAAGCAACTATTGCTATGGCAATTACTCCCGTTCTTTGCGGTTCGTCTTACAAAAACAGAGGTGTTCAACACCTTCTCGACGCTATCGTTGATTATCTTCCAAGCCCAATCGACGTTGACCACGTTAGAGGCGTAAACCCAGATACCGACGTTGAAGAAGAAAGAAAAACTTCAGACGACGAACCGTTTGCAGGTCTTGCATTTAAGATGGTTGCAGACCCGTTCGTTGGTAAACTTGCTTATTTTAGAGCATATTCGGGAACTTTATCTTCGGGTTCATACGTTTATAACTCAACTAAGGGTAAAAAGGAAAGAGTTGGTCGTATTCTTATGATGCACGCAAACCACAGAGAAGAAATCGATGAGATTTATTCGGGTGATATTTGCGCTATCGTAGGTCTTAAAGATACTACGACAGGCGATACGCTTTGCGTTCAAGACCATCCTATTATATTAGAAAAGATGGAATTCCCAGAGCCGGTTATTCAAGTAGCAATCGAGCCAAAGACCAAAGCAGGTCAAGAAAAGATGACTCTTGCTCTTTTAAAACTCGCTGAAGAAGACCCAACTTTCAAATTCTATACCGATAAAGAAACTGGACAAACCATTATCGCAGGTATGGGTGAACTTCACCTTGAAATTATCGTAGACAGACTTCTTCGTGAATTTAAGGTAGAAGCAACCGTAGGTAGACCGCAAGTTTCTTACAAAGAAACGTTTAGAAAGACCGTTGACGCAGAAGGTATGTACAAGCGTCAATCAGGTGGTAAAGGTCAATACGGTCATTGTAAAGTTACCTTCGAGCCTTTGGAACCAGGTTCAGGCTTTGTATTTGAAGACGTTACCGTCGGCGGTTCTATTCCTAAGGAATATATCGAACCTATTAGAAAGGGTATTGAAGAAGCGTCGAGAAACGGTTTCCTTGCAGGATACGAAATGGTTGACTTTAAAGCAACGGTTAGAGACGGTTCGTACCACGAAGTCGACTCATCTGAAATGGCGTTCAAGATTGCAGGTTCTCTTGCATTTAAGGACGGTATGAAGAAGGCTAACCCAGTACTTTTAGAGCCTATTATGAAGGTTGAAATTGTAACGCCTGAAGATTACTTTGGCGACCTTATGGGTAACGTATCTTCTCGTCGTGGTACTATCCTTGGTACTGAAGACAGAAACGGCTCAAAGGTTATTGACTCTTACATTCCGCTTTCTGAAATGTTCGGTTATGCAACTGAACTTCGTTCAAGAACGCAAGGTCGTGGTCAATTCACTATGCAGTTCGACCACTTCGACGAATGTCCTAAGTCAATCGCTGAAAAGATTATCGGACAACGCGCTGTTAAAAACGACGACTAAGGTCTATTAACGGCAAAAGTAAGGCTATAAGCCGATTATTAGGTTATTTTACTGCCGTTTCTCATACGGCGACGGCAGTACTTTAATACAAAAATAAATAAAAATAAAAAACAAAATCAAAATTTATCTGGAGGAAAACTACAATGGCAAAATCTAAATTCGAAAGAAGTAAGCCACACGTAAACATCGGTACCATTGGTCACGTTGACCATGGTAAGACTACCTTAACTGCAGCAATCACTATGGTTATGTCAGCTAAGGGTGGTGCTGAAGCTATGAGATACGATCAAATCGATAAAGCACCAGAAGAAAAGGCAAGAGGTATTACGATTAATACCGCTCACGTTGAATATCAAACTGAAACTCGTCACTATGCGCACGTTGACTGCCCAGGACACGCTGACTACGTTAAGAACATGATTACCGGCGCTGCTCAAATGGACGGCGCAATCTTAGTTGTTGCTGCTACTGACGGTCCAATGCCACAAACTAGAGAACACATCCTTCTTGCTCGTCAAGTAGGCGTTCCTTATATCGTTGTATTCCTTAACAAGACTGACCTTGTTGACGACGAAGAACTCCTTGAACTCGTTGAAATGGAAGTTCGTGGTCTTCTTGACGAATACGGATTCCCAGGCGATGATACTCCTATCATTAAGGGTTCTGCATTCAAGGCATTAGAAGCTGCTGCTGCTGGTAACGCTGACGATCCTGCTTGCCAACCTATTATCGACCTTATGGCAGCTGTTGACGCTTACATTCCTACTCCTGAAAGAGACGACGCTAAGCCGTTCCTTCTTCCTGTAGAAGACGTATTCACCATTTCTGGTCGTGGTACCGTTGCTACTGGTAGAGTAGAAAGAGGTGTTGGTCACGTTGGTGATCCTGTTGAAATCGTTGGTCTTCAAGAAAAGCCTACTACTTCAGTTATTACCGGTCTTGAAATGTTCAGAAAACTTCTTGACGAAGCTCAAGCTGGTGACAACGTAGGCGCGCTTCTTCGTGGTATCGACAGAAACAGCATTAAGCGTGGTCAAGTTATCACTAAGCCTGGTAGCGTAAAAGCTCACACCGAATTCAGCGGTCAAGTTTACGTTCTTACCAAAGAAGAAGGCGGACGTCACACTCCATTCTTCAACAACTATCGTCCTCAATTCTACTTCAGAACTACCGACGTTACCGGAACTATCAAACTTCCTGAAGGCGTAGAAATGGTTATGCCTGGTGACCACATCACTATCGACGTAACTCTTATCACTCCTATCGCTTGTGAAGAAGGACTCCGTTTCGCTATCCGTGAAGGTGGTAGAACTGTAGGTTCAGGCGTTGTTGCTTCTATCAAGGCTTAATTTTAATTAAAAACCAAAAATGCTAAGGCTCGTGCCTTAGCATTTTTTACTTTATACACGGCGTTATGCTACGTTTACTGTCAATATTTTAAGACTAGTATGAACAAAGAGGTCTATACCATCCTTAAAATATTGCCGAGCCTTGCCTAACTTGTGTCTAAAGTTTTTTAACGCAAAAATGCTCAAAGGCTTTTGCCTTTGGGCATTTTCTTTTTTACAAGCGTAGCGCTACTGCATTTACTATAACTCATAAGAAAAATCGTAGGGGAAGGGCTTGCCCTTCCCGAAAAATAAAGCGATTATAATTTTGAGATTCTATAATTTTTTTGCCGAAAAATTGCAAGACGGCGAAGTTCTAAACCCTTGCAAGCAAGTTTTCCACTTCTTGTGTTGTCGTGCCTACGAAAAATCCAGAAAGACGATAATAAATTTTTCTAATAAAAAAGCGGTTGCATTTTGTCAAAATGCAACCGTTTTTATCAGTCTGTTAAACCTAATATATAATTAGCGTCTAAATCAAGTTCTTTGTATAGTTTCGCAAAGGTATCTAACTTTGGTAATTTTTTAGTAGTGCAATACTGGGTAATCATTTCGGGCGATACGCCAACTCTTTGAGCGATTTCAATTTTAGTAAGCCCACAATTTTTAATTTCTTCAACTAATCTTTCTTTAATAATATATTCCATAAACCCACGACCTACTTTGCTTTTTGAAATGCAAGGCGTTCTTCGCCGTTTTCTAAATATATAATTCCACAGTAAGAAAAACCGTTACGTTTTAACACTTTTTGCATAGGAGTATTATCCCTATGCGTATCTATTTTAATATTAGGAAAGCGTTTATAACACTCGTTTACACAAAAGTCAAATATGCCTTTTCCGTGGCGAGAAACGGCTATTCTATGGATAAATGCGTAGGGCAAATCGTTTAACCAACTGCCGTCAAAAATCTTATTATACGTCGGTTCAACGCCTATTTTAAATGCAAAAACTGCGACGACTTCGCCGTTATCTTCGCAAACGTAACCCACGTCGTTTTCAATATCCCATTTAGCGTCCTGTTCGTTTGGATAGTCGCCTTTCCATTGATTAGGATTGCCGTTGTTTTTCATAAAAACTTTAGCGTTTGCATAAATTTCTTTAATTGTGGATAAATCTTGAAGGGTAGTCTTTCGTATAATCATAAAGAAGTCTCCAAATAATCAAATACGACAAAAAGGCGGAACAAAAGTTCCGCCTTTAAAAAGCAATTTTTAAAAGGTTGGCTTACGCTCTTTCTACTTTATTGCTCTTAAGGCAACGAGCGCAAACGTATTCAGAAGAAACTACGCCATCATTTACAACTCTGACTTTCTGAACGTTCGCACTGTACAAACGGGGGGTTTTACGGTTACTGTGGCTAACCTTGTTGCCGGATAACTTTCCTTTTCCGCAAACGCTGCAAACTCTCGACATATTGCACCTCCAAATAACATAGTAAATTTTTAGCATAGATAATATACCACAATTTAATTAAAATTGCAACAAAAATAAGCCCGTTTTCCAAAAAAACAAACAAAAAATAAGTTGAGGATAAAAAATGAATAAAAACCCTTGTAAAAGGTTTAAAAATATAGTATAATATAAAAGTAAGGAGAAAGATATGCCAGTAACAACTTCTAATATTTACGGTAAAATTTCTATATCAGACGAGGCTATTGCAAAAGTCGCGGCTCACGCGGCTTTGGAGTGCTACGGCGTTGTTGAGATGGTGTCTAGAAAACTTTCGGACAGTTTTGCTCAACTTTTTAAGCGTGATTCGGGTAGTAAGGGCGTTAAAGTCGTAACTACCGGCGATAGAATTTTTATCGACGTTTTCGTAACGATTAAATTCGGCGTTTCTATTTCCGCTGTTGCCGAATCGTTAAAGAGTTCGGTAAAATACAAAGTCGAACAGTTTACGGGTATGATTGTAAATACAGTAAACGTAAACATTATCGGCGTTAAACTTTGACTTAATGGGGCTATCGTAGATAAGTCCCTATTTCCACGTATATATCGGAGGATTTTTCATGCAGAAAAATATAAACGGCGCAACGTTTGCAAAAATGGTAATCGCCGCAGCAAAATTGCTTGAAGTAAATAGAGAGCAAATAGATACGTTAAACGTTTTCCCTGTTCCAGACGGCGACACAGGTACTAATATGAGTCTTACAATGCAGTCGGCTATTAAAGAACTTAAGGCTTGTAAATCTAATAGTTTACACGACTTGGCTGACGCTGTTTCTAAAGGCGCTTTAAGGGGCGCAAGGGGAAATTCGGGCGTTATTACTTCTCAAATTTTTAGGGGTATGTGCGCTATTTTGAAAGATAAAAACGATTTTGATACCAAAACCTTTGCAAAGGCGTTAAAAAATGCAACGGACGTTGCGTATAGCGCCGTTTCAAAACCAAAGGAAGGTACTATTCTTACCGTTTGTCGTATGGTTTCCGAACACGCTGTTTCTATTTGCGGTAAGGTTAAAGATATGGAAACCTTTATGCAAGAAATTATAAATAAAGGTAAAGAAGCCGTAAACCTTACCCCAACGCTTCTTCCCGTTCTTAAAAAAGCGGGCGTTGTTGACTCGGGCGGTATGGGACTTTTGAATATCTATCAAGGTATGTACAAAGGTCTTATTGGCGAAGAAATCGAAGGCGCTACCGTTGAACAACCCGAAGTTAAGGTTGATTCAAGCATGGAACACGCCGATATTATGAATCTCGGAACGATTGAATTTGGATATTGTACCGAATTTTTCATAATCAATTTAAAAAAGAGAACGACTCTCGCCGATATTGACAGGTTAAGAGAATATCTTATGAGCATAGGCGACAGCGTTATTTGTATAGGCGACCTTGAATTCGTTAAGGTTCACGTTCATACTAATAATCCGGGGCAAGCGATAACCAAGGCTTTACAACTCGGCGAAGTCGACAAAGTAAAAATTGAAAATATGTTAGAGCAAAACCGTGAACTCATTGCTAAATACGAAGCAGAGAGAAAAGAAATGGGTATGCTTTCGGTTTGTTCCGGTAGCGGAATTGCCGCAATTTTCAAGGATATTAACGTTGATAGAGTTATCGAAGGCGGTCAAACTATGAATCCGTCCGCTCAAGATATTGCCGACGCTATTGCGAAAATCAACGCAGAAAACGTTTTCGTTTTCCCAAACAACAAAAATATTATTCTCGCTGCGGAGCAGTCTAAATCTTTGATAGAAAACAAGAAGATTTACGTTGTTCCAACCAAGAATATTCCGCAGGGTATTTCTGCCGCGCTTGCGTTTAATCCTGACGAAACTCCCGATGAAAACCTTATCAATATGCTCCACGCTATTGACAACGTTTCCGCCGGTCAAGTAACTTACGCCGTAAGAACTACTAAAGTAGACGGATTTAGTTTAACGCAAGGCGATATTATAGGTCTTGATAATAAAAAAATACTTGCAAAGGGTAAAGATATTGCTAAAGTTACGATGGATTTAGTTGCAAAACTTCACGATCAGTCGCATAGCCTTATCAATATTTATTACGGAGCGGACGTTCACGAAGAAGAAGCCATAAATCTTCAAGAAAGTTTGCAAGAAAAATATCCCGAACTTGACGTTGAAGTATTCCAAGGCGGACAGCCGATATATTATTATATCGTATCGTTAGAGTAAAATTATCATTGTAAAACTTCTTGTTTTTTCTAAAATCCCACGTTTTTAGAAAGCAAGTTTGAAGTGTGTCAACGTTCAAACTTGCAAATAAATTTTCAACTTCTAGCATAATGAGTTATTAAAATAGCGCAATAAACAGGCGGAAAATCTTTCGATTTTCCGCTTTTAAATGCTAAGTTACAATAAAAAGGAGGTGGTTTTATGAACTTAATAGACGTAAAAGGCATAAGTGATAAACGGGTTTTAGATTTAAATAAACTTGGAATTTTTACGCCCGAACAACTTATTAAGCATTTTCCGAGAAACTACCTTGATTTAAGAAACGTTTTACCCCTTGAAAAATGCTATAATAACGAAATGGTTTTAACTTGTGGAAGAATTATGACCGCGCCAAGAGCCTTCGTTTCGTCGAGAAAACTCAAATGCGTGAGGGTTATGGTAGAGCAGGGGATGAAAGGCTTTACGGCGATTTGGTTTAACGCTCAGTACGTTATGAGTAAGTTAAAGCCTGGCGTAGAATACCTTTTTTACGGTAGAGTGAAAAGCGATTTCGGAGGTATCACTATTACAAATCCGTCCTTTGAAGAAGTTGATAACAACACTCGGTTAAAGGGCATTTTACCAGTATATACCGTTAAGGGAAATTTAACTCAAAGAGCAATGCAAAGCGTAATTTTAAACGCTTTAAACAAAATGGAGATAAACTCCGTTATTCCACAGGAAATAGTATTAAAGTATAATCTAATGCCTTTAAAAAAGGCTTATTACGACGTTCATAATCCTAAAAATATGATAACCCAAAAACTTGCGTCGGAGAGAATTGCTATTGAAGAATATTTTACTTTAATTTCGGCGTTCAAGTTTATAAAAGGAGATCGTCAACAAGTTAGGATAAATAATTATAATTGTAGCGCGCAAGATATGCGTGAATTTACAAGTCGTTTCGGGTTTGAATTTACCGAAGGGCAAAAGCGAGCCGTAAATGAAATTTTTGCAGATTTAACGGGCGCAAGGTCTATGAATAGACTGCTTCAAGGCGACGTTGGTAGCGGTAAAACAGCCGTCGCGTTATGTTCGATTTACGCCTCGGTAAAAAGCGGATATCAGGCGGTTATGCTTGCTCCAACCGAAATTTTAGCCGAGCAAAATTTTAAATTAATTCAAAAATATTTCCCCGACTATGAAAGCGTATTTTTGTCGGGTTCTACGAAAGCGACTGAAAAGAGAGAAATAAAAAAGCGAATTAGCGACGGTAGCGCAAGGATCGTCGTGGGAACTCACGCCGTAATTCAAAAAGACGTAGAGTTTTACAATCTTTCAATGTGCGTTTGCGACGAACAGCACCGTTTTGGCGTTGAGCAGAGAAGTTCGCTCGTTTCAAAAGGAATTATTCCCGACGTTTTGGTAATGAGCGCAACGCCTATTCCAAGAACGTTATCACTCATTTTTTATGGGGATTTAGATATTACTGAAATCACAGATAAGCCCAAAAACAGACAAGCGGTATCCACTTTCGTTGTTCCTGAAAGAAAGTACGAAGGCATGCTTAAGTTTGTTCAGGATACCGTAAAAAGCGGACGACAAGTCTTTTGCGTTTGCCCTAAAATCGAAGGGGACGACGAGGGTACGGTTATGAGCGTAACCGAACTTTACGAAAGCCTTTCTTCGTCGCTGTTAGGCGTTAGAGTAAGCCTTTTGCACGGTAAAATGAAAGACGCTCAAAAGGCTACGATAATGCAAGATTTTAAGGATAAAAAGAGCGATTTGCTCGTTTCCACTACCGTTGTGGAAGTCGGTATCGACGTGCCTAACGCAACGGTTATGATAGTGTATAACGCCGAGCGTTTCGGGCTTTCGCAACTCCATCAATTAAGGGGTAGAGTAGGTCGTGGAGCGGATAAAAGTTATTGCTTTTTATACTCGTCGACTGACGACCAAAAGGCAACTGAAAGACTGTCGGTTTTATGTGAGAGTTCGGATGGTTTCGCCGTTGCTGAAAAAGATTTTGAAATGCGTGGTAGCGGAGATTTTATGGGTACTCGCCAAAGCGGAAAAGCGTTTAGCGAACTCGGCAATTTGTCTTATTCGCCGTCGGTAATTTTCTTTGCGAAAAGAATTTGCGACGAGGTTTTCGCGTCGCCGAAATACCTTTCTGATATAAGAGGAGTTGCAATAGAAAAATACGAAAAACTAAAAGACGTCGCATTAAACTAAAGCGGTTTACGGTAAAATTTCAATTATATAAATATTCTCCAAGTGAAAAATGCTTGGAGAATTTTTTATGCTGAAAATAAACTCAAAGTAAAATCATAAGTGAAAAATCGACTTATACGGCTACTTTTTTGATTTCTATCACAAAACTTTTAGGTGAGAGAAAAATTGTTAAGAATAAAACGTTGAAAAATCTTCAAAAAACACAAAATGAGGAGTAAAAAACTGCTAAATCGAGGTAGTTTTTTAATAAAATTAAAAAAATATTAAAAATGATTTAGTTTTATTGCAAATGCGACTTCATTGTTGTATAATATAAGAGTAATATTATATATTGCGCGAGTGTTTAAACTTGCCAATAGGGTACATTGAGAGGAAAATAGTTATGATAATAAAATTTTCACCCCCAGACATTTCTGATCTTGAAATTAAATACGTTACGGAAGTTCTTGCTTCAGGTTGGATAACTACTGGACCAAAGGTAAAGGAACTTGAGAAAAGAATTGCTAGCTATTGCGGTGTTTCAAAAGCAGTTTGTCTTAATTCGCAAACTGCATGCGCTGAAATGGCGTTACGTCTTTTGGGTGTAGGTGAAGGTGATGAAGTCATTACGTCGGCGTATACATATACCGCATCTGCTTCAATAATTTGCCATACGGGCGCAAAAGTCGTTTTGATTGACGTTCAAAAAGACTCTTTAGAAATGGATTACGAAGCCTTAGAAAAGGCTATAACTCCGTCTACCAAGGCTATAATTCCAGTTGACGTTGCAGGTATTCCTTGTGATTACGACAAAATTTTTGAAATCGTTGAGAGGAAGAAAGACGTTTTTGTTCCAAAAACAGACCTTCAAAAAGCAATAGGAAGAATTGCTGTTATGGCTGACACCGCTCACTCGTTTGGTTCAATGCAAAACGGTAAGATGACAGGAAGCATAGCGGATTTTTCTTCTTTCTCTTTTCATGCTGTCAAGAACTTAACGACTGCAGAGGGCGGCGCGCTTACTTGGAGAGATATCCCTGGCGTAGACAACGACGACTTGTACAAACAAGTGCAGTTACTCTCGCTTCACGGACAGAATAAAGATGCTCTTGCGAAAACCAAGTTGGGAGCGTGGGAATACGACGTTGTTGGAACTTGGTATAAGTGCAATATGACGGATATAATGGGCGCAATGGGGTTGGCTCAATTTGAAAGGTATCCTAAGATGCTTGAAAGGAGAAAGGCTATTATTGAGAAATATGACAACGCTTTTCGTAAGATAGGGATTAGAGTTCTTGACCATTATACGAGCAAGCAATCTTCTTCAGGACATCTCTACATAACAAGAATTCCGAACGTTGATTATGAAATAAGGGGTAAAATTATCGAAGATATGGCAGAAAGGGGAATTGCATGTAACGTTCACTATAAGCCACTTCCTATGCATACCGCTTATAAAGAACTAGGATTTGACATAAAAGATTATCCCAACGCGCATGCGTTTTACGTAAACGAGATAACCTTACCACTTCACACGTGTTTAACTGACGAAGAAGTGGATTACGTGATAAAAAATTATTGTGAGGTTGTTAAAAAGTATTTGTAATGAAACTGGTAAAGTGGGAAAAATTACCACCTGAAATGCAAACGGAAGAAGTTAGAAAATATTATGATATTTTAAAAAAGAAAAGGCTTGCGTTGTTTTTTAAACGATTATTTGATATCGTCGTTTCTCTTACGATGCTTATAATTTTAAGTCCGATATTTTTAGTTCTTGCTATTGCGATAAAAATAGATTCTAAAGGTCCGGTTTTTTTCAGACAAGAGAGAATCACTCAGTATGGAAAGAAATTTAGAATTTTCAAGTTCAGATCTATGAAAGTTTCTGCTCCGAATGAGGGAAGTCAGGTAACAGTAAAAGGTGATCAAAGGATTACTAGGGTTGGTAAATTTATAAGAAAATGCAGATTAGATGAATTAAGTCAACTAATAGACGTTTTGCGTGGCGCAATGTCTTTTGTAGGCACTCGCCCGGAAGTTGAAAAATACGTTAAAGAGTACACGCCGGAGATGATGGCTACTTTATTGCTACCTGCGGGTATTACCTCGGAGTGTAGCATTCTTTATAAGGATGAAGACGAGCGTTTGAGCGAGTCTTGCGACGTGGATAAAACTTACGTTGAAGAAATACTTCCTGAAAAAATGTATTACAACTTAAAATCAATTGAAAAATTCGGGTTTTTCAGTGATATAAGGACAATGTTTCGTACCGTTTTTGCTGTTTTAGGTAAAAAATACGAAGGGGATTATAAAGTTAAGGACAAGGAATAAAATGACGGTTACGGTTGCAATCGTTGCATATAACGAAGAAAAATATATTTCTAATTTGTTGGATGACCTTTTAAATCAAGATTACGACAAGTCCAAAATGGAAATTTTGCTTATAGACGGGTGTTCGACGGATGGAACTAAACGAATTATGTTAGAGTTCGCAAATAAGAATCGTTCTAACTATTTTAACGTCGACGTTCTTGACAATCAAGAGAGAATTCAAGCGGCAGGGTGGAATATTGCAATAGAAAAATTTTCGACAGAAATGCTTATACGCGTTGACGCGCACGTTACGTTGCCGTCGAATTTCGTTTCGTTAAACGTAGAAACGATGAAAGGCGGAGAGAATATTTGCGGAGGCGTGAGACCTTGTGTTATTGAGAATAAAACACAATGGGGTGAAATTCTTTTAAGAGTAGAAAATTCACTATTTGGCAGTAGTATCAATAAGAGTAGGCATAGTACGCAAAAATCCTACGTAAAAACGTTATTTCACGGGGCGTATAGAAAAGAAGTCTTTGAAAAAGTAGGTGGATTTAACAAAAAACTTGCCAGAACTGAAGATAACGAATTGCATTACAGAATGAGAGAAGCCGGATATAAATTTTGCTATAATCCTAGCATAAAATCCTATCAATACGCGCGAAGTTCGCTTAAGAAAATGGTTAAACAAAAATACGGGAACGGATATTGGATTGGGCTTACGATGGGTGTTTGTCCTAAGTGCTTTTCGCTATATCATTTCGTTCCGCTCGGTTTCTTTTTGGCTATTTTGGCATCATCTGTTTTAGCGTGTTTTGGACTATGGCAATTTATTGCCGCGCTGGGTAGTTTGTATCTTTTATTTTGTGTAGCAAATACGATAATTTCTTCAATAGGGGAAAAGTTTAATCCGTTTTGCTTTTTAATGCCGATATTGTTCTTTGTCTTGCATTTTAGTTACGGGCTGGGAACGTTTCTCGGGCTTTTACTTATGCCAATAAAAAGAAAAAGATTAAAAAGGGAAGAAAAATAATAAATGGTTATACTTCACGTTGCGAACATAACGAATAACAAGTTTAACGGCGTGTGCGTAGTCGTGCCAAGACACGTGCAGGCGCAAGCGCAGTACGCTAAAGTCGCTCTTTTAAATCTTAACGCGGAGAGAATTGAAGGTGTGGACGAGCAGTTTGCTGCGGGAGAAGACTTTTCGTTAGAAAATTTACCAAAGCCTTTTTCCCTTCCTGATATCGTTATTTTTCATGAGTGCTATCGCGCTCCGTACCTAAAAATTTCAAAGCAATTAAAAAAGAAAAAAATACCTTACGTGATTATTCCGCATGGGGAACTTACAAACGAAGCGCAAAGAAAAAAATGGTTAAAGAAAAAGGTTGCCAACTTTTTGCTTTTTAATAGATTTATAAAAGGAGCGGTTGCTATTCAATGTTTGTCAGAACGGGAGTGTGACAACGTTAGATTTGGCAAAAGAAAGTTCGTCGGAACGAACGGAATAGTTTTACCGTCAATAAAAAAGAGTTGGGGCGATAGCGAAAGTATAAGAATAGTTTACGTTGGCAGATTAGAAGTTAACATCAAAGGATTAGATATAATGATTAACGCTATTGCTAAAATAAAAGACCAATTATCTAACAAAAACGTTGAATTTTATATTTATGGTCCTGACCTTAACGGTAGGTTTGAAAGTGTAAAGAGTTTAATTGAAGAAAACGGCGTTCAAGATATCGTAACTTTAAACAGAGAAGTTTCGGGAAAAGAAAAAGAAGATATTCTATTAAATTCAGACGTTTTTATGCAGACTTCGCGGAGCGAGGGAATGCCGTTAGGAATTTTAGAAGCCTTATCATACGGTGTGCCCGTTTTAATAACTAAGGGAACAACGCTTGGGGAAATAGTTGAAAAATATGACGCAGGATGGGTTAGTGAAACAGATTCTAAAAGTCTTGCTCAAAAGATTATCAAAGTTCTTGAACAAAAAACTAAATTTTCGGAAAAAGGTGCAAATGCTATGCGTCTTGTTAGTGAAAATTTTTTATGGGATAAAATATCAAAAGACGCAGTTGAAAAATATAAGCAATTAATTTAAAGTTTTAACTACTAAAAAGTAATGCGAGGAGAAAAGGATGTTTTTATACGTTGGTATCATGGTTGCATTTTTAGGTGTAAGCATGGTTAAGTTTAAAACTAAAAAGGATAGACGTGTTACGTTAGTTCTTTGCCTTCTCGTTTTGCTCGTGTTAATGGCTTTTAAAGGGGCAACCGTAGGTAACGATACTCCATCGTATATAAGAATTTACAATAATTTTAAGTTGGAGAACGTATGGTATAATCCAGAACACAGATTTGAAATTGGTTATCAAATTCTTTGCAAATTAGTAATTATATTTTTTGACCACCATCAGTTTGTGTTTATATTTTCAGCAATAATTTGTTGTTTTTGTTTGTATAAGGGATTAAAAAGCAATTCTGAAAACATCGGTTTTAGTTTGTTTTTATTTGTAGCGCTGAGAATATTCTACTTTTATTTGAGCGGAATTAGACAGGCGGTAGCAATGTCTATAATTTTTATGTCCTATAATCAAATTAAGAATAAGCAATATTTCAAGTTTGTGATCTTAGTTTTGATTGCTTCGACTTTTCATTTTTTTGCGTTAACGTTTTTGATTGCAATCCCATTGAGTTTTATGAAATTTAACGTAAAAAACGTATGCGTTATACTTTAAGGT
>JAFTKX010000064.1 GCA_017453045.1 Clostridia bacterium | reverse complement strand
TTATGTAATGAACGGTTTTTTAAAAGACGAATTTGCCCCTGACGATACTTATCTTGATAGGTGGGAAGTTTACGATAGAACTGAAGGCGTTTTGGTAAAAGACTGGTCTTACGATAGCGAAAATCAAGTGGTAACCATTGAAAACGCTAGAAAATTTCACGAATACACGGTGTCGTTTTTGGCGAGAATTACTTGGCATCCCGTTCAAATATATAACTATTTGACAAATGAGTGGACTTGTGAAAAACAACTCACTTACGATCCTGCTTTTCCAAATACCAAAGAGTATATTAAAAGGTATATGGAGAAGTGGTGTTTAGAAAATCCCGACACCGACGTAGTTCGTTTTACTACGTTTTTATATCAATTTACTTTAATTTTCAACCATTTAGGCAAAGAAAAACAAGTTGAGTGGTTTGGTTACGCGCAAACTGCTAACCCTATACATATAGATAATTTTTATAAAAAGACGGGTATAAAACTCACCGCTGAGGATTTCGTTGACGGTGGGCATTATAATAATATTTTCCGTACTCCAACCGAAAAGTTTAAAAAGTATATGGAGTATATAGAAGAATTTGTAAGTTCGACAGTTGCGGAACTCGTTGAAATTTGCCATAAACACGGCAAAGAAGCAATGATGTTCTTGGGCGACGACTGGATAGGTTCAGAACCGTACGGAGAATATTTTAAAAATATGAATCTCGACGCCGTCGTAGGTTCTGTCGGCGGTGGCGTAACCGTTAGGATGCTTTCTGAAATCCCGCACGTTAAATATCACGAAGGTAGATTTTTGCCTTACTTTTTCCCCGACACTTTCTTTGACGGAAACGAACAAAACGCCGTTTCCGAACTCAATAGGAACTGGCTTACTGCAAGAAGGGCGCATATGAGAAAACCGCTCGATAGAATGGGGTTTGGCGGTTATTTATCTCTCGCTGCGAAGTTTCCGTCTTTTATTGACAGGGTTGAAGAAATTGCCGACGAATTTAGGACGATTTACGACGCAATCGATAATAAAAAACCATATTGTAGGCTTAAAGTTGCTCTTTTAAACGCTTGGGGCAAAAAGAGAAGTTGGATGAGTCATATGGTTGCCCATGAACTTTGGTATCAGTCTATATATTCTTATCAAGGAATTTTAGAAGCGATTTCAGGTCTTCCAGTTGACGTTGAGTTTTTATCTTTCGACGACGTAAAAGAAGGCGCGCTTGCAGGCGTTGACGTTGTAATTAATGCGGGCGACGCTTACACTTCGTTTAGCGGTGGTAGGGCTTGGCTCGACGAAAAATTGCAAACTGCAATAAGAGAGTTCGTCTATAACGGCGGTGGATTTATAGGCGTAGGCGAGCCTACTGCGGTTAGCGCAAACGGTAGATATTTTCAACTTGCCGACGTTTTGGGTGTAGACGAAGAAATCGGATTCACGCTTTCAAGCGATAAATATAATATCAACAAGGTTGCTCACGAGTTGACCGACGGTATGAAAGAGTTTGATTACGGCGAAGATAAGAAAAATATTTATGCGTTAGACGGCGCAAAAGTTTTGGATATCGCTTTTTCAGATAGGTTTAAACGCTCTGTAAACGTTGGCGAAGTTAAAATGGCGGTTAACGATTACGGCAAAGGTAAGAGTTTTTACGTAACGGGAATTCCATACTCGCTTGAAAATAGTAGACTTTTATACAAGGCTATGTGCTACGTTTCAGGTAAAGATTTAAACGTTTGTTATTCGTCGAATATTTATACCGAGTGTAACTATTATCCGTCGAGTAAAAAATATGCGATAGTTAATAATAGCAACGAAAATCAAACTACTGAATTTTACGATATATCGGGCAATAAGTCGATTATCGAGTTAAAACCGATGGAAATTAAATGGTTGTAAAACAAATGGTAAAAGATTTTGAAAAAAACGACGTTTCTGCAAAAGAGCAAGTGCAAAAAAACCATTACGTCGAGTCGTTTCATAACGATGGAAAAATTAAAGTCTTGTTTATAGGTAATTCCATAACAAGACACGAAATTAAAAGTGAAATCGGATGGGATGGAGATTGGGGGATGGCGGCGTCTTCAAGAGATAAAGATTACGTTCACATAACGGTTAAACTTTTAGAAGAAACATTTGAAAAAGTTGATTATTGCATTGCAAATTGTGGTGAATGGGAGTTAAACTATTTTAACGACGAAATAATTTCTAACTGGCAAAAAGCGCGTGAATTTTGTGCTGATTTAGTCATTGTTCGTATAGGCGAAAATATTTGGCAAGCCAAAGAACATTTCAATAACAGCCCTATAGCCCTACATTTTGATAAAATGGTCAAATATTTTTGTAAAAACGAAAATGCAAAAGTCGTGCTTACAAATTTATTTTGGAATATAGACGTAATAGACGACGCTATAGAGAGAGTCGCTAAAGAAAATGGGTACGAGTTCGTTTCTATAGGCGATTTGGGTAACGCTAGTGAAAACAAGGCGCTCGGTAAATTTTGGCACGAAGGCGTTTCCGTTCATCCTAACGATTTAGGTATGAAACGTATTGCAGAAAGAATTGTTGAAAAGATAAAACGTTTAAAACTTTAACGTGTTTATTGGCATTTGGAGATTTTATGATAAAACCTAACTTAGAAGAAAGACTTGAAACAGTCGTAAATAAACTTAGAGATTTAAAAATCGTTAGCGACGAGCGATTGCCCGTTTTATACACAGACGAAATTGGCGATAAAACGGTTTTACCCACGGATAGAAAAGAGTGGAAAACGTTTGATAAGCCTTATACTATTTACGAACAAGAAAAATATTTTTGGTTTAAATCAAAATTCAAGGTGCAAAGACAAAATGAGTTTCAAAAGGCATATTTTTGTTTAGACACTCATTTCGACTGGAACACGAACGCTTCGACTATTCGCCCACAAGGAATTTTTTATTTAGACGGAAAGATAAATCAAGGCGTAGACATCAATCACGGCGACGTGTATTTAGAAGACGGCGAGCATGAAATCTATATCATTTTTTACTCGCATACTTTTAACCGTTACTTGCCTATGGATTTTACGATTAGGTACGTAGACGAGCGAATAAACGGCTTATACTACGACTTATTAGTATCTTTACAAGCGTTAAAGATGCTCGATACAAAGTCTAACGAATACGTTTTGTCGGCAACGGTTATTGAAAAGGCTCTTAATTTATTCGACCAAAGAGAAGTTTATTCTAAGTCGTTTTACGAGTCTGTAAATAACGTTAGAGAGTATTTAAAAGTCGAGTATTTTGACAAGGTGTGCGGAAGTCGTCAAACGGTAAACTGTATTGCTCACACTCATATAGACGTCGCTTGGCTTTGGGATTTAGACCAAACCAAACAAAAGGTTGAAAGGAGTTTCTCCACCGTCTTAAAGATAATGGACGAATATCCCGAATATAGATTTTTCATGTCGCAACCTCAACTTTTCGATTATCTAAAAGAGCGTAACGAAGAACTTTATCAAAGAGTTAAAGAGAAGATTTTAGAAGGCAGATGGGAAGTTGACGGCGCAATGTGGGTTGAAGCAGATTGTAACTTAACCAGCGGAGAGAGTTTAGTTCGTCAAATTCAGTTTGGAAAAAGATTTTTCAAAGAAGAATTTAACGTTGATTGTAAGTCTGTCTGGTTACCCGACGTTTTCGGCTATTCAGCGTCTTTACCGCAAATTATGAAAAAGAGCGGGCTTGATACTTTCATTACGGCTAAAATCGGTTGGAACGATACCAACCGTATGCCTTACGACATTTTTAACTGGAAAGGTATAGACGGAAGCGAAGTTTTGGCTTACTTTTTGTCTACTTGTTGGTGCGATCCGCGAAACGGCGTTTACGATAACACTTACACGACTTACACAGCGCCTATAAACGCAATGCACGTTTTAGGCACTTGGAATAGATTTCAGCAAAAAGAATATACCGATACGGTAATAATGACTTACGGTTGGGGCGACGGAGGCGGTGGTCCAACGAGAGAAGACGTTGAAGTTGAAAGAAGACTCGAATACGGCTTGCCCGGTATTCCTGCAACGAAGATAGACAGTCTTAAAAACACTTTAAAGACTATTAAAGAAAATTATAATAAAAATGCCGAAGAACTTGGTAGAAAACCTGTTTGGAACGGCGAACTCTATTTTGAATATCATCGTGGAACGCTTACGAGCGTACCCGAAGTAAAGATGAACAATAGAAAAGGCGAGTTTGCAATGCTAAACGCCGAACTTTTTTCCGTCTTGGCAAAAGAACTTTTCCAAAGAGAATATCCAAAGCAAGAACTTGATAAAAAGTGGAAACTATTGCTTGTAAATCATTTCCACGATATATTGCCGGGTTCTTCTATCGGCGACGTTTATAAAGACAGTAGAGAGCAGTTTAGAGAGATTTTCGATTATTCCTCAAGCGTCGTTAGTAGCGCGCTTGAAACGCTTGCAAGTAAGGTAAAAACAAACGGTGGCGTATTAGTGTTTAATCCCAACGGCTTCACGGCTACGGGAACTGTAAAATATGGCGATAAAACGCTTATAGCCAAGGATATTCCTGCTTTTGGGTATAAAATTATAGATAAAAATCACGGTGATTTCGAGGTTAAAGTAACTGAAAATACCATCGAAAATAATTACTATAAAATAACCTTTGCAAAGTGCGGAGCAATCTGTTCTTTAATTGATAAAAGAGAAGATAGAGAAGTCGTTAAAAAGGGCTCGCTATTAAATCAAATGGTCGCTTATCAAGATACCCCGTATCAATATCATAACTGGGAAATGACTCCCTATCACACGCAAAACAGTTGGGTTTTGAGTGAAGACGCAAGGTTTGAAATTGTTTACGACGGGGATAGAGCAGGTTTTAAAATTACCAAAAATTATTGTAATTCAACCGTTTGCCAAACGGTATATCTTTACGGCGAAGGAATTGACAGAATAGATTTCGTAACCGATATAACTTGGAAGGAAAAAGACCAACTTTTAAAGGCGGTTTTCCCTGTTGAAATTTTATCGAGTTCAGCAAGGTACGATATTCAGTTCGGACACGTTGAACGCGCAATTCATTCTAACACGAGTTGGGATAGCGCAAGGTTTGAGTCTGCCGGACAAAAGTGGATAGATAAGTCCGAAAACGACTATGGAGTTGCAATTTTAAACGACGGAAAATACGGTTTTGGATGTTTTGACGAAGATCTTTCTATGACTTTGGTTAAATCGGGAGGTTTTCCGTTTGACGACGCAAGTCAAATAATTCCACAGTTTACTTATTCTATATTACCGCATAAAAATAGTGGTGTTAACGGCGGAATAGTTGAAAAGGCTAATCTTTTAAACAGACCTATGTTTGCAGTTGAGGTAGGCGCGAACGAAAATGGCGTTTTAGAAAGCGAAAGTTCTCTTTTTAAAACGTTAACGAAAGGCGTTATTTTAGAAACCGTTAAGCAAGCTGAAGACGAAAGCGGTATCTTAGTTCGTATGTACGAAGCGTATAAAGAAAGTAAAACCGTACAAGTTGTAGTTGGCGATAATAAGTTGGTTTTCCTTTGCGATTTAAGTGAAAATCAACTTGAAAAATTAACTGTTAAAAACGGAATAGTAGAGTTCAAAATCAAACCGTTTGAAATAGTTACCTTGAAAATTATCAATAAGTGATAAATGGAAAAACGGCTAAAGGGCGAAACCTTTAGCCGTTTTTAAATTGATTTTTAGTTGTTAAAATTGTCAATAATCGACTTATAGACTAATTTGTTACGCGTTATTTATTCTTTACGCCACGAAATCTCTTTTTGTAGGCGGAAGGCGAAACGCCGTATTCCTTTTTAAACGCTTTCGTAAAGTATGAAACCGTTTCAATTCCGCATTTGCCTAACACTTCAATTATTTTAACGTCTTCTGTAAGCATTAAATTTGCGGCGAAGTGCAACTTGTTTTGAAGATGTATTTTATTTGGAGAGTTTAAGTTTGCCTTTGCAAAAAGCCTGGTTACGTGCTCTTGAGTATAAAAATTCTTTTCGCAAATTTCTTTAATTGAAAGGCTAAAATAACGCTCGTCCTCAAGCATTGATAAAACCGTAGATATAATAGAGTCTTCTTTTTTGTGCATCAAACTGTGCGAAACGTTTAACAAAAACTTTGAGAAAAGTTTAGTAACGATAATTTTTAGCGAAGTTTGGTTTGTGTCCGAACGCAACTGGTCTGTAATTTTGTTTGGAAGCGTTGCGATTTTGGTGTATTCCAAAATGTCCGACTTTAAACATCTCGTGTAGTTTTCAACGTTTGGGAAAACTTCGTTTGGAGAAGTTATTTCAAAAAGTTGGCACAGTCTTTCAAAAAACGAAACGCTCACTTCAAAGTTATAAAGTACTAATTCTTCGTTATCGCAAGGGGATACCGCGTGTTCGGCTTCGGGGAAAAGTAAACAAACGTCGTTTTCGCAACACGTTTTTTGCTCGCCGTTTATCGTTTGCGTCAGTTTCCCCTTTACGATTACCATAAACTCGTAAAAGTCGTGAGTGTGTGGCTTTTCATAGAGAGTGTTTTGGTCAAAAACGTATAGGTTAATATCAAAAACGAACCCGTTGTTTTGTAGCATAGAAAGTTTCTGTTTTTTTTCGGTTGTTTTTCTCATAGATGCTCCTTCTTGTGATTATAAAATAGCATTTTATTTTTCGCTTTGCAACAGAAAATTGAAAATTATTAAAAACGTTGGTAAAATAAATATCAAGTTTGGACAAAAAGAGGTCAATTTTGAGTGTAGAAATTATGCTCGAGCGGTAATAAAATATTAACGACAATTAAAATAAAGTGTAATACTTAAAAGGGGCTTAAATGGAGAAGTACTATTTAAACGGAAAATGGAAAATAAAAAGTAAGGCATACGATATAATAGGCGACGTGCCCGGTTCGGTTTATACAGCCTTACTTGAAAACGGACTTATGGAAGATCCGTTTTATAGGGATAACGAAGCCAAAGCGCTTGCGATTATGGACGAAGATTTTACTTTCTCAAGGTCGTTTAACTATAAAAAACAGTCGGACAGCGTACTTTTAGTTTTAGAAGGCGTAGACACTCTTTGCGATATTTATCTAAACGGAAATCACGTTGCGTACACCGACAATATGCACAGAACTTACTATTTTGAAGTTTCTAAATATTTGAAAGACGGAGAAAACCAAATTGAAGCCGTTTTCCACTCTTACGACGCGTACATAAAGGCAAAGGCTAAAGAGAGAGTTTTAACTAACGGATCGGAAGCGACGATGGTCGGTTTTCAATACGTTAGAAAGGCCTTTTATATGGGAGGATGGGACTGGGGTCCGATGCTTCCCGACGCAGGTTTTTGGAAAGACGTTTATTTGATAAACGGCGACTTACCGCGAATTAGTGAAGTTAGAATTTTACAAAAGCACGACGGCGAAAGAGTTTTTCTTACCGTAAACGCAACGACGAGTCGTCCTGCCGAAATAAAAATAAAGGTCGTTTCGCCGAGCGGTGAAGAAATTGCGCTTAAAAACGGCGTTCAAACCGAAATTCAAAATCCAAAACTTTGGTGGCCTAACGGTTACGGCGAGCAACCCCTTTACAAAGTGGTAACCGAGTGTTTGTCGGGCGGAAAAGTCGTTGATGAAAACGAAAAGAAAATAGGTCTTAGAACGCTTGTCGTAAGCCGTGAAAAAGACGAGTGGGGAGAAGAATTCTGCTATAAGATAAACGGCGTAAAAATCTTTGCGTTCGGCGCGGATTATATTCCCGAAGATAATATTTTAAGCAGATTAAGTAGAGAACGTTCGGAAAAACTTATAAAAGACTGCCTTTTTGCAAATTTCAACGCTATAAGAGTTTGGGGCGGAGGTTTCTATCCGCACGATTACTTTTTCGACCTTTGCGACGAGTATGGAATAATAGTATTTTTGGATATTATGTTCGCTTGTACCGCGCTTCCGTCGGATGAGGAATTTTGCGATAACTTAAGCGCTGAAATAGTAGATAATATAAGGCGTTTCCGCCACCACGCGTGCATAGGCGTTCTTTCAGGCAATAATGAAATTGAAGAACAGGCGACAATTCCTAACTGGTGGAAAGAAGACGAAAGAGAAGTGTATTTAAAGATTTTTGAAGATATTATTCCAAAAATCGTTGAAAAAGAGTGGGGTGAAGTTTCGTTCGTTCCGTCTTCGCCGTCTTCGTACGGAAAATTTAACGATCCTACTAACGAAAACGTCGGCGATAGCCATTACTGGCAAGTTTGGCACGGTTTTTTACCCTTTACAGAGTACAGAAAACACTACTTTAGATTTTTGAGCGAGTTTGGTTTTCAATCTTTCCCGTGTATGAAAACGATTGAAGAATTTACTTTACCCGAAGATAGAAATCCGTTTAGCAGAGTTATGGAATTGCATCAAAAGAACGGCTCTGCAAACGGTAGAATTTTAAGTTATTTATCCCAAAATTATCTTTATCCAAGCAAGATAGAAGACGTCGTTTACGCGTCGCAACTTCTTCAAGCCGAAGCCATAAAGTACGGCGTTGAGCATTTAAGGCGCAATCGCGGTAGATGTATGGGCGCGCTTTACTGGCAGTTAAACGACTGTTGGCCGGTTGCAAGTTGGTCGAGTATCGACGGTTACGGAAGATATAAAGCGCTCCACTACGAAGCGAGAAGATTTTTTGAGCCCGTTCATATCTCGTGCGAAGAAATCGGCGAGTATACAAAGAGAAAGTCAATCGTCGACGAAAGATATTACGAATACGAAACTAAGGCGAAAATTTTTGTAAATAACGACACTATGCAAGACGTTACGGGTGTCGCTTACTGGAAACTTTGTAGCGTTGACGGAACTGTTTTAAGAGAAGGAAGCCAAGAACTTGTCGTAAAGGCTCTGTCGTATTCGAGTTTAGAGCAAATCGACTTTGAAAAAACTGACGTAAAACGGAATTACATAGCGTATTCGTTTGAAGTCTTTGGAAAGGTCGTTTCTTCGGGACTTACCATTTTCACAAAACCAAAGCATTTTGATTTTGAAAATCCAAAGATTGAAATTAAGGTTTGTGGAGATGAAATAACCGTAAAGGCTCACTCTTTGGCTAAATACGTCTTTATAGTCAACGAAAACGACGATATGATATTGTCGGATAATTTCTTCGATATGGAAAAGGGCGAAAAGACTGTAAAAATACTTTCGGGCAAACCCGAGAATTTGCGCGTTAAAACCGTTTTCGATATAAGATAAATAAACACCCCTAAAGTAGAGATAATCGACTTATAGGGGTGTTTTTTAATTTTGCGTATAAACGTCCTTTTATAGCGGGCGTTTTTTGTTTAGACGTTTTTTAGAGTAGTCAACTATTTTAGTAGGCAAACGGATATTGACCGTTCTTAAATCACCGTAAATTTGATTGTATAAAGCCGCCGCCGAGCGATAGCCTATTTGGTAAGAGTCCTGCTCTATTACGTAAGGCTTTATAAGGTTTACTTCGGTGTATGAAAAGTCGTTGTCAAAAACCATCAGTTTTATGTCTTTTGGGATAGACAAATTCATTGAAGATAACGCTGAAATTATAGCGTCGGTAATTGATCTAACGCCGGGACAAATAATAACTTCGGTAAGCGGATTATTTTTTACGTAAGAAGTTACGCCGTTAAAGATTTGTTCGTAACTAAAATCTTGCAGAGTTATCACAGACTCTTTGCCGTCGATTGCGTAATACTTTTGAATACCCGCTAAAAAACCGTTTAATCTTTCGCCGACAGTTGTTGCAAGAGAAGTTGGCGAAGTTAAATATAGTATGTTTTTGTGTTTTTTCGTTTTTAAAAATTTAACTGCTTCGACCATCGCGTTGAAGTTGTCGGTTGAAATAAACGACGAGTTTACGTTTTGAAAATATCTGTCAATAACGGCAACGGGGAATCTGTTTGCTGAAAGTTTTAAAAGTTCGGTGTTTACGAGTTCGTTATCAAGGGGGAATAAAATTATTCCTTTAGCGTCCGAAAGATACGCTGAGTTTACGTATTGAGATTCCTTTTCTATGCTATTTTTCGACAATTTAACGGAAACGTCCATAGTGTGTTCGTCGCAAAAATCGGTAATGCCGTTTAGTATGTCTTGCGCGAAAACTGTTTTAAGAGCAGGAACTATAAAATAGATTTTTTTAACTGATTTAGGGGAGTTTTTATCCTTTTTTTCTTTTTTGCCTGTAGTAAAATAGCCCTTCCCGTGAATTCTAATTACTAAATTCTCGTCTATCAACTTATCGAAAGCAAGTCTGACGGAACGTCTGCTGGCGTTGAATTTAGTCGCCAACATCCTCTCGCTTGGTAATTTTAGGTCGGGAGCGAAAGCCGATTGTTCTATTATTTCAATCAAGAAATTAAATACCTGTTTGTACGGTCTTAGTTGTTCCATAAAATCCCCTTTTTTTCGATTATACCACCGTTATAAACCATTGTCAATTATATTTTGTACCACTGGGACCACTTTTTTAAAAACTCCTATTGATTTTTTTACCTTTGTGGTGTACCATTTAATTGTAAATATTATTGAAATTTTGGACCACTTAAACCACTTTTCGCGTTGTACTCTTGATTTTGACATAAAATAATGATATTATATCATTGGTATAAATTTATTTATAACTAATGCAGCCGAAATTTATGGAGATTGTTTATGATTAAAAATTCAAACGTAAAAACTCCCGATTGTCAAGTTTGCTTAGATTTTGAAAAGGGTTTAATATCTTCGCTTAACTATAAAGGCGTTGAGTTATGCGCCAAAGTTAGCGATATTTTTGCCGTAAGATTAACCGATAAAACGGGCAACATCGCAGACTATCGTTCTTCGCAAGCAAATAGCGTAAAAGCGTTAAAAGTAGGCGCGGATATCGAGCGTTACGAATATTCGGGTTTTGCCGAAGATTTTTCGATAACGGTTTTAATAGAAAACGTTGCTCGCGGATTTAATTTGCGTTTTGCGGTTAAAAATTTTACAAACAAGATTATAGAACATATTGAAGTTTTACCTATCGTATTAAAGCCGTTTGTAAAAAATGGCGGTATAGGTCAACTTTTATTCCCATATAACGAAGGCGCTTTGATAGATGATAACGACCTTCGCGCTAATTCGCATCTTGCTTATTTAGAGCCCGATTATCCTACGATAACTGCGTGTGGTCTTTTCCCAAATATGCTTTGCACTCAATTCGTTGCGTATACGTTTGGCGAGCAAGGTCTTTACGTAGGAGCGCACGATAAAATCCGTTCGCCAAAGGCTATTGATTATTTTGCAGTTGATACCGAAAAGAATATTAAACTTCAAATTCGTCTTTATTCGGGAAAAGGCTACGGCGAAGATTTTGAAACCGATTACGATATGGTTTATCGCTTTTTCGACGGCGATTGGCACGACGGAGCGGATATATACAAAAACTGGCTTTACGAAAACTTACCAAACGGACTTAAAAAGGTTTCTCAAAATAGCGATTTGCCAGACTGGTATCACGATTTTCCGATAGTTTTAACCTATCCCGTAAGGGGCTACAACGATATGGACAAAATGATTCCTAACGAGTTGTTCCCTTACGTTAATATATTGCCTTACGTAGAAAAATTTTCAAAGGAAACAGGCGCTAAAATTATGGTTCTTTTAATGCATTGGGAAGGAACTGCGCCTTGGGCTCCGCCTTACGTTTTTCCACCGTTTGGAGGGGAAGACGAATTTGACAAACTCTTTGACGCTTTAAAAGAAAAAGGTCATCTTCTCGGCGTTTACTGTTCGGGCTTTTCGTTTACCGAGCAGAGTAATATTCTCACGTCGTACGACTGTAAAGAAATTTTGAAAGATAAGGAAATTTTTAAAGCCTTTTGCGCCGGTAGAGATGGAAAAGTTTTAAAGAGCACCGTTTGTACGGGACAGCGTAGTGGTTACGATATTTGCGTCGCGTCGGACAAGGGTAGAGAAATCTTAGACCAAGCGTACGACCCGCTTTTTGCAAAAAAACTCGACTACATTCAAGTTCTCGACCAAAATCACGGGGGAAGTCAATTATTCTGCTTTTCAAACGAGCATAACCATCCGCCGTGCGTAGGTTCTTGGATGACGGTTGAAATGCAAAAACTTTTAAGCGAGTGGAATAAAAAGGCAGGTAAGACTTTACTCGGTTGCGAAACTGCGTCCGCAGAGCCGTTTTTACCAAACTTACTCTTTTCTGACAACCGTTTTGAACTAGCTCACTTTATAGGTAAGGCAGTTCCTTTGTACGCATATCTTTATCACGAATTTGCGCATAACTTTATGGGTAATCAAGTAAGCGGACTTTTACTAAATGAAAGTTACCTTTACAGAATGGCGTATTCTTTCGTTGCGGGCGATATGCCTACTATCGTTCTTAACGCAAAAGGTTTTATTCAACAAAAATGGGGGCAGCGCGACTTTACCGAAGTTCCCATTGAAAAAGACGTTTTAACGTTTATTAAAAATATGCGAGAGTTCTATATTGAAAATAAACAGTTTACGTGCTACGGCAATATGATAAAGCCACTTGCGTACGAAACGGGCGAGGTAACTTTCGACTGCGAATACGGAAGAAAGTATACGGACAAAGAAGTTCTTTCTACTGCATACGAGTTTGGCGGAGAGAAAATACAAATTTTCGCAAACTACAATTTGACGGCAAAAACAGTTAATGTCGGCGGAAAAGAAGTTGAAATTCAACCCCTTTCCGTAGTTAAAATAAACATCTAAAATAAAAGGTTAAACATTATGGCAAAAGTAATTACAATTTCAATTCTCGGAGTCGGCGCTCGCGGTGGCGAAGCGTACGGAAGATATCTTCACGCGTCTAGCGACAGGTTTAAAATTACGGCGCTTTGCGACGTGAACGGCTATCGTCTTGAAAAATACGGCAAAATATTTGAAGTTAGTAAAGAGAATAGGTTTTTAGACGAAGACGAGTTCTTCAAAGAAAAGCGTAGCGACGTTTTGCTTTTGGCGACTATGGATCAAATGCACGTTCGTCAAGCGTTAAAAGCCATTGAACTTGGTTACGATTTGCTTTTGGAAAAGCCTATATCAGACGACGCTGAAGAATTAAAAATGCTTGTTGAAAAGGCAAAAGAACATAAGGCTATGGTTATGGTTTGCCACGTTCTTCGCTACACGACTATGATTAGAAAAATCAAGAGTTTGTTGGATAGCGGGGCGATAGGTAAACTCGTTTCCATGGACCAAACCGAAAACGTTTGTTTTTGGCATCAAGCTCACTCGTTCGTTCGCGGTAATTGGAGAAATAGACAAGAAACGACGCCTATGATAATGCAAAAATGTTGCCACGATTTAGACCTTATTCAATACTTTATAGGCGCAAGATGTAAGTCGGTTTCTTCAATGGGCTCTTTGGCGTTTTTTAAACCAGAAAACAAGCCCGAAGGTTCGGCGGACAGATGTATAAACTGCAAATTTAAAAACGAGTGTAAGTACAGCGCGTATACGATTTATTTAACCGATTGGATACAAGGCGGAAAACAAGAAACTTTCCCGTATAATTTGATTACCGACGTTTTACCGCTTACCGAAGAAGCGATTATCGACTCGTTAAACAACAGTAAATACGGTAGATGCGTATTTGCTTGCGATAATAACGTCGTAGATAACCAAACTACTATCATGCAGTTTGAAAACGGGGTAACGGCTACGTTAAAAATGGAAGGATTTACGGCGAGGGGCGGTAGAGATTTTAGATTTTTCGGCACGGAAGGCGAACTTGAACTCTACGAGATTGAAGATAAAATTATTTTGCGTAGGTTTATGGAAGAACCTATCGTTTGGAAAATTAGCGAACTCGTCGACGAACTTGGGGGGCAAGGCGCAGGCGGACACGGCGGTGGTGATTACCGTATGATAGACAGCCTTTATAACGTTTATTTTGGCGATAAGTTTAGCGCCGATTCTTCAATAGAGAATTCGGTGGAAAGCCATTATATAGCGCTTGGCGCGGAGAAGTCGAGATTAAACGGTGGAGAACTCGTATTTCTTACGGATTACAGGAAATAAAAGGGGAAAATAGATGTCATTAAGAAAACTTTTAGCATGCTTGTCGGTTACGATTTGCTTATGCGTTTCGTTATGGGGCGCAAGCGCGGTTGTTTTTGCCGAAAGTTCGGCGTTTGAAAATACGATAAGCACCAAAGTTGAAAAATTCAATAACGAAATGGATGGGGCGTTAAGATTAGATAGGGGAACGGGGATTCTCGTTCATCTTTTTAACACCGATTACATGGACGGTTACGACGGCTGGAAACAAGGTAATTGGAATTGGAAAAACGCCGAAGAACCACAATATACATGTCCCGATTCGGTTGATTTTGAAAAAGAGAATTATTGCAATTTTACGTTTGATAAAAATTTGACTGAATACAACTTTGAAGAATATATTTTCTTCGACGGCGTTTCGCTCAAAGATTTTAAGACGCAAAACCCGTATACGCTCGTTGGAAACAAAAGAGCGCGTCCAAATACTTTTTGCATAGATTTTGCAGTAGACAATAGGGTTTTAGATAGCGTTGATATGGTCGAAATAAGAAAGGGTTGCGAAATTCCAACTCTTTCGTTTGCATGTCGTGGTTTAACTGAAAAATCACGAATTTTAATAGAAGAAACTATTAAGTTTGTTAAAAATCCAAGCGGAGAGTGGGTAGAGTATTTTGAAGGTTATCAAGAAGGCGTAGAATACGAAGGAACTGAAAAGACTTTTAATCTTACTCTCGACGATACCTATAAAGGTCATACGGCGGTTAAGGCAGATTCTTATTCCGACTTTTTTACGAAATATGAAATTCAAGGTCAAAAACTCGACCATAGAGCGCTCGTTACCCTTTCAAACACGGCAAAGGGCAACTTGATCGTTTTAAGTCTTGTAAATCCCATTGACGCGAGCGAGTTCAATAAAATAAAATTAAAAGTTTACGTAAACCACGAAGTCGTATTAAATACGTACAACGCAAACGACGTAACGACTGAAAGTAAGGGGGATATTTTAGAAACGGTTACAGTTCCCGGCGGACAGTTTTCGTATATAACCTTGTCGAGCGTTTTCTATAAAAATTCCGACGGTAAGGTTGATACTATCATTTTTGAATGTGCCGAAGATTTTACCGTTGAAAAAGACGACGGTCAAGGAAACGTTATTAGAGATACCTTTTTCTTTATTGCTTTAAGCGTTGCAAACGAAGACGTCGTGACGAGCGAGTCTTTAAAAATAGAAAATAGCGATAGCGCGTATATCATTTCGGTTAGATTTAATAAAAATGGTTTAGGTAGTCAACCGCTTGATACGGACAAGATTTGTTTTAACGGTTTGACGGCGACTGAAATAATCGAGTCGTGTCAAGGCGCAACTTGTGAGTGGCAACCTTTTAAAACCGTGTATCAAATCGTGTTGACCTTACCGAAAACTTACGACGGCGAAGCAAAAGTTAAAAACGTTGAAAACGATTATACGGGTAATAAATTTACGGTAAGTAAAGGCTTGGTATTTCCTAACGGCGACGTTTTATCTAAAACCTACGTTTGCAACGTTTACGCGGGTGAAACCATAGTTGATACCGAACTCGTTGAAAAATACGGCGAAGTGTCCGTACAAGGTATTTATTACGGCTACGTATCGGGTAGTGAAAATATCCATTTTGCAATATCTTTTAACAAAAACGTAACTTCAATGCCATATTATCACGCAAGTCAAATTGAAAGATGGCGTTCGACAGAGCCTACTTTATTAAAAAACGGCTTGTATGATGCGGGGTCGTCAACCGTTTACGTTAAGGGCGGATTTAAAACTTCACTTTTAGATTTAGTAGTTATAAATGGTAAAACTATCGGCGAGTGGCACGCTTTTGATAAAACGGCGCTCACCAACGTTCAAGTTCACTACGGAAATAGCGGTCTTTCTTATCTCGACGTATTCATTGAAAAGGTTAGTCCAAATACTTACGACGGTATAAATCAACTCGTTAAAAGTGGTAACGGTATTACGATTGAGATAAAGTCGGGGCTTAAGTTTATGACTAACGTCGAAACCAAAAACGACAAAAAATTTGTACTTACTAATGGGAAATTTGTCGAGCAAATGGAAAACGAGCAATTATCCGTTTATTTTGACGGAGCAAAGGTTGAAAACGGCGCTACGGTAACGGCGAACGCGCCGACAAGCAAAGGTGGAGTTTCGGTTGAAGGAGTTTTAGAATATACAATTTCCGAAAGCAAAGAAAAAGGAAAAACGATTTATACAGTAACTTACGGCGAAAACAAAGTCTTTACTTTTACGGTTGTTGAAGATTACGATTTAGGCTTGAAAAACGGCGCTTTATTATGGTCGTTACTCTCTGTTATTCTATCACTTGGGGTGGTAGGAGTAGGTATCGTATTGATTTTAAATAAAAAGAAGAAAGAAAAAGGAGAAACTGATGAAAAATAAGTTTTTTAACAAAGTTTTAATAGCCGTCCTTTTGACTTTTTCAATGACTTTAAATACAAGTTGTAGCGTTTCGGCTTCAAGTTATAAATACGAAAAGCAAAGCGACGAACTTTTATTCTTTAAAAGTTCGGACGAAGAAATGGACTTTTTCTTGAACGACTATTTTAAAAGACATTCAGGTTATATTGACGAAAACGGACTTGACCAAAAAGTAAATAGTGTAACTGCAGGCGTAAACGCAGTTCAGTTTTTCTGGCAAGAGTGGAACTCTTTGTCGTATTACTGGTTTAACAGTTACGACGGTTACCAAACGGATAGAATTGCAGGGCTTAGAAAAATTCTTACTAATATACCCGTAGACGATTACGGCTACGTTTGGCAAGAAACCGACGCCGTAAGAACCAACGATTCAACCACGAATACGGGCGAACACCGTATGGGATGGCCGTTCCCAACGTCTTTTCACGTCGACGTTAGTAACAGTTGGGATTTTAACGGCGTATCTAACGAAGGGGAATGGACTAGTCGATATTCAAAAAATGGGACTTACTATGAAAACGTTGACGTAAGCGAAAAGAACGGACTTTTCCAGACTGACGTTAAAGGTGTAAGCAGTATAGAATTTACTTCACCCGCTGAAAAATTCGTCGCAT
Organism: Clostridia bacterium; assembly: GCA_017453045.1. GTDB lineage: Bacteria > Bacillota > Clostridia > Christensenellales > Borkfalkiaceae > UBA10281. The sequence goes on along the minus strand of JAFTKX010000064.1, from coordinate 7,219 downwards.
GGGCGTATTACAGTCCTTTGCTTGAAATAGATATGCGTATGTCCACGGTTGATTGCGCAAATATCGAAGATATTATAGTTTCTTACACGAATAAGAAAGGCGGTGAGTGGCATAGTGTTTCGGTAAACGAAAAAGCGTTTATGTCTTACGAATATACTCCGCAGTACGAACATTTAATTTTTCTTCCTATGTATGCCGAAGAAGAATGGACTTCAGAAATGACGTCTGAAACTTTTATAGAGCAGGTACGCATAGAAATTAAGGCAAAAGAAGGAACTACTTTAACGGGAAATTTTGCTTTAAACTACGTTCGTCCAACGTTTGATACAAGACATTCTAACAATAACTCTATTTTCATTTCTGCGCTTAGAAAAGATTTCGATTATACTGGCGATATAGACTTTTTAACAGAAAACATAACCAAAGCGCGTAAAGCGATAAACTTTTATATGCAATTGTACGACGAAGATAGGCATTTAAACGACCAATCTTATCTCGTTGGGCACGATTCGGATAAAACGTCTACCGATAAATACGAACGCGTTGCAATGACTTTGGGTAACGGATACTGGGATATTTGTTTTATGAACAAATTCGATTTCCACAGCAACGTTTATTTTTATAAAGCGCTCGAAGATTTGGCTTATTTAGAAACTATTCTTTCCGTAAAAGGAATTACCGTAGATAAGTCTTTGGCAAGTATAAAAACTGCAGATAGAAATTATAATCACGGCGTTAGTGAATATAATTACACCGCGAAAGATTTGAAGGAAATTGCAAGTAAAGTTCTTGCGGAACTTAGAAAACCTATAAACGATACCGATAAAACGGGTTTTTGGAGTGAAGAAACGGGTAGATTTGTTGGTGGATATAGCGACGCTGATAAAAAATGTTACGATTAAGGCTACGTTGCTTGGAATTTAGAAGCTATTTATTACGGAGTTGCTACCGACGAGCAAGCACAATCTATAATGCAATGGATAAACGGCGATAGAATCGTTGCAAATGACGAGTATGGTTCTCAAGGCGAAGATTTGTATTATTACGAGTTTGCGCCAAGAGTAAATACTTACAGCGAAAAAGATCAAATGGACAATTCTATTTTTAATGGTTCGTATTCAAATCCAAAATGTATTTACGGTGAAACACAAGTACAAAACGGCGGAGCGATAATGTACGTTTCTTTCTACGATCTTATGTCAAGAATAGAAACGCTTGGAGCGGACAACGCGTACGAGAGACTTTCGGCAATAAAAGACTGGTATATGCCGATTTACGATTATTACGTTCAAAGCGATAATTATAATAAAAAACCCGATAGGTTTTACTGGGATTATTACGAAAAGAGTCAATGGAATGACAAATACGTACCTTTGCAAAACGGTGTAAAAGGCGGTGAAAGAGAAATCGGGCCAAACGGCGTTTTGGGTATTGACGGCGAGTTTTTAGAGTCGTTTTTAATGGTTTCGGCAATTCCTTACGGCTTTTTCGGTATTAGCACTTCGGGTGGCGATACTTTAAAAATAAATCCAAGTCTTCCAAAAAATTTAAAATACTGGGGGATGGAAAATCTTTCGTTTAACGGCGTTAAATACGATTTGACGATATTTAAAAACTCGGTAAGAATTGATTCGGTAAGGGGCGATTCAAACGGGTTAAAAGTTAAAGTAACCCTTTCGACAAAATCAAACAATCCAAAGGTTTACGTAAACGGAAAGCAAATTACTGATTTTGTTATTGAAAACGGCGACGTCGTAGTTAGCGTACCGCTTAAATCAGCAGTTATTGAAATAAAATAATATGAGGAGAAAATTTATGAGAAAGTTAAGTTGTCTTTTACTTGTCGCAGTAATGGTTTTTACGGCTGTTTGCGTAAGTTTTGGATGTAAAAAAGGCGCCGATCATTTTGAAATTACCATTGCTTGTCAATCTGGCGATTCCGAACAAACGGTAATGGAAGATTTGATTGAAGCGTATAAAAAAGTTAGACCTGAAGTTACGGTTACCCTTAAATCGTTTTCAGGCGACGACTTTGAAGTGTTTATGAACGGCGTTTCTCAAGACGAAAAGAATTCACCGCACATTATATGGACTTCGGACTCTTATCACGCTAAGTGGGAGCAGTATTTTACCGACCTTCGCCCGTATTACGAAAAAGATTCTTCAACCGATTACAGCCTTTATTATTCGTCAATGCTTGATACCGCCGCCATAAACGGTAAGTTTAAACCTACTAAAAATTATATCGGCGAGTTTAGAAAAGACGATCGTGACGTTAATTCAGACGGTTTAGAAGATTATACTAAACACTCCGAGTACGGAATTTACTTTGCACCGAGAGATTATAACAAGCCTGCTATTTTGTGTAATATGGCTTTGTTTGCCATGTTAGACGAGCAGTATGAAAAATACTATAAAAACGAAAAGAGCGTTGACCAAATGCCGTCCGACTACGTTTCTTCTACTGCAAGACTTAATTCGATAGTTGCAGGTGAAAACTGGAACGAATTAACCGATTTGTTTGATTTTGCAAAAGCCGTTGCCGAAAAAGTTCAATACGTAGTTAAGCGCGCTAATGCGGAAGGTGAACGTAGAGTAGAGGCAACTTGGTCTAATAGAGCCGCTCTTGACTTAAAACTTCATTGGGAGCCAAGTTACGTAACGATTTTGCACGCAATGGGTATTGATGCGATAATAAATAGCGACGGTACTTTAAATCTTGAAGCAAGCGCTACCAAGTTAGAAACTTTACACGGATATATGTACTCAACCGATAATTTATATTACGGGGAAAAGAGCGATACGGCGTTTAACGAAGGTAATATTTTTATGCGACTTGAGTCAAGACCTGCGCTTACGGCTGCGTTAACGTCTTTAGTTTCAGTTCACGAAGATTACTATGGAATAACTGCAAATAAAGATAAAGATCCGGTACAAACGATAAGTATTCCTACCGATAAAATTGCGGCAGGTTGTTCGGGTTATGCTATAAACAGCGTTTACGAAGGTAAAGGACTTAAAGTAAAGGGCGAATATAGATCTTACGCCGATATGTGTTGGGATTTTATTAAATTCATTATCACAAAAGACGGACAAGAAGTTGCCGCTAAATCGGGTAACAATATCCCCGTACTTAAATCTTTATACGATAAAGAGTCAAACGGTGGAGTAACTCCTGCTTGGAGAAACGTTGCAGGGCTTGAAAATATGGATCACGACGCTTGGGTTGAAGGCGAAGATTTAGTTCAAGACTGGTATTATATTTATAAAGCAAACACAAGAATTACTTTTAGAACGACGATTACTACTTTCTTTAAAGGTTTTAACACTAAAAACTATAACGACGGTACTTTAAGCGAACTTATCAATAAAACAAACCAAGCGTATGCTGCGTCAAATCCAAAAGATAGTCTTCGTAGTAACGGTTAATAATTTTTATTGATAATTAAGGAGAAAAATGATTGTACATAAGCGTTCTTTAACCAAAGAAGAGAAAAAAGAGCAGAGAAGGTTGTTTTTTAAAAAGAACGCGCCGTGTTGGATATACGTCGCGCCAGTAATACTCGGTATTATTCTTTTTACGATATTGCCTATGGTAATTTCTCTTATATATTCTTTCCGTGGGTACTACAATCCCGAAAATAGGGGAGATAAGGCAGGCGGTTTTACTTTTGATAATTTCGCTTACTTTTTTAAGCCTGGCGTAGCGTACGGTTTGGAAACTTTTTTAAAGTCTATAAGCGTAACTTTTAGTTTTACTGTTTTAAGTTTGGCTTTGCAAATTATAGGCTCGTATGCGGTTGCTCTTTTTCTCAATCAAAAGACTAAAGGAATAAAAACTTTCCGTATTTTATATTATTTGCCTAATCTTATTCCTGCCGTTGCAGGCACTATGCTTTGGGCAAATATGACGAGTACGCGAGGCGGTTATTTAAACACTCTTTTAGAAGCCGTTGGGTTACCGCCGTATACGTGGTACGAGTCTCCCAAAACCGTTCTTCCAACCCTTTTGTTTATAAATATATTCTCTTGGGGTGGGACTGCGGTAATGTGGCTTGCGCAAATGCAAAATATTCCGCAAGAAATGTATGAGTCCGCCGATTTAGACGGAGCAAACTATTTTCATAAAACGGTTAAAATCACTATTCCTATGTCGACTGCTATGATGTTCTACGTCATAGTAACGAGTATGATAGGCGGTATTCTAGCCTTTACCAACGTAAAGCCGTTATACGACAAATTTCAAGAGCCTAACTTAAACTTTATAGTAGTTTACATCTATAATCTTGCTTTTGGCGGCGGTGTCAAAAACGGTATGAGTAAAGCTTGCGCTCTTTCGTGGATATTATTCCTTATAATTGCCGCAATGACCTTCTTACTCTTTAAAACGAGTAAAAAATGGGTTTATTACGGAGAGGAGGCGTAATATGACGAGTCGAAACAATTCGTTAGGTAAGCAAAGCGTACCTTTCCTTTGCGTTAAATATTTCTTTTTAGTGCTTGTATCTTGCGTTTTCCTTTTCCCCATTTACGTGCTTTTAATCACTTCGGTTTTACCGAATACCGACGTCGGTATGAAAGTTTTGTGGCCACAATATATAAACTTAAAGCCGTACTTAGCGTTTTTCCAAAACTCTAATTACCTACTTTATACGCTTAATACTTTGTTCGTAGCGATAATGAATATCGGCGGTGTTTGTATTGCGTCTTCACTTACGGCGTACGCTTTGACAAAACTTAATTTTGCTGGTCGCGACGTTATCTTTGCAATGATTATGGCGGTAGTTTTGCTACCGAGCACCGTACTTTCTATTCCGCTTATGATAATTTATCGTGTAATCGGTTGGGACGGAACGCTTTTCCCACTTTGGGTGCCTATGTGGCTTGGCGGTGGAACGATGAACATTTTCTTAGTTCGTCAGTTTATGCGCGGAATACCAAATTCTTATACCGAAGCGGCTAAATTAGACGGAGCAAGCAATTTTGACGTTTACTTAAAAGTTATTTTACCTATGGTAAAACCTATACTCGTTTATCTTGCAGTAACTGGTTTTATAGGTAACTGGAACGATTTTCAAGGTCCGTTAACCTATATCGGCACGGTTAAAGGCTCTGAGAGTCAATGGACGTTGTCGCTTGCCTTATATAAAGATTTCCTTACTGCCGAAGGCGATAGAAGGGCAAACGTTCAAGCCGCAGTCGGCGTTATTATGATGGTACCTTGTCTTGTTTTATTTGCTTTTTTCCAAAGGCAAATAATGGAGGGGATATCGACGGTTGGTGTCAAAGGTTAATTTAAAGGCTTATAAACTGCGTTATGCGTCGTTTCTGCTTTGTTGTCAAGATTTTGGTGACCAACAAGGTCTACCAAAGCCTTTCCGCCAAATCGAGCCTTGCATAACTTGTTTCTAACCCTTTAAATAATCGCTTGATTTACGTCACTCTGGAGCGTAGCGACAACACAAGAAGGTGGAAATTTGCTTGCAAGGGTTTAGAACTTCGCCGTGTTGCAATTTTTACATAAAAATTATAGAGCCCCCTTATTAAGTGGTATGGCAAAAGAACAAGCGAGAGTCTATCATTACCTACGGAAATTTCAGAATGATAGTAAAAAAGGTAAATCTTCACCTTACTTGAGAATGGGACAGTTTGCGGTGGATGGTTTGGAAAAAACAACATTATACAAGCGTGGGGTAACAGAAAAATGAACACCTCACCACCGACTAACGTCGGAGCCTCTCCTCAAGGAGAAGCCTTACCTCACCACCGACTAACGTCGGAGAATCTTCTCAAAGAGAAGCCTTATGGTAGTACAAACAAAAAATTAAAATAAACACGGAGAGTGTTATGGATAATAAACAATGGTTTAAAGACGCCAAGTTTGGTATGATGATACACTTTGGTCTTTATTCGCTTCTCGCAGGGGAGTGGAAAGGCAAAAGGATGGATATGATTGCCGAGTGGGCGCAGTCTTGTTTTCAAATTCCTATTAAAGAATACGAAAAACTTATGGATGCGTTTAATCCCATATTTTTCAATGCGGACGAGTGGTGCGATTTAGCCGTTTCGGCGGGTATGAAATATATCGTTGTAACTACGAAACATCACGAAGGTTTCGCTCTTTTCGATTCTAAGGTAGACGATTATAACGTAATGCACACGCCTTTCAAAAGGGATATTATAAAAGAACTTTCAGTTGCTTGTAAAAAACGCGGGCTAAAATTTGGAATTTACTATTCGCAAGAACTCGACTGGCACGAAGAACACGGCGGTGGCTATACGGAAACGGAAGAAACTTCTCAAGGCAAGCCGTGGACGAACTTTTGGGATTTTCCTAATACAAAAAAGAACTTTGAAATTTGTTTTAGAAAAAAGACTATTCCGCAAGTTACCGAACTTTTAACAAATTACGGCGATATTGATTTAATTTGGTTTGATACTCCACAAGATATAACAAAAGAACAGTCTATCGAACTTTATAATTTAGTAAAAAAATACCAACCAAATTGCCTCATAAATTCAAGGATAGGCAACGGAATGGGAGATTACGGCTCGTCGGGCGATAATGAAACGAGCGCCGAAAGTGGCGGTATGCTTTTTGAAGTTCCTGCAACGCTTAACGATACGTGGGGATATAAGTCTTACGACCAAAACTGGAAATCAGCCCAAACGGTATTAAAAATTAAAGAAGAATTAAACGGCAGGGGAATAAATTACCTTTTAAACGTTGGACCAGACGGTTTGGGTAGAATTCCTGCGCCGAGTATTGAGATTTTAAAATCTTTAAATAAATAAAAAGGGAGAAAATAATGAACAAAACGAGAAAAATTACTTTTTTTGTTAAACTTGCGCTTTGTGTGTGTTTGGCGTTTTCGGTTTTTGGCGCGGTATTTACTTTGACAAGCAACGAAAAGTTAACCGCCAAAGCCGCAACCGTTGAAATGGACGAAAAAATTGCAATTAGCACGTGGGGAGAAGCAGAAACAGGCATAACGTGGATACACGTTGAACTTAATGGTTTTACTGTGGCAGGTGGGGATTGGCACACTGCCGACTTAAATAAAATTGCAACAAATAACGGAGTAGATCCACTTGAATACGTTTTAATTAATGGAAAAACTGCAAGAGCCCATTATAATGAAGATAACAGTTCTTTAAGTGTTATTACAGCAACGGGATGGGCAGAGGCATTTATTGTGAAAGTAAGTAAAACTTACTT
>JAFTKX010000063.1 GCA_017453045.1 Clostridia bacterium | reverse complement strand
TTTTGTTACTTTAAAATATCTAAAAGTTCGGGTAAAGTTTTAATTTGGTAGGTTATAGGTAGTTCAGTTTGTACACCATTTGGGTTGAAAAAACAAGTGTCTACGCCGTTTTCAATTCCAAGTGGCATATCCGATACGAGCGAATCCCCAACTATTAGAGCCTTGTTTTTATCGTAGCCGTCAATTTGGCGCGTTACCATATCGTAATAGGTTTTAGACGGTTTGCTCGTCCCCATTTCGTCGGAAATAAAAATTCCGTCGAAAAAATCTTCAATACCGGACAGCGAGAGCCTGCCCCTTTGAACGTTCGCCAAGCCGTTGGTTATCAAATAAATTTTTAAACCGAGTTTTTTTACCTCTTGCAAAAGGGGTATGGTTTCGGGGTAGAGAATTGATATTTTTGCAAGTCCGCTTTCGTATTCGGGCATAAATTCGTCGGCGTCGATTTCGTATCCTATAACTTTTCCAAAATCGACGAAACGCATTTTTTTCAAAACGCTTTTTTCAACCTTTCCAAGCGAAAACAAATCCCAGTAGCCTTGATTTATATCTCGGTAAATTTCGTAATAGCCGTCTTTAAAGGGAACGCCTAATTTTTTGCAAGTTTGTTCAAAGTTTTTTTTGGCGGTTTTTTGAAAATCAAATAAAGTATCGTCCGCATCAAATAAAATAAATTCGTATTTCATAGTTTTATTGTAACAAAACACGTTGTAAAATGCAATAAAACTCGCCAAATTTTAAATTATTATTGACTTTATTCACAAAAAAATATATACTAAATTAAGATAATATATTCGGAGGCGAATATGAGCAGTAAAGATATAATTAAAATCGTAGCCGAAACTAAAGATTACCTTTGGGGCGGTAACAAGTTAAGAGATTACGGCAAGGTGTCGGATAAAGACAAAATTGCTGAAAGTTGGGAACTTTCTTATCATAAAGACGGGCCGTCTAAAACGCTAAAAGGCGAACTTTTATCCGAAGTTTTAATGCCGAGCGATTTAGGCAAGAACGCAAACGATTTCAAAGATTTTCCCGTACTCGTTAAACTTATCGACTCTGCGGATAACCTTTCGGTACAAGTTCACCCAAGCGACGATTTTGCGCTTAAAAACGAAGGTCAATTCGGCAAGACTGAAATGTGGTATATCGTCGATTGCGACGAGGGCGCTGGCATATATTTAGGGCTTAAAGAAGACACCGATAAGGAAGTTTTTGAAAAGGCTATACAAGACGGAACGGTTACCAACCTTCTCAATTTTTACGAAGTTAAAAAAGGAGATTGGTTTTTTATAAAGTCGGGAACTATCCATGCGATAGGCAAGGGAGTTACCGTTTGTGAAATTCAGCAAAACAGTAATTTAACGTATAGAGTTTACGATTTTAAGCGTAAAGGACCGGACGGAAAAGAAAGACCTTTACACGTAGAAAAAGCGCTTACCGTTTCTAATTTTACAAAATTTACAAACTGTAAATTAGACGTTGAAATGGGCAATAAACGACTTATAGGCGCGTCAAAATATTTTTCGGCGTATTTTACCGAAGTCGACGGCGACGAAGAATATCTGTCGGATAAAAACAGTTTTACTGCGGTTACTTGTATCGAAGGTAGCGGTGAAATCGAAAAAGAATCTATATCAAAGGGCGACACCTATTTCGTACCCGCGTCTTACGGCGAGTTTAAAATCGAAGGTAAACTCAAATGTATAATGACGCAAGTTAGAAAATATTATATCGGTATCGACCTTGGCGGAACGTTTATAAAAGGTGGAATTTGCGACGATTTAGGCAATTTGATTGCAACTGATAAAATTCCAACCGAAACTGAAAAAGGCGAAGAAAAGGTCATGGACAACATTTCAACTCTCGCTCTTTCGCTTTTAGATAAAGTAGGGCTTTTAGTATCGGACGTCGAAGGACTTGGTATGGGCGTTCCCGGTATGATTGACAGTAGAAAAGGCGTCGTAATTTTTTATAATAACTTCAACTGGAAAGACGTTAGAATTTGCGACGGTATAAAGTCGAGAATAGGTCTTGACGCCGTCATTTCAAACGACGCTAACGTAGCCGCTTTAGGCGAAGCAATTTTTGGCTCGGGCAAAGAGTTCGACGATATGATTTTACTTACTTTAGGAACAGGCGTTGGCGGAGGAATAATCGTCGATAATCAACTTATAGAGGGGAATAAGGGCGCGGGCGCAGAACTTGGACACGCCGTTATTGAAGTAGGTGGAGAACAGTGTACTTGTGGAAGAAAAGGTTGCTTTGAAGCCTATGCTTCGGCAAACGCTATTATCCGCGATACTAAACGCGCTATGGAAAACCATAAGGACAGTAAAATGTGGGAGATAGGCGGTTTAGATAAAGTTACTGGAAAGGTTGCTTTCGATTATAAAGACGTCGATAAGTATGCAAAACAAGTCGTTGACAATTATATTGAAAAACTTGCTTGCGGAATTGTAAACTACGCAAATATTTTCCGTCCGCACGCAGTCGTTTTAGGCGGTGGCGTTTGCGCTCAAGGAGACAACCTTATCCGTCCGTTACAAAAAATCGTCGATAGGGAAGTGTTCGCAGGCGAACTTGGACCAAAGTGTGAAGTTAGAATTGCAAGTTTAGAAAACTCTGCGGGTATTTTGGGAGCGGTTGCTCTCGTTATGAATAAAAATTCATAAAAAGCAAAAATGGGCGATTTTGCCACTTTTAAAGGTTGACAAAATCGCTTTTTAATTATATACTATTACAGTATTAAATAAATTTGTAACCTTAAAAAAGGACGCTTATGAAGAACGAATTTTTTAAAATTTCACTTGCAGGCGATTTGGGTAGCGGAAAGAGTACGGTCGGTTCAATTTTGAAAGAGAAATTTAACGCCGAAATCGTTTCGATAGGTAAAATCCAAAGAAAGATGGCTTCCGAACTCAATATGGACACTTGCGAGTTTAACAAATATCAGGAATCTCATCCCGAATTTGACAAAATTCTTGACGGTAAACTTGCCGAATACGAAAAAGTTGACGGTAATTTTATATTCGACTCGCGTATGGCGTGGCATTTCGTGCCGAGCGCGTTTAGCGTATATCTCGTTTGCGACGGGAAAGAAGCGGCGAGAAGGGTAATTAGCGCAAACCGCGCGGACGAGTCTTACGAAGACGAAGAAACGGCTTTTTCAAGGCTACAACTTCGCAGACAAAGAGAGCAAAAAAGATACTACGATTTTTATAACGTGGATATAACGGATATGTCTAACTATCAACTCGTCGTCGACACTACGAATTTATCCGTTGAACAAGTAGCCGAAGAAATTATCGTAGGCTGGAAAAAATATATAGAAAATAATTAAAAAGGAACGATATACAATGCATTGGGCTGAAAGATTAGCAGACGAATTGATTGCGGAAAATCCAAACAAAGAAGAATTTTTATGCGCGGCAGGCACGAGTCCTTCGGGTTCTGTTCACATCGGTAACTTTAGGGATATAGCGACTCCCTATTTCGTAGTAAAGGCGCTTAGGGCAAAAGGCAAAAAAGCAAAACTTATGCTTTCTTGGGACGATTTTGATAGACTTAGAAAAGTTCCAAAAAACATTGCTCCTATCGCTCCTGATTTCGATAAATATATCGGTATGCCGTACTGTATGATTCCCGATCCTTACGGTAAGTATTCTTCATACGCTGAATACAACGAAAAGGAATATGAAAAATCTCTTGCTGAAATGGGAATTGATATCGAATACCGTTATCAAGGTCAAGAATATATGTCGGGCAGATACGTCGACGGCATTTTGACCGCAATGCACAAAAGAAAGGCAATTTACGATATTTTAATGAATTATAAAACCCAAGACAGCGACGAGGGTGAAAGAGAATCTTACTATCCCATAAGCGTTTACTGTTCGGCTTGTAAAAAAGATTTTACGACCGTTATTTCCTATAACGAAGACACCGAAGAAATCACTTATAGATGTAAGGCTTGCGGTAAGGAAGAAACGGTAAGTTTAAGAGAATATCACCTCGTAAAACTTATGTGGAAAATCGACTGGCCTATGCGTTGGGGTGCTGAAGGGGTTGACTTTGAGCCGGGTGGTATAGACCATGCCGCAGCGTCAGGTTCTTACGTCGTTGCAAAAGATATCGCAAAGGCAATTTACGGCGTAAAAGCGCCAAAATTCCAACCTTACGGCTGGCTTTCTATCGCAGGGCTTGGCGATATGCACTCGTCGACGGGCAACAATATTACCCCTGCAACAGTATTAGAAGTTTACGAGCCCGATATGATTAGATGGCTCTTTGCAAAGTACGCTCCAACCGATGGTTTTGCCTTTAACTTCGACGATACTATTATTCGTCATTACAGCGAATTCGACAAGGGTTTAGAAGCCGTAAAAGCAGGAACTGCGGACGAATATAACACTTCAGTTTACAACCTTTCTATGTTAGACGGAGTAAACGTAAAAGCAAAAGTTCCTTTCGGCGTTTTAGCGTCGGTTGCAACTATCGTTGACTTTAATCCCGAAGCGGTTAGAGATATTTTGGCAAAAATCGGCGTAGAGTTCGACGTTCGCGACGAAGAAAGACTTTTAAGGGTTAAAAACTGGATAACCAAGCATCAACCATCAAAAATGTATAAACTTTTGTGCGATAGAAACGACGCTTATTATCAAGACCTTTCCGACGAAGAAAAGGGCGCGATAAAAGGTCTTCATGATTATCTTGCCGAAAGAGAAAGTTTTACAGAACAAGAAATTCAACAGTATTTGTACAGTCTTATCAACAAGCCCGAACTTACCAAAAAGGAAAATACCGTTCGTCAACAAAGATTTTTCGCGGTATTTTACAACGTTCTTTTCGGTACTGATAAAGGACCAAGACTTTATCTTTTCTTGTCGGCTATTGACAAATCTAAATATTTAAACCTTTTGGCGTTTTAATCAAATGGTATTTAAAAGCGGTGGCGAAGACCATCGCTTTTTTTATAAAAATTTTCGTTATTTTTTATAAAAAGTTTTCAAGAATTTTGCAAAAAACTTGAAAAAACACTATATATATGGTATACTTATAATATTAGAACACAAAATGGAGGAGTTTGATGTCTAACACTAACTACAATTCAGACGTAATCAGAATACTCGAAGGACTCGAAGCGGTCAGAGTAAGACCGGGTATGTATATAGGTTCAACGGGAACGAGAGGTCTTCACCATATTCTTTGGGAAATCGTTGACAACGCAATCGACGAAGCGGCAAACGGCTACGCTGATAAAATTGAAGTCGTATTACATAAAGACGGTAGCGTTTCGGTAGAAGATAACGGTAGAGGTATACCTATTGACACGCATAAAGAAGCGGGCGTTTCGGCGCTTCAAGTCGTATTTACCCAACTTCACGCAGGCGGAAAATTCGATAATAAAAACTACAGTTTTTCGGGTGGACTTCACGGCGTAGGCGCTGCGGTTACGAACGCTCTTTCCGAGTGGCTTAAAGTTGAAGTGTATAAAGGTACTGTGTATCAAATGGAATTCCACAGTTATTATAGCGAAGAAAAGAAAAAGATAATTTCCGGCGAACCCGTCGCTCCTTTAAAAAATACGAGAAAGAAGACGGACAAGCAAGGTACTTACGTTCGTTTTAAACCCGACGCGAGAGTTTTTGAAACGGTTGAATTTAGCCAAGAAACGATATCTAAACGCCTTCGCGAACTCGCCTTTTTAAATAGGGGGCTTTGCATCAAACTTACCGACCTACGCGACGACGAAAAATTTTATAGCAAAACCTTTAAATACGACGGAGGTCTTATCGACTACGTTTTATATCTTGACGAAGGAAAAACCAAACTATACGATTTACCCGTATACGCGAAAGCCGAAAAAGACGGAATCGTGGTTGAGTTTGCTATTCAACATACCGACGGTTATACCGAAAGTATTTTTTCGTTCGTAAACAATATACCAACTCCCGAAGGCGGAACGCACGAAATAGGCTTTAAGTCGGCGGTTACGAGAATTTTAAACGATTTCGCTAAAACTAATAATCTCGTAAAGGATAAAGATTTAGCGCTTCAAGGCGAAGACTTTAGAGAAGGTATGACTGCTATCGTTTCAGTTAAAATGAAAAACGTAGAATTCGACGGTCAAACCAAAACTAAACTCGGCAATCCCGAAGCGAAAAGCGCGGTAGAGAGCGCGACTATTGAAGAACTTGACAGGCTTATCAAAAATAAAAAGAACAAGCAGATATTCGAGGCAATGATTAAAAAGGCTCTCGGCGCTGCAAAGGCAAGAAACGCCGCTCGTCACGCTAAAGAAATAGCAAGGGCTAAAAGCGGGGCGGATTCCGCTAAACTCGTTGGTAAACTCGCCGCTTGTTCAAGTAGAAAAGCCGAACTTAACGAAGTGTTTATAGTTGAAGGAGATTCGGCAGGCGGTAGCGCAAAACAGGGCAGAGATCGTCAGCACCAAGCAATTTTGCCACTTCGCGGTAAACCGCTTAACGTAGAAAAGAAAAAACTTGAAGACGTTTTAAATAACGACGAATTTAGAATGATAATAACGGCAATCGGAACGGGTATCGGTAACGATTTTAACATCAATAATTTAAACTACCACAAAGTTATTATCCTTTCCGACGCCGACCAAGACGGCGCGCATATAAGAGCCATACTCTTGACTTTCTTCTTTAGGTATATGAAACAACTTATTCAAGAAGGGCACGTTTATATCGGTATGCCACCCCTTTATAAAGTTTATAAAAAGGACGTTAGC
>JAFTKX010000062.1 GCA_017453045.1 Clostridia bacterium | reverse complement strand
GCTTGTTTTATAAACGCGCCACCCGAATAGACGCTCGTTAAAATGCGGTAACAATCGTAAAAAAGGGTTAACATTTTATTCTCCCAAAAGGTCGCCGACCTTTAATTTTCTACCGTTTAAATAGGATAAAGCGTCCATAGCCTTACCACCTTCTTCTTGTAAAATTCCTATTTCGATAGCCCCTTTGCCACAAGCGATAACGAGTTTTTTATCGGCTACGATTACTTCGCCTGCCTTTCCCTGTCCTTCCACCGCTCTCGCTCGATAAAACTTAAGTTTTTTTCCGTTTTTCAGCGTATAAGCAATAGGCCAAGGGTTCATACCGTTTATTAAATTTTTAACGGTTTTAGCGTCTTTACTAAAATCTATTAAAGCGTCTTCTTTTTTGATAGTTTTTACCATAGTCGCTTTGCTATGGTCTTGTTTTTTAGGAGTTACAGAGCCGTTTTCGATAGAATCAAGCACCGAACATATATTTTTTGCGCCTAAAAGAGAAAGCCTTGCGAACAAGTCCGCCGAAGTTTCTTCTTCGCCGATAGGCGTTTCAAAAACTGCTAAAATATCGCCCGAATCTAATCCTTCTTCGGTTTGCATAATAGTAACGCCCGTAGTTTCTTCGCCGTTTATAACAGCCGACTGTATAGGCGACGCGCCCCTATACTTTGGCAAGAGCGAGCCGTGAATATTTATAATACCAAACTTGCAAATATCTATAATTTCGCGCGACAAAATTTGCCCGTAGGCGCAAGTTATCATAATATCAGCGCCGATAGACTTTAAATCGCTAACCCCTTCCGTCCTTATTTTTTCATACTGAAAAACAGGTATTCCGAGTTCGTTTGCAACGACTTTAACGGGTGGGGGCGTTATTATATTTTTTCTTCCAACAGGTCTATCCGGTTGGGTTACGACGGCAACAACTTGATGATTACCGCTATTTGCAATCGCCCTAAGCGGAGCGACGGCAAATTCGGGCGTACCGAGATAAATTACTTTCATTTTAAATCTTCTTTCCTTAAATTGTTTGCTTTGTCGGTGTATAAAATTCCGTCCAAATGGTCGTATTCGTGGCTGAGCGCTTTTGCAAGAAAATCTTTGCCGACAAATTTAAATTTCTTGCCGTATCTGTCGTAGGCTTCAACCGTTACTTTTCTCGGACGCTTTACGTCCCCCCAGTAGCCTTTTACCGAAAGGCAACCTTCTACGCCGTATTGACTGCCCGATACTCCTAAAATTGCGGGGTTTATAAACTCAACCATACCGTCGTCTTCGGTATCAACGATAAATATGCGCTTTGAAACGCCGACTTGCGGAGCGGCAAGACCTGCCCCTTTAGCGTCTTTAAGAGTTTCTCTCATATCGTTTAAAAGATTTATAAGTTCAGCGTTAAATTCCGTTACTTTTTCACATTTTTTTCTGAGAACTTCGTCTCCCGTTTGCACGATTGGTAATATAGCCATATTTTCCTTTTAATACAAATTGCTTGGATTTTCTTCTACGTAAACTAACGTTTTTGCAGTTTTTTTATCCAAACTCTTTTCGTATATTTCATCTTTTATAGTCTTAAAATCGCCACAAAGTCGCATAAGAACTTGATAGCGGTATTTGTTGTTTATTCTTTTTACCGGACTTCTCATTTTATTAAAAAACAAGAAATTGTCGGTATGTTTTTGGTAAATCTTTTTCAAATCTTCGTAAACGGCTTTAAGCGTTTGCATTGCCTCGCCGTCGTCGTCAGACTCGACCATTACCCTTAATATCAAAGCGTACGGCGGAAAACCCGTAGATTTTCTTACCGCCCTTTCGCCATTAAAAAAACCGTCGTAATCGTAAGAAATTGCCTGTTTTAGCGTAGTGTTTTCGGGGTTGTAGGTTTGCAAAACGACCTTGCCCTTTTTGTTAGCCCTACCGCTTCTGCCTGCAACTTGAGTTAAAAGTTGGAAAGTTCTTTCGGCGCTTCTAAAGTCTGAAAAATACAAACTCATATCCGCGTCTAAAATTCCAACGAGCGTAACCGACGGAAAATCGTGCCCCTTTGCAACCATTTGCGTACCGACTAAAAAACGGGCTTTTTTCTCGGAAAATTCCTTTAAAATCTTAAAATGCCCTTCTTTATTTCTCGTGGTATCGTTATCCATACGGAGCGCCGTTTCGTTTGGAAAAAGTTTTTTAAGTTCGGCTACGATTTTTTGAGTTCCCGCGCCGCTGTAACTTAAATTTACCGAACCGCACTCCGGACAAGCCGAAAGCATTTTGTAAGCGCTTCCGCAATAATGGCATTTTAAAACGCCCGTATCTCTATGATAATTTAGCGTAACGTCGCAATTTTCACACTTTGCTACGTATCCGCAATCTCTACAAATTACCTGCCTTGAATAGCCCCTGCGATTGAAAAAGATAATGGCTTGACTGTCCTGTTCTACGCATTTTTTAAGTTCTTCTTTTAGGTCCGAAGAAAAAATACTCTCGTTTCCGCGACGAAGTTCGGCGCGCATATCCGAAACGATAAATTCAGGCAAGTCTTTGCCGTTTATTCGCGTGGTCATTTTCGCAAGATTGTATTCGCCGTTTAGCGCCTTGTCGTAACTGTCTATCGAGGGTGTTGCGCTACCTATAACGATTTTAGAACCCGAAAGTTCGGCTCGCTTTAAAGCGACTTCAATCGTTTTGTATCTCGGAGCAGTTTCGGCTTCGTAACTTGCGTCGTGTTCTTCGTCGATTATGATAAGACCGAGTTCGTCAAGCGGTGCAAATATTGCGCTTCTCGCGCCTATCGCTATTTTCGCTTCCCCCGTTTTTAGCCTTAACCACTCGTCGTACCTTTCTCCAACCGAAAGTCCGCTATGAAGTATCGAAACGTTATCGCCAAACCTTGCGCGAAGTTGCCTGAGCATTTGGGGTGTAAGAGCGATTTCCGGCACGAGCATTATTGCCGTTTCCCCCGATTTTAAAGTTGAATTTATAAGACGAAGATAAACTTCAGTCTTTCCGCTACCCGTTACGCCGTGCAACAAAGTTACCGTTTTATCCGTTTGCTCTACGCTGTTTATTGCGTTTTCTTGCTCGTTAGAGAGAATTACGTCTTTTGAAAAAGCGTCTAATTCCTTATACGGAACTCTACCAGCCTTTTCGTATTCGACGACTAAAAATCCCTTTTCTTTTAGCGATTTTATTGCAGAATTGCCAAACTTATCGTTTAAAACCGAAAGTTTACACCTTACTTCCTCTTTTAAAAAGCCTATGGCGTTTGCCTGCGCGCTAGCCCCTTTTCTGAGCGAAGCCACCATTTCGATAGGCGAAATATCTTTGTTTAAACTGACGAAGGGTATTATTTTTTGTTTTACTCTACCGCCTCTAAGTTCGGCTGGAATAAATTGCCTTAACGCCAACGCGAACGGAACGTGATACCTTTCTTTTACAAACCTTGCTAAAAGCAGGCACTCGTTTGAAAGAGCGGGAAATTCGTCGAGCGTTTTTATTACGCTCTTTAATTTATCTTCGGGCAAATCGGACTTTTCTTTTACGCCGATTATAAACCCTTCGATTGTCTTTCTGCCGAAAGGAACTTCAACGCGAGAGCCAAGCATAGACTCGCCGTCTTCAATTTTATAGTCGAAAACACGGTCAACTTCGCCGTGAGCGATATCCACTATTACTTCTGCTATCACGCTAAATCCCCCTTTTGTAAAATTTTATCTTTTTGGCTGTTTGGTGTATACCGTTGTTAAATTTGCAAGTATAACCTTTAAAAAAATGAGCACAACCCTGTTATAAGTCATGCTCTTTTTCTTAGTATTTAGAAACCGTTACCTTTCCCTCTTGAATTTCAATAGCCGCTTCGGTTAAGGGCTTATTCTTGTTAGGAAGGTCAGAAAGTCCCTGATTTTGCGCATGGTCGATAAGTTGTCTTGCTCTTTTCGACGCGATTACGCAAAGAGCGTATTTTGAGCCGACTTTGTTTGCAAGTTCGTCAATAGGTGGATTGTTTATCATATCTATATCTCCTTTTGATTATCAAAATTTTAAGGCTAAGCCTTATTCTATGTTTTGCACTTGTTCGCGCATTTTTTCAATTTCGTTTTTAAGCGCAAGCCCACGCCTTGTTATCTCTAAATCGTTCGACTTTGAACAAACGGTATTAGTTTCGCGATTGAACTCTTGCATTAAAAAGTCAAGTTTTTTACCGACGTCAATTCCGACTTTACAAATGTCGCGAAGTTGGGCGATATGGCTTTTGAGCCTTGTCAATTCTTCGTCGATATTGCTCTTATCCGCAAAAAGCGTAACTTCTTGCAAAAGACGGCTTTCTTCGTACTTAACGTCGCCTAAAATTTCTTCGACTTTAGCCTTTAATCTTTGATGGTATTCTTCTTTAATTTGTGGCGCTCTTTCAATTATTTCGCCTACGATAATTTCAACAGTTTGCGCTCTTGAAAGAATATCTTTTTCTAATTTGTCTCCTTCAATCTTTCTCATTTCAATAAGATTATCAAGCGCTTTTTCAAGAGTTTCTTTTAAAATTTCGGTAAGAGCGTCAGTTCCGTCTTCGCCCATCTGTTCGGTAACGACGTCGTTACTGCGCATAAGCGAAAGTACCGAAAAATCGTTTTCAAGCGAATATTCGACTGCAAATTCTTTAGCAAGGTCGACGTATTGCTTTGCAAGCGATTTGTCAACGACCAAAATCTTGCCCGACTCGTTAGTATTTTGATAGGTTATAAAAAGTTCAACCCTACCCCTTTTTATTTTTGACTGAACGGTTTTTCTGATAAGGTCGTCAAGCGAAATAAACGCTCTTGGGTATTTGGGAATAATATCCAAAAATCTATTGTTTACGGTTTTTAACTCTACGGTAAGCGTAATTCCGCCTTGCGAATATTCGGCTTTTCCGTAACCGGTCATACTTTGCATATATCGGACACCTCCCCTTTTAACCTTTGTATTTTAACACATATTTTTATAAATATCAAGTATTTATAAGCCTTTTAAATTCTTCTTCGTCAATAATTTTTACGCCGAGTTTCTTCGCTTTGTCAAGTTTACTGCCAGCCGACTCGCCTGCTAAAACCAAAGTAGTAGACTTTGAAACCGAACTTTGAGTTTCGCCACCGCGCTCCTCTATAAGTTTTGACGCTTGACTACGAGTAAAGTTTGTAAGCGAGCCCGTTAAAACGACTTTTTCGCCTGAAAATACCCCTTGACTTTGATTGATTTGAACGAAAGGTTTTACCCCAAGTTCAAAAAGGGCGTTTATCTCTACCAAATTCCTTTCGTCTTTAAAATAAGTCGCCACGTCTTTGGCTATTATTTCTCCAACTTCAGCAATTTGCAACAGCCTTTCTTCGTCGGCGGTCATAAGATTTTCAGTACTTTTGAATTCGTCGGCAAAATCTTTCGCCGTTTTTTTACCTACGCCGTCTATGCCGAGCGCAAAAATAAAACTTTTGAGTTCTACCGATTTACTTTGTTCTATTGCCGAAATCATTTTTTCGGCTTTTCTCTTTTTGAAACCTTCTAAAGTTAATAAATCGTCTACCGAAAGTTTATAAAGGTCTGAAAAATTCTTTACTGAAAGTTCGTCTAAAAGTTGACTTGCAGTCATCTCCGAAAAACCCTCGATATTCATTGCGTCTTTTTGAGCAAAGTTTGCAAGTTTTGCAACTATTCTCGGTTTACAGTCTTCGTTTCGACAGAATATATTTGCTCCGTCTTCTTCCAAAGGCGAGCCACAAGCGGGGCAATAGGTCGGTTTTTCGACAATTTTACCGTTTTTACCGCCGTCTGTCGCGCCTAAAATTTCGGGGATAACTTCGTTACTTCTACGAATAACTACCGTACTTCCTATCTTTACGTTTTTACGCAAAATATCGCCGTAATTGTTAAGAGTCGCCCGTCTTACCGTTGCTCCGCCAAGGTCTACCGCGTTGACGATTGCAAGCGGAGTAAGTTTACCCGTTCTACCGACTTGCCAAATTACTTCTTTAACTTCGGTTACGGTTTCTTCGGCTTCAAATTTATACGCCGTAGCCCAACGAGGAAATTTATCCGTATAGCCGAGTTCGTCGCGAATATTAAAATCGTCAATTTTAATTACCGCGCCGTCGGTCAACACGTCGAGAGTTTTTCTTTCTTTTTCAATCTCGTTTACTGCGTTTTTAACTTCGTCTATCGAATTGCAAATTCTTAAATATTCAAAGACTTTAAATCCGTTTTTCTTTAAAAACTCAAAAATTTCGGTTTGACTTTTCAAACTGTCGTCCGAAATATAATTTACGTTGTAAAAAAGTATTTCGGGCTTTCTTTTTTCGGTAACCTTAGGGTCTAAGTTTCTGATTGCGCCCGCAACGGCGTTACGAGCGTTTTTAAGTTGTTCTTCGGCGGTTTGGTTATATTTCTCCAAAACCGAAAGTCTGATTATCGCTTCGCCTTGCACTTCAACAGTACCTTTAAAGTCGATTGAAAGAGGAAAAGATTTTATCGTTAAAACTTGCGCGGTTACGTCTTCGCCCTCCGTACCGTTTCCCCTTGTGGTAGCCCTTTCAAAAAATCCATCTTTATAGGTTAAACAAATAGTCAACCCGTCGAATTTATACTCTACCGTATAGGTTGGATTTGCAATCTTTCTTATTTTCGTATCAAAAGCGTCCAAAGCGTCCATCGTTACGACTTTATCAAGACTGTAAAGCCTTTTTATATGCTCGTGTTTTTTAAAGGCTGAAATAGGCTCTCCGCCTACCCTTCTCGTTGGAGAATCGGCAAACCTTTCGCCCGTTTCCTTTTCAAGTTTCAAAAGTTCGTCGTATAGTTTATCGTAAACGATATCTTCTACCGACGGATTGTCTAAAACGTAATATTCGTACGCAAAGCGATTTAAAGTATCGCAAAGCGTCCGCATTTTTTCAAGTTTTTCTTTCATTATTCAATAACCTCAATAGGAGCGAGCCTTAAAACGAGCGCCTTTACGCCAACCCCCTTAAAAGCAACCATACCAACTGTTTCGTCGCCGTTTTGCCTAAGTTCGACGATTATTCCTTCGCCGAATTTTTTATGTAAAACCTTTGCGCCCGTACGGAATTTACTCATATCTTTATCTTCGGGTTTTTGCGGTTTGTTTTTATTGCCGTAAGTCGTACCGTTTTTAAAAGACGACGCAAACGCGCCCCTGCCCACTCCTCCAAAACTTGGAGCGTAAGACGATTCTTCAGAGCCTGAATAACCAAACGACGAGCGCCTATCTTCTTGCGGTTTTCTTTGGTATCCGTTTGAATATCCGCCTTGATAACCGCCGTAATTTCCCGTTTGGAAAGCGTTTTGATAGCCGTATACACGGTTTTTAGGAAGCCCTAACGCGTCTGACATATCGTCTAAAAATTCAGACTGAACTGTACTTCTTCTACTGCCGTACAAAAACCTACTTCTCGCTCTCGTAAGATAAAGCCTTTCTTTTGCTCTCGTTATCGCAACGTACATAAGACGCCTTTCTTCTTCAAGTTCGTCGGGTTTGTCCATCGTTCTTTGAAGTGGGAAAATGTCCATATCAAGCCCACACACGAAAACGCAAGGATATTCAAGCCCTTTTACAGAGTGAACGGTTGCAAGCGTTACGCAATCGCTCTCGTTTATATCGTCGGTATCCGAACTTAAGGTAACCGAGTTTAAATACTCCGACAAAGACGCTTCGGGGTTTAATCTTTCAAAATCCGCCACCGAACTTTTAAATTCGTCGACGTTTCTTTTTTTATCTTCGCTCTCGGGCGAATCGTCGTCAAAGCAAGATAAAAAGTCGGTCTTTTTTATTACCGTGTCGACGAGTTGGGTTAAAGATAAATTCTCTTTATCAATAATAAGCGTCGCTATAAGTTCTTTAAACGCCTTAATTTTGTTTTTCGCGCCTGAATTTAGTTCTAAATATTCATAGTCGAAAACGCTGTCGAAAACCGAGTATCCGTTAGAATCTGCGTAATGGATAAGTTGGTCTATCGACTTATCGCCTATTCCCCTTTTGGGAACGTTTATAACTCTAAGCACGGCTTCGTTATCGAGCGGGTTGCAAAGTATTCTAAGATAAGCCATTATATCTTTTATTTCTTTTCGCTCAAAGAATTTGAAACCACCGTAAACCTTACACGGTATTCCGTACTTTGTAAACTCTTGCTCGTATGAACGAGTGAGCGCGTTAATCCTCATTAGCACGGCAAAGTCTGAAAATTTATATCCTCTTTCGACCAAATTTTTTATTGCAATCGCCGTGTATTGCGCTTCTTCGGATTCTTCGTTTGCAATGTAGACTTCGGGTTTTACGCCGTCGTCGTTTTCTGTCCAAAGTTCTTTCGGTCTACGGAGAGTGTTTTTAGCGATTACTGCGTTTGCAAGGCTTAAAATTCTTTTGGTAGAACGGTAATTTTGCTGTAACTTAAATACTTTCGCGCCCTTAAAATCTTTATCAAAGTCTAAAATGTTTGAAATATCCGCTCCACGCCAACCGTAAATACTTTGATCGTCATCGCCAACGACGAAAACGTTGCAGTGAAAAGAACAAAGCATTTTTACTATGTTGTATTGCACGACGTTAGTATCTTGAAATTCGTCGACGTGAACGTAATGAAAACGCTTTGCATACTTAATTAAAACGTCCCTTTGCTCTGATAATAAGCGATAAGTTTTTATAAGTAAATCGTCAAAGTCAAAGGCGTTCGAGCGTAAAAGTTCTGCCTCGTATTCTTCGTAAATTCTTACGTAATCGTTTAAATCTCTCAGCCAAGCGAAATTCTTTTTAAATTCTTCGACGGATAAATCTTTATTTTTAATTTCGGATATATAGTTTTTTGCGTTTTTATGATACTTATCAAATTCGAGCGCAAGCGAAGTTATTATCCTTTTTAAAACTTTATCTTTATCAGTTTCAGAGTAGATTGAAAAATTCTTATTATAGCCTATTTTATCGGCGTCGCTACGAAGTATTCTTACACACATAGAGTGAATCGTGCAAACCCACATTTCATCTATTTCGCCGACCATTTTTTCAAGCCTTTCTTTCATTTCGTTAGCCGCTTTGTTAGTAAAGGTTATTGCCAAAATATTGTATGGCGAAACGCCCAAATCGTGAACGAGATGGGCAATACGGCTTGTTAAAACTCTTGTTTTTCCACTACCCGCGCCTGCGATAACGAGCACAGGACCTTCGGTTTCTAATACGGGAAGTAACTGTTCTTTGTTTAAAGACTTGATAAAATTTTGCATAATCTACCTCATATTATATTCTATCACTTATTCCCGTTTTTTTCAAGTTAAATTCTATCCTTTAAATAATATAATTATTTAATTTTTTTATTTTTATTTTTCGTTAATTTTTTTACAGTAAAAAACTCCGCTTAAAAAAGCGGAGTTTTTTGATAAAAACGTTTAATAATCGACTTATAGGCTAATTTTTACTCGTTGCTTTCGCTTGGAGCATCCGTCGTTTCAACGGTTTGGTCGCCGTTATTAGATACGGTCTCGGATTCTTCGCCTTCGCTCAAGATAGGATTGCCGTCTTCGTCGTATTCAATTTCTTCTTCGTCTTCGTGCGGAGCGATTGCTATAGTTGCGATTTGAGCGCCGTTTAACTTCATTACTCTTACGCCTTGAGTATCTCTACCGATAAGCGAAATTTCGTTTACTTGAGTTCTGATTGCAACGCCTTGGTCGGAAATCATCATTACGTCTTCGTCTTCGTTTACAGGTTTAATACCTACCAAGAAACCTGTCTTTTCGTTGAATACGCCTGCTTTTATACCTTTACCCGCTCTCGACTGAAGTCTGTATTCGTCGATTGAACTTCTCTTACCGTATCCGTTTGAAGAAATGGTAATTACGGTGTCGGTTGGGTGAATTACCTGCATGTCTATAACGTAGTCGCCGTCGTTTAAGTCGATTGACCTTACGCCTTGAGTATCTCTACCCATTGCTCTTACGTCGCGCTCGCTAAATCTTATACACTTACCTTCATGCGAGCCGATTAAAATTTCGTTTTCGCCGTCGGTGAGTTGAACTGAAATGAGTTCGTCGCCCGGAAGAAGACTTATTGCAATCTTACCGCCCTTTCTTATAGAGTTAAACTCTTTAAGAGCCGTCTTTTTAATAAGACCGAACTTGGTAGCCATCATAATATAGCCTACGTCGACAGTTTCAACTTCTGCATTTTCAGCATTTTCAACAGTTTCTACAACTTCTACGGTTTCAACCGTTTCTTCTTCGTCTACGCTCTGCTTATCTAACAACACTTCTTTTCTTGGAATTACAGCCGTAATACGCTCGTCTTTATCAACTTGAATAAGATTTACTATCGCTCTGCCCCTTGCAACTCTTTGCGCTTCGGGAACTTCGTAACCCTTAATTCTGTAAACTTTTCCGTAAGAACTGAAGAACAACAAATCGTCGTGCGTTGAACAAACGAACATAGTTTCGACGAAATCTTCGTCTTTAGTCTTGTGCGCTGTAAGTCCCCTACCGCCACGGCGTTGAGCCTTCCACTCTTTGACCGGAATTCTCTTAATATAGCCTTGATGCGTCATCGAAATAATTATATCTTCTCTTTCGATAAGGTCTGCCTCGCCGATATCCGAATAATCGGTTGATATTTCGGTTTTTCTCGGAGTTGGGAATCTATCTTTAATATCTTGTAAATCGTTTTTAACGATTTCTCTAACCCTTTCAGGTCTATTTAAAATATCGTTGAGATCTTCAATAGTTTTTTCTAACTGACGGAGTTCTTCGGTAAGTTTATCAACTTCCATCGAAGTAAGCCTTTGAAGACGCATTTCAAGTATTGCGTGAGCCTGCTTTTCGTCAAGCATAAAACTCGTACAAAGTTGGTTTGTGGCGTCTTCTCTGTCTTTACTGCGCTTGATTATCGCGATAACTTCGTCGATATGTGCAAGGGCAACGACAAGCCCCCTTACGATATGTTCTCTCTCTTTAGTTTTTGCAAGATCGTATTTAGTTCTTCTTTCAATAACTTCTACTTGGTGGTTGACGTAATGAGTTAAAATCTCTTTAATATTCAACACTTTTGGGTCTGTTCCAACGAGAGCGAGTAAAATTATACCGCCTGAAGTTTGAAGATTAGTTTGCTTGTATAAAGTATTTAAAACAACTTGCGCGTTAGCGTCTTTCTTAACTTCGATAACTATTCTCATACCTTGTCTATCCGACTCGTCGTTTACGTTTGAAATACCTTCAATACGCTTATTTCTAACGTGATCGGCAATAGTTTCGATAAGTTTTTGCTTGTTTACTTGGTATGGAAGTTCGGTTACGATAATTCTTTCTCTCGTTCCGCCGTTAAATTCTTCAATTTCACATTTAGCGCGAAGAACTATGTTTCCCCTACCCGTTCTATACGCGTTTCTTATACCGCTTCTACCCATTATTATACCGCCCGTTGGGAAATCGGGGGCAGGAATAAATTTTAGAAGTTCGTCTATTTCAATATCGGGATTGTCTAAAACGGCAATCGTTCCGTCGATTACTTCGCCTAAATTGTGAGGCGGAATATTAGTAGCCATACCTACTGCAATACCGTCCGCGCCGTTTACTAAAAGGTTTGGATATCTTGCTGGTAAAACTACGGGTTGCATTCTCGTATCGTCGAAGTTCGGATAAAAATCGACCGTTTCCTTGTCGATTTCGCGGAGCATTTCGAGCGCCATTTTGCTCATTCTCGCTTCGGTGTACCTGTACGCTGCGGCTGGATCGCCGTCAACAGAGCCGAAGTTTCCGTGTCCGTCAACGAGTGGCATATTGATTGAAAAGTCTTGAGCAAGTCTTACGAGCGCGTCGTATACCGAACTGTCGCCGTGTGGGTGATATTTACCGAGCACGTCACCGACTATCGTCGCGCACTTTTTATGCGCTTTGTCGGGCGTTAAGCCAAGTTCGTTCATTGAATACAAAATTCTTCTGTGAACGGGCTTTAAACCGTCTCTTACGTCGGGAATCGCTCTCGAACGGTTTACGCACATTGCGTAGTCGATAAAACTTTGTTTTAATTCTTTTTCAACTTCGATATTTATTATCTTCGTCATACCAAGAGTCTTTTTAAACTCTGCGGTAAGCGCTTGATCTAATTCTTTTTTAGTTGCCATCCTTTTTTCTCCCCTTAAGTATCGAGTTCGCGGTTAGCGTATTTTGCGTTTTCTTCAATAAATTTTCTACGAAGTTCGGGTTCTTCGCCCATTAAAAGCGCAAACTGTTCGTCAGCCGCAACGGCGTCTTCAATAGTAACTTTTCTAAGAGTTCTTGTTGCGGGATTCATCGTCGTTTCCCAAAGTTGCTCTTTGTCCATTTCGCCAAGACCTTTATATCTTTGAATATTACATCTTGGGTTTTCAGCGCAAAAGGCTTCTTTATCTGCGTCGTTATAGAAATAGAAATCTTCCTTTCCTTTAGTTGCTTTATAAAGCGGGGGTTGAGCGATATATACGTGGCCTTGCTCTACGAGCGGTCTCATATATCTAAAGAAGAAAGTCAATAAAAGTATTCTTATGTGCGAGCCGTCAACGTCGGCGTCGGTCATACAAATTACTCTGTCGTAACGAATTTTAGTAACGTCGAAATCTTCGAGCATACCACCGCCGAACGCAGTTATCATAGCCTTAATTTCGTCGTTTTCGAGCACCCTGTGAATTCTCGTCTTTTCAACGTTTAAAATCTTACCCCTAAGCGGCAAAATCGCTTGGAAACGCCTATCTCTACCTTGTTTTGCCGTTCCGCCTGCGGAATCGCCTTCTACGAGATAAATTTCGCAAAGTTCGGGGTTTTTCTCCGAACAGTCGGCAAGTTTTCCGGGAAGCGCCATTGATTCAAAAGCGGTCTTTCTCGTTGCTTCACGAGCCTTTCTCGCCGCTTCACGCGCCCTTTTTGCCATTAAGCACTTGTTTAATATCTCTTTTGTAAACGCGGGGTTTTCTTCTAAATAAGTTCCAAAGCCTTCGTTCATTGCTTTTTGAACGTATCCACGCATATCGCTGTTGCCGAGTTTGGTCTTGGTTTGACCTTCAAACTGCGGTTCGGGAAGTTTAACCGAAATTACCGCGGTAAGACCTTCTCTTACGTCTTCACCCGTAAGTTTGTCTTCGTCTTTTATGATGTTGAGTTTTTTACCTGCGTCGTTGATAAGTCTTGAAAGCGCAAACTTAAATCCGTCGATATGAGTTCCGCCTTCTTTAGTGTTAACGTTGTTTGCAAAGGCTATTATGTTTTCGTTATAGCCGTCGTTGTATTGCATTGCAATTTCAACGGAAGCGGCGTCGAACTTTTGTTCAAAATACAAAACTTCGCTTATTGCCGTTTTATTTTTGTTCAAGTATTCAACGTATTCAATAATACCGCCGTTATATAAAAGTTCTTCTCTGTTTTCTTGACCTTGACGCTTGTCTTCAATTACGACTTTAAGTCCTTTATTTAAGAAAGCAAAATCGCGGAGAGTGCTTCTAATCGTTTCGTAATTAAACACGGTGGTTTCAAAAATCTCGTAGTCGGGTTTAAAAGTAATTCTCGTACCGGACTGAGAAGTTTCGCCCATTACCTTAAGCGAGAAACGCGGAACGCCTCTATCGTATTCTTGACGGTAGTGCTTGCCGTTTTGATATACGTCGACGGACGCTTCTTCAGAAAGAGCGTTTACGGCTTTTAAACCTACGCCGTGAAGCCCCGAAGAAACCATATAACCGCCACCGCCGAACTTACCGCCCGCGTTTGGCTTGGTCATAACGACTTCTACGGTGGAAACGCCTTCTTTTTCGTGTATGCCCGTAGGAATACCTCTACCGTTGTCCATAACCGAACAAGAACCGTCTTCGTTGATAGTTACGGTAATCGTATCGCAGTAACCTGCAAGAGCCTCGTCAACTGAGTTGTCAACTATTTCTTTAACGAGATGGTGAAGACCTCTCGCGTCTGTCGACGCAATGTACATTCCCGGTCTTTTTCTAATATGTTCAAGACCTTCGAGAACTTGTATTTGATCCGCGCCGTAATTGCCTGCAACTTTGTTATCGATATCCATCGTTTTCTCCTTACTTAAAATAAGATTTAATATATATAATAGATATATACTTATTATAACTTAATATTTAAAATAAGTAAAGCGTTTTATGAAAAAAACCCGATTGAAATTTGAAAATTCCATCGGGTTTTAAAAATTTATAATTTTTAAAGGCTTTCTATTAACTTTTGGTTGTAAACGACGTCGCCTTTGCAAAAAGTTTTTTTATTGCAAACTTTTAATGCGGTAGGTTTTAAGGCGTTGAAAAATTGCTCGTCTTTATTAAATTTTATTAAAGCGAGCCTTGCCCTTAAAACGAAAGGTTCACTTTCGTCAAGGTCAAATTTTAACACTTTTGAATACTCGTTTACCTTGTCCGTTTCACCGCGAACTGCAAAAATATATAAAAGTTCGCATCGGGTTTCAGCGTCTAAATTGTCAAAACTTTCAACGACTTTAACCAAGCCGTCGATTTCTTGAAAATCTTTCGACTCAATCGCTCTACGCAAAGCGTATACTGCAAGGGGCAATTTTATATCGTCCGATACGCCTTCTT
Organism: Clostridia bacterium; assembly: GCA_017453045.1. GTDB lineage: Bacteria > Bacillota > Clostridia > Christensenellales > Borkfalkiaceae > UBA10281. The sequence continues at coordinate 14,293 of JAFTKX010000062.1, read as the reverse complement.
CTATAAGGAAATACCCTTTGGGTATTTCAGCGTAAGTTTTTCCTTCGCAAAGACGTTTGGAAATGGCGTATAAATTGTCTATCGCAAGCCGTTGACTCTTACTCTTTTTAATTAAAGTTATTTTTGACGCGTCGTTTTCAGGATGAAACCAAGCAACCACATTGACTATCAAAGCGTATAAAGCGTAAGGCGAAAAACTAAAAATTAAACTTAAATACGGGCTAACGACTTTGCCAAAAACGCCGAAAAGCGAAAGGCACAAAACGGAGTTCAAAATAACTGCGATTATAACGCTACCCCAAATTCCGCCCAAAAGCGTTTTTTTCAACGCATTACTGTAATCGTTATCACGTTTTGGGTAAAATCTTATCTCTCCCAAATGCTCGCCAAAAAGCGAAACTCTAAAATTTCTCCTACCGTACTTGTCCATCGTGAAAATGGAAAATTTGAAGTAATACACTTCAAAGCCGTTTTTTACCGCCGACGAATAATGCCCGAATTCGTGAAAGAGCGAACTAAGTTGCACCGTTAAAAAAACCGACGGAATCAGTAGTAACCAAAATAGATAATCCACGTTGCTGAACCACGTTATGACACCGCACCCAACGATTGTCAGGCACAATAACAATATGCTGATCGGCAACTGAATTTGCATTTTTTTATTATTCTTTTGCATAACTTACTCCAAACGCCCGTTTTCTTAAATAACCCAAAAGATTATCGCTCTCGCTAATTTTAACAGAGCCGATATTAAACCTTTCCATTATCTTTTTTAACATATAAACGCCACCGACGATAATCTCCGCCCTTTTGGGATTTATACGCAATTTTTCAACCCTTTCATCTACGGTCATAGAAGTTAAAGTTTTTAAAATTTCTTCTATTTTATCAATGGAAATTTCCCTGCCGTCGACCAACTTTTCGTCGTACTTTTCCGCCACAGAATCAATAAAACCGAGAGTCGTCGCCGTACCGCCGATAGCGTGATAATCAACATATTGGGGCACTTCTCCGTAAAAATCGAGTTTGTTTTCTATCGTTTCGTCTAATTTTTGCAAATTTTCACCGCAAGCGTCGAACAGCCTTACCGCGCCGAGCGGTAAAGAGTGAGAATAGACGATTTTTCCGCCTTTGCAAGCGACTATTTCAGCGCTTGCGCCACCTATGTCGATAATTCCGCCGTCTTTACCGTTTAATGCTCCCAAAAGTCCTATTTCGCCTTCTTCGTCGCCTGCAACTACGTCAACGGAAATACCCGTGTTTTCTTTAACGGCGTTTGCAAAATCTTGACCGTTAGAAGCGCTCCTAACAGTTTCGGTTGCAAAAATCAACACTTCGTCGGCATATTTTGAAATTAAAGTTACGACGCAATTTTTTACGGTTTGCAACGTCCTTTTAAAAGCAGATTCGCAAATTCTACCCGTAAAAGTTAAACCTTCGCCAAGCCTTGTCGTAATTACCGCTTTATATAAAATTTTTCCGCCCGAGTACAAAATTGCGCGGACGGAATTAGATCCGATGTCAACGACACCGTATTTGATATTATTCTTCATCATTATCGTTATCTTTACTGTAAACGTAGTCGAGTTGGCGGGCGCGTTCTTCAATCTTCCACTCTTGTTGCCAAAGTTCAACGCCTTCTTTACCTTCTTCAATCTCTTGAATAAGCCTATCTCTTTCGGCGATAAGGTCGTTTTTCGCCTTTGTTTTTACGCCTATGCTTACGAGTTGGTAAACTAAAATTATTACCAACAAAAATAGAATTATTACCGACGTTGCCGTCGCCGCGGATACCAGCCTTTGCTTTTTGTTTTCGGTCATGGTTTTTCCTCCGAATAAAACTTACAGTTTTATTATACAACAATTCAAAAACTTTTGCAAGCGTTTTATGAAAACTTAAGGCGTATATCGAAAAGCCTATTAAAATTCCGCAAAAAAGATAGGCCCTAAAGTTTGGAAAACAAAAAATTTCGCTCGATTTAAAACACACCGAAAAAGCGACGAGAAAAAATAGAAAATCTATTATTTGTTTTAGAATTTTCCCTTTAAAAAAGCTTTTGAAAAAGTAGAAAAACTCGTAGAATACGCCGAGCAAAACCCCTATAAACAAGCACTCTGAAAAATAATAAATTTGATTGTGAGAAACAAACATCAGCCGAAAAGTTTTTTAATTTTCGAAGAAGTAGAAGTAGCGTACTTTACGCACAAAACCGCGCCCGAAAGTTTCAGTTCTCCACTATTTTTATCAAAGCCGTTTATTTTTAATTTTTCACCAAAAACTGCAAGTTTTCCACCCGTTGATAAATTAAGCCTAATTTCTTTTTCGTTAAACGACGAAACTTCTAAAACTGCCGTCGCGATAAGTCCCTGCCCTTGCTCTATTAAAAGTGTATGCCTTATATTTTTATCCATAAAAAACGCTCCGCTAAATAATATGCGGAGCATTTGCTATATATTACTTTTCGAGTTTTTGGTCGCCGAATTTTATCCATCCGATTTTTCTAAAAATTTCAGATATTACAAACGAAATTACAGCTGGCAAGATAAACAGCAATAAGGCGACGCCTATCGCCGTTACCACGGGATTTAAACTTGCGCTCGCTTCGATAGTACCGAACACGCCAACTAAACCGCTCGTACCCATTCCACCGCCCGACGCCGTGCATTTTAGCCCAAAAAGACAGGTTGATATAGGTCCTAAAATTGCGCTCGCAATAATTTCGGGAAGCATAATTACAGGTTTTTTCATAATATTCGGAATTTGCAACATGCTCGTGCCAAGTCCTTGAGAAATAAGCCCCGAAACGCCGTTTTCCCTAAACGACGCGACTGCAAAACCTATCATATGGCAAGAACAACCGACTACGGCAGCCCCGCCTGCAAGCAACATCGAGTCCGTAGTTATTCCGCTTGCAACGGCTATCCATATCGCAGCGGACGAAGTTGGCATCGTGAGTAAAACGCCCATTACCACGGATATTATAACGCCCATAAAGAAAGGCGCTACGTCGGTTGCAACCGAAATTAAATTACCAAGTTGGTCGACTGCCCAAATAAACGGCGACGCAAGGAAAATGCCGAAGAAACACAAAAGTAGCGCGCCTATCGGAATTAAAATTATATCAAGTTTAGTTTTGCCTGCGAAAAGTTTAACGATTTCTACTGCAAGCATAGTTACGACGTAAGCGCCTATGGGATTTCCGGGAGCGCCAAGCGTTATCGCCGTTATTGGCGACGTTACCGACGGGAACATACCGCCCATAAACGAACCGTACAAAAGTTTATCCGAAAAAGCACCGACCATACCCGCAACTCCGGCAGAAAACATAGTGAGTTTGTCCGTTTTTAAAGCGTGCGCTATACCGACGCCTATTCCCGCGCCCATCAGCGTTTTAGCGAAATTACCTATTGAATTGAGCGTTCCGCCAACGAAATTATCAACGCCTATCCACTTTGCGAAAAGTTGCAAAATAGTTCCCGCGATAAGAGTGCAAAAAAGCCCTTGCGCCATGCCCGAAAAAGCGTCGATAAAAAAACGCTTGCAAACGGCTTTAACCTTAACGAAAAAACCGCTTTTTTTAGAATCTTCAACAACTTCCGAGTTGCCTTTTTGATTAACTTCTTTTTCTTCTCGATTATTTTCAGTCATCATCGTTCTCCTTGATAAGTATCAATTTATTGTCGACAAGATCACACGAAGTGAGATAATATTCTATGCCGTTTTTTAAAACCTTTAAATCTGCCCTACTGTCTTTGCCGTGCAAATGACCGTAGATAACTTTTTTTACGCCGTAACTTTCAAAAAGTTCGGTAAAAAGCGAATTTTCTCTCTTTACGTTAAAGGGCGGATAATGAATAAGACACCATATCTCGTCCCCTTCTTCTTTAATCTTTTCGGCGTCTTTTAGAGCCAAACGAAGTCTTTCAACTTCACGAAGATAAATTTTCCTGTCCGATTCTTTAAAGTCGGGAGAGCCTTCTACGCACCATGCCCTTGAACCGCAAATAACCGTTTTCCCAAACTTTACGCTGTCGTTTTGCAAAGCGTAAAAACCTTCGGGCAAACTTGCTCTAACTTTTGAAATACTTTTCCACCAGTAGTCGTGATTTCCGCGAACGAAAACCTTTTTGCCTTTAAGCGAAGTTAAGGTGTTTATATCTACGATAGCGTCGGACAAGTCCATAGCCCAACTAATATCTCCGCCTATTAAAACGACGTCTTCTTCACTAACTTTTGCGTTCCAGTCTGAAGTTATTTTATCGAGATAATCAACCCATTTTGAGCCGAAAATATCCATAGGTTTCGGCGATGTCGTACTCATATGAAGATCGCTAATTGCAAAAAATTTCATAACTACTCCTTACTAATTTTAATTTTACCACTTTTAGCGGTCTTTTTCAAGCGTTTTACTACGAGTAGTAAAAAAGTTGAAATTTTTAAAAATGGTCGTTTGGTAAATAAAAAAGCCTTGTTTTATTAAAAATCGGCTTTTTTTCGCTTGAATTGCTATTCAAAACCGACTTAAAAACAAGGCTTTATTTTAAGTATTACGTATCAAAATTTAAGGCAAAAGTTAGCCTATAAGTTGATTTTTGACACTTTTGAGATATTTATAAATTGTTTGGATATAATGGCAAATCAAAGAATCCCGAACATACGTCTTGCGCGTATTCTTGACATTGCGGAATAACTGCGTAGCCGTAAGACGGAATTAACAGTTCAACCGTCATAACGAGTTTCATAATAATCGTAACGCATCCCGAAACGGTAAAAGACGGGATTTCTCCGTCTACGAATACTCCGTCCGGCGCAACTACCGATACGACGGCAACGACGTCGAAAGGCACGATTGACGGCTCGGGAATACACATAATTATGTCTTGCGTAAACGACATCGTAGAAGTTGCCGCGCCCGGAACGCCGTTGGCGTCGGTATAAAGAACTTCTACGGGAACAGAAACCGTCGCTTGAACTCTTGCAAACCTACGCCTGTCAGGCAATCTATCAACTTGCAGATTTGTAATCGTACCCGTTGTCGTCGTACTTCTCGCGCTGACGAAAGTAAGCGGATACGCAGGATTTGCAGGCGTTAAATTTTCAAGCGGTAAATTTATACCGTCGACTTGCATTTGTCTTATGCACGCGTCGAAAACCTTTTGAGCCTGTATACAAACCCTTTCGCAAAGTCCGCTAAGCGGATTGCCCGTTATCCTACCTGGACATCTATCCGTCGGATTATTTGTAAAGAACGACATCTTTAAACCTCCTTTTTTTATTCTCATTTCAATATATGCTAAAAGGCGTTTAAAATGTACTTACCGTTTAGTTAAAAATCGCCGACGGATTGTTTTCCGCAGGCGATTTAATTAAAATTTTATATTTCTTTTTAAAATTTCTTCTTGTAAACGAACGAAATCTAAAGTGTTTAAAACTTCGCCCCTAACCAAAAGGTCTCCTTTTACGCTTAAAACGATTTCTTCGGCGGTTTTTCTATCAATTTTAAAAGACATCATAAGATTGTTTACGAGCGTTTTTCTTCTACTTAAAAAAGCGCTCCTAACCACAGCCCTATAACAAAGCATATCTTTTATATCGTATTTTTTCTTATTTACGTCAATTTTTACGACCGCGCTATCAACGTTTGGCGCGGGATAGAACATTTTTCGGTCAATTCGCATTATTTTTTGAGCGTTACCAACCGCGTCTACCGAAGCAGTAATAGCCCCGTATTCGCTACTACCCGCCTTTGAACAAAGCCTATCCGCAACTTCTTCTTGAACGGTTACGGTAATTCCGTCTACCATATCGCTTTCTTCGATGAACTTCATCAAAATGGGCGTCGTTATGTAATACGGAAGGTTGGCGACCACCGAAAATCTACCGCCTATAAGCCTTTCAATGTCTTCGGTTTTCATCTTCATTACGTCTTTATATATAATTTCAACGTTATCAAGACCTGCTAAAGTTTCGTTTAAAACGGGCTTTAAATTAGTATCTATTTCAAAACCTATTACCCTCTTGGCTTTTTCAGCAATGGCTCTCGTAAGAGTTCCGCCCCCAACGCCTATTTCAACTACGACGTCGCTATCCGTTATACCAGACTTATCGACGATAGAACGCAAAAGATTGACGTCGGTCAAAAAGTTTTGCCCGTATCTTTTATTAAAATGAAATCCGTTTTTTAAAAGAACTTCTTTAAGTTGCATTGATTTCCCCTTGTCTTAAACTTCTACGTCGATTTTTTTAAACAATCTCAAAGTATTTTCAAGTATTATTTTATTAGTTTCTTGTTGGTCTTTTTGCCAAATTTCAGATATTTTTTGAGCGACGAACACGACCTTTGAACTGTCGTTTAAAGTTCCCCTAAAAGGATGGGGAGCAAGGTACGGACAGTCGGTTTCCGTCAAAATTCTATCTTTTAATATACTTTTAATTATATCGTCCTTTTTTGCATTTTTAAAGGTAATAACACCGCCGAAAGAAAAATATCCGCCCAAGTCTTGATAGATTTTAGCCGTTTCGGCGCTTTCGCTATAACAATGCATTAAAAAGCCGTGTTTTAATAAACTCTTTCTATCTTTTAAAAAGTCAACGGTTTTTTTAGACGCGTCGCGAGAGTGAACTACAAACGGAAGCGAAAGATGGTCGGCAATTTCCATCTGTTTTTCAAATGCGAAAATTTGCTCGTCTTCGGTAGATTTATTCCAGTAAAAATCAAACCCTATCTCTCCTACCGCAACGCATTTTTTATGCTTTAAAATTTCAATTAAACGGTCTATAGAGCGATTATCAAGCGTTTTTGCCTCGTCAGGATGAACGCCTGCAGAAAAGAACATATCTCCGTAATCTTCGCTTTGCTCCATTACTTTTTCCGAAGATTTTAAATCGTAACCCGAATTTATTACAAGCCCAACGCCAGCGTCGCGATATTTTTCTACGAGAGAAGTTATCTCTCCTTGATATTTACCGTCGCAAAGATGAGCGTGCGCGTCGACGAACATATTATCTTACCGTCGCTCCGTCGGGAAGGGTTGCGTCTTCTGGGCAAACGACTTTTACCTTGCCGTCTTTTTCGGCGCAGAGAATCATACCTTGACTTTCCACACCGCAAAGTTTTGCAGGCTTTAAGTTATAAACCAAAACGACCTTTTTGCCAACCATTTCTTCGGGCGTGTAGTATTCGGCAATACCGCTGGCAACCGTTCTTACTTCGTCGCCGACTTTTAAAGTGAGTTTTAAAAGTTTTTTAGATTTTTCAACCTTTACACACTCGGTAACGAGGGCCGTTTTGAATTGAATTTTTGCAAAATCTTCTATACTAATTTCAGGGAGTTTTTCCACTTTTTCTTCCTTCTTTTCTTCTTTTACGGCGTATTTTTGGGCTATCTCGTCGGCTTTTTTCAAAACTTCGTTCACATCAAGCCTTGCAAAAATAGTTTGTGGATTTTCGGTAACTTTGTTTCCGTCAGGATACAAACCGAACTCGTTTAACTTGCCGTAATCTCTAAATTCGCAGTTGAGTTCTGCAAAAACTTCTCTGCTCGTTCTCGGCATAAACGGCTCTAACATACTACTTGCCATTACCAAAACTTCGGTTAAGTTATACATTACTTCTTTAAGTCTTGGCAATGTAGCCTCGTCTTTAGCAAGTATCCAAGGCGCAGTTTCGTCAATATATTTATTAGCCCTTCTAAGTAAGGCAAACACGCTGTCGATTGCGTCGGAAATCTTACACTCGTCCATAAAGCGACAAACTTTGCCGTACGTCGCCGTAGCAAGCGATTTAAGTTCGTCGTCAATAGAGTCGACTACACCGCTTCTTTCTACGATTCCGCCGAAATACTTGTTGGTCATAGAGATAGTTCTCTTTACTAAATTACCGTAAACGTTGGCAAGCTCGGCGTTTATCTTTTCGGTCATAAGAGTCCAAGAAACCAAACCGTCGTTATCAAACGGCATTCCGTCTAAAACGTAATATCTTACAGCGTCGACGCCGAAAACGGTAGATAAATCGTCTGCGTAAAGAACGTTTCCCTTTGACTTTGACATTTTTCCGCCTTCTTGCAAAAGCCATGGATGTCCGAACACTTGCTTTGGAAGTGGTTCGCCCATTGCCATAAGGAAAATAGGCCAGTAAATCGTGTGGAATCTAATAATATCTTTGCCTATAACGTGAACGTCGCAAGGCCAGTATTTTTTATAAAGTTCGCCGTGATTTCCGTCTACGTCGTAGTCTAAACCAGTTATATAGTTAGTCAACGCGTCGAGCCAAACGTAAACGACGTGCCTATCGTCAAAATCAACGGGAATACCCCACTTAAACGAAGTTCTCGAAACGCATAAATCTTGCAACCCCGGAAGTAAAAAGTTATTCATCATCTCGTTCTTTCTCGAAACGGGAACGATAAAATCGGGGTTTGCGTTTATATGGTCGATAAGCCTTTGAGCGTACTTACTCATTTTGAAAAAGTAGGCTTCTTCGTGGGCTTTTTTTACTTCCCTACCACAATCGGGACACTTGCCGTCAACGAGTTGACTTTCAGTCCAAAAAGACTCGCACGGAGTACAATACCAACCTTCGTACGCGCCCTTATAAATGTCCCCTTGCTCGTAAAACTTCTTAAAGATTTTTTGAACGGTTTTCTCGTGAGATTCGTCAGTCGTTCTTATAAACTTATCGTATTTAACGTCCATCGTTTCCCATACGTTTTTAATAACCATATAAACTTCGTCAACGTATTGTTTTGGGGTTTTTCCAGCAAGTTTCGCCTTTTCTTCAATCTTTTGGCCGTGCTCGTCAGTACCCGTTTGAAAGAACACGTCGTAACCTTGATTTCTTTTAAATCTTGCCATCGAATCAGCCAAAATTGCTTCGTAAGTGTTGCCGATATGCGGTTTTGAAGAAGTGTAAGCGATAGCGGTAGTTATATAGTATTTTTCTTTCATAAATCCCTCCAAAAGTTGCGAAAAAGATTTTATTGTATTTATTATACAATAAAAACCATAAAAAGTAAAACATAAAAACGATTTTTTACACATAAGTTAGACTATGAATTTAATTTTTACGGTTATTTTACTAATATCAATAATTTTTACCGCTATTATAAACCCAAACGAAGTTTTATCCGCTATGACCGAAGGGGCGGGAAAAAGCGTAACGCTCGGTATAAATTTGCTTGCAATTTACGCAGTTTGGTCGGGATTTTTGCAAATTGCGGAAGATTCGGGGCTTTGCGAAAAACTATCGAAACTTCTCCGCCCTTTAATAAAACTGCTTTTCAAACCGAAAAATAAAGATTGCGAAAATCAAATAGCGATAAATTTAAGCGCAAATTTGCTTGGTATGGGCGGAATTGCAACTCCGTCGGGAATAGACGCAACTAAACTTTTGTGCGACGAGCGTAATTACGACGGCGCTTGCTTGCTTTTAATAATAGCGTCGACGAGTATTCAAATTCTTCCAACTACGGTGGTTTCGATAAGGCAAAATTTTAATTCGCTATCGCCGTTCGATATATTTTTGCCGTCGCTTTTAGCAACAGTATTTTCAACGACTTTAGGAATAACTTTACATTTTATAACTAAAAAATGGGCTAAAAAATGAACTATATCTCTTATATTTTACCTATTCTCTTTATTTCTATCATTATTAACGCTTGGATAAAAAAAGTAAAAATATACGACGGGTTTGCAAAAGGCGCGCTTAAAGGATTTCAAACCGTAACGAGCGTTTTGCCCTATCTTGCCGTCGTTTTTATTATGACCGAACTATTTTCGGTAAGCGGTGTTTCAAAAGCAGTAATCAGTTTTTTAACTCCATTTTTTAAATTTTTGGGTATACCCGTAGAAATTGCTCCGCTCGTCATTTTAAAGCCCTTTTCGGGTAGCGGTAGCCTTGCTATTCTTACCGACTTATTTTCTAAATTCGGCGTAGATTCATATATAAGCCGTTGCGCTTGCGCCGTTTTCGGCTCGTCTGAAACGACTTTTTACGTTTCGGCGGTATATTTTTCAAAAGTAAAAGAAAAAAGGCTGACTCGCCCGATAATCATATCGCTCGTATCAACCTTTTTATCAACTGTTTTCGCTTGTTTTATCTGTAGATTTTTGTGATTATTATTCTTTATTTTCGCAAGGTTTTTCTTCGTTTTTTACCTTTTCGCTATCGCCGTGTTTAACGAAAAGCATAGTTATAAACGCCAAAGACGCGAATATCGTAGAATAATAGAAAAGCGGAAGCATATTTCCAACCATATCCATTATTGCTCCCGATAAAATCGGGGTCAAAATTTGCGCAGACATACTTGCCGTGTAATAGTAACCCGTGTACTTGCCGACGTTACTACCGCTTGCGAGTTCAACGACCATCGGGAAAGAGTTTACGTTTATAGTCGCCCAACCTACACCCGCTAAAATAAACAACACGTTCAATACTAAAACGGGAGAATTTGCGTTCATAAAAATCGCTCCGCCAAAAGCGACGGTAAGCATAACGATACCTGCTAAAATACTCTTTTTTCTACCGATTTTCTTTGCCAATGCGCCAACGGGAATATAAGCGATTATCGCCGCGCCTTGCGCCAAAAGTAAGGTCAAATTATAGTCTTTGTGTAAAACGTTAGTAGCGTAAAGCGAATATTTAGAAGTTACGGCGTTATAAGCGATAAACCAAAGCGCAACTGAAGATAAAAGCAATATTAAACTTGTAAATTCGCTTTTAGAAAGTTTACGGTTTCCGCTTTTTTCTTCTTCGTCGTCGCCGTTCGTATCAAGACCTAAAAGTCGTGACTGTTCTGCCATTTGCTCCGCCCAAGCCTTTTCCTTGACGGTTAAAATAAAGACTACGAGCCCTATTACCATTACTAAACACACCGCGCCGACAAACCAAGTGTAACTCATCATTTGATTGTACGCTTTACCCGTTCCAAATACTATTCCAAGCACTAAAACGAGCATACCGCCCGCTGTTCCAAGCAAGTTTATAATTGCGTTACCTTGCGAACGGAGCGGTTTTAGCGTTACGTCGGGCATAAGCGCAACCGCAGGCGAACGGAAAGTTGCCATAGCGAGCAAAGTTACCAAAAGTAAACATACGAACAAAACGAGCGACGTTGGGTTTTGAACTGTCTTTTGCCATGCGTAACCGCTTATTGCAGGCGTTACCAAATTAGTATACGCGTTAGCGGTATAAATTTTTTCTATCTCGCTACCGTCGGAGTCGCAAACGTATTTACCGTCCGTTACGGTTACGGTAGTATACCTGCCGTTTAAGTACGCGTAAACCGTTTCGGGCGAAGAATGATCTTTGAGATATTGCTCGTTAATCGACTTATACCAAGACTTAACTTCAGATTGTTCACTCTCATTAAGTTCGTTCCAGGTCTTATTTTTTACAACTTGCGACGCGTAATCTTTTACCCTGTACTTTTCAGGAGCGCCCGTTTTGGTAAAGGAACTGTGTTCGGAATTTACTATTTCGTAATTACCTTCAAAAACTTGTTCGTAAAAAGCCGAGCCGTTTTGGGCTTCGAGTTTTGCAAGTTGAGCGTTGTCGGCAAAAGTAAGCCCGAAAAACGCTACTACCGCTACAACCGTACCTATTACGATATACGGCGTTCTTCTTCCGAATTTAGTTTTGGTTTTGTCGGATAACGAGCCGAAAAGCGGTAATAAAAATACCGCTAAAACGTTGTCGATTGACATTATCACGCCCGAAAAGAACTGGCTTAAACCGAACTTATTAACGAGCATCATAGGAACGATACTGTCGTACGCTTGCCAAAACGCGCATATTAAAAAGAACGCAAAGCCTACGAGTATCGTCTTTTTATAATTAAGTTTCATATTTCCCCCTTTGTACAACTTAGTATATAAAATTGCTTTATTACCAAATATAGCCTATTTTAAATAAAGTAATCTGTGGCAGTTTTCACACTCTACGATATTTCCACCCTTTAAACTGATATAACTCGTTCCCGGAAGTTCCGTACCGCATCTACAATACGCGTGCTTACTCATTTCCTGCGCTTCGTTTAATACGGGGAAAATTTTATCCTTTCTCTTTTGTTTATATTTTTCTAAAATTTCGGGATCAATTTTACTTTCAAGTTTTTTAAGTTTTGCCTTGATTTCAGACATCTCCCCTTCTTTAGACGCTTTAAGTTCGTCGTATTTAGGTCTAAATTCAGCGTATTGAGCCTTTGCCTTTTTAATATCGGCTCTAAGTTGAGAGAACTCTTTTAAAACCGTTTCGATTTCTTTTGCAAGTTGGTCGATAGCCGATAACAAATTGTTTACTTCGTCGGTAAGACTTTGAGCCTTTTTCTTAACGTAAGAAAGTTGATCTACGTCCATATCTACTATTCCGTCGTACTCTTTACTTTCTTCGGAAAGTTGACCTAAAAGTTTAATAGCGCCGTTATATTTTGCAACGAGTTCTTCTGCTCTTTGGTCTAAACTTGCGAGAGTTTCGTTAGCGCCGTTTAAAAAGTTTTTAGCCGAACTAGCCTTTTTCCTCTCCTCACTTTTTGAAATCGCAACTTCAATATCTCTTAAAGTTGAGTCAACGGTTTGGTATTCAAGTAAACTGTTTATCATAATAACACTCCTTTCTTTGACTTAAAAAAACCTTTCGTCGTCAAAGAAAAATATTTTTTCATTTAAAGTTTTGCCGAAATATTCGGCAACTTTTTTCATTCCGTAATTTTCGGAAGAATAATGCGAACAATTTAAAACTATAAGTCCGCTTTCGATTGCGTGAAGTAAAACGTGATGCGAAATATCAGCCGAAACGACCATTTGCGCTCCGCCGTTTATCGCGCTTGCAATTTCGGGATAATCAAGCCCTGCTCCACAAAAAGATGCAATTTTAGTAATTTTTTCGTCTTTTTTACCATATAAAAGAACTTTATCCGTTTTAAAAATCCTTTTATAATCTTCGTATACTTTTTCAGCAGTAGTGTCGACCGCGAATATTCTACCGTATCCAACGCCGTCGCCAAGACTATCTAAAATCTCAATTTCTTTCGCTCCTAAACCCTTTGCTAAATAATGGTCTATCCCTTCTTTAGCGCAGTCAAGGTTTAAATGGGTTGAAATGACCGAAATATTATTTTTAGCGCAAGTTAAAACGACGTCGTCGCCCTTTAAATTATAAATAGGTCTGTATATCGCAGGATGATGAGTAACGATAATACCACAGCCGTTTTTTACTGCAAATTCAACGCTCTTTTTAGTTAAATCAAGGCAAAACAGTATTTTGTCGGTAGAGTTTTCGCAATCGAGAATAATACCGCTATTATCGTGATGTCCTCTATTTATCATTTCGTAAGAAAGTTGAATAGGCGCGTACGCGTTCAACTTTTCAAATAATTTTTTGCAATCTGTCATTTTAAAATTTCCGTAAGTTTGTTTATAATTTCTTTGATTTTTAGTCGTTCTTGCTCGTTCATAGACGGCGTTGCGCTTTGCAAAACGCTTATTCTTTTGGCTATCAATTCTTTAAAAGCGTCGGGTTTTTGTCTTAAATTATCCCTGCCGTAAACAAGTTCGTCTACGGTATAAAAATCTTCGCCTTTTTCGCAAACGATAAGGTCGTAAAACTTTCCGTCTTTAAAAGTATAATCTTTTAATATCCTATATCCCGATTTTAATACGGTCTCACGCACTTTTTCGGGGTTTTTCATAGGTTGAAGAACGAGTCTATTCGCTAAAAAATCGGCGTTTTTTAATATTTCACTTATAATTTCGCCACCCATACCCGCAATCAGTACCTGTTCAACTTTTGGCACGCCTTTTAACCCGTCGGTTACGATTGATTTAAAATTACCGCTAAAATTTTCGGACAATAAATCTTCGGCTTTTTTTAAACATTCTGCGGAGATGTCCGTTATATAGCAAAACTTACACTTTCCGCTTTTTAGCATTGCGTTTGCAACGTAACCGTGGTCGCAACCAACGTCGGCAAAACTGTCGCAAGGTTCTAAATAGCCCAAAATGGTCTTTAACCTTAATGAAAGTTTAGTCAATGAAATCTTTTAACCTCTTGCTTCTTGACGGATGACGGAGTTTTCTAAGCGCCTTTGCTTCGATTTGACGAATACGCTCTCTCGTTACGTTAAATTCTTTACCTACTTCTTCCAAAGTTCTCGGTCTGCCGTCGTCAAGACCGTAACGAAGTCTTAAAACCTTTTCTTCTCTTGGGGTAAGCGTATCTAAAACGTTTATGAGTTGTTCTTTAAGCATGTTGGTAGCAACGACGTCGGTTGGAGCGGCGGTTTGGTCGTCTTCTAT
>JAFTKX010000061.1 GCA_017453045.1 Clostridia bacterium | reverse complement strand
TCCAACTTATTTTATGGAATCTATGGGTCTTTCTATTAAAGAGGGAATTTTCAGTTCAATACTTTTACTTTGCTGTTTACTCGCTTGTTTTATGGCGGGGCTTACGGCGTGCAAGTCGGAAGATATTATTCCGTTTTACGAAGAACCTAAAAAGAAAGGTCCGCAGTTTTTAGAAGGGGCTTTAGATACCGTTTACGTTGACGAAACTGTAGTTTTAACCGAATATATAGACTACGACTATAATGCAGATTATACGGTTACGATATCCGACGAAAACGGCGTAGAACAAGATTTAACTTACGAAGTAATTTGGTATAGTGAAGTTCCCGGTAAATTCGTAATAACTTATACGATTAAATCGGGTAAAAACAAGGGTAAGGCAACTTTTGATTTAAACGTAGTTTATCCCGACCTTGAATTCCAGTATTCGCTTCAATATAAGCCTTACAATCTCGGCGATACCATTGATTTTGACGACTACTTTGCAGATATGAACGTTTGGACGTCTATCGAAGGAACTGTCGTTTCAATGGATAGCGTTGAAGTCGACGGGGTAGAAGTTGACCTTTCGGGTAGCGACAGTTATACGATTGCGTCGCGTTCTGACCACACCTTTAAGTTCAGCGCAAAGGCAACCGACGGTCAAGTTATCGAAGGTAGAGAAGTTGTTTCTATTAAATACGTCGACCAACAATATTTACAAGAACTTACCGATATGGGTATATCCCTCGACGGCGACTTGTACGTTGAAAGAGGTAACTTTACGCTCGTTGAAGCAAGTTACGCAAACGGCAATAACCTTATTTTACAACGCGCTAACGGACCGCACTATTCTCCGTACGTTGCGTACAACGGCGATTACGGTATCGGCAGTTACGTGAAAATTGACTTTACGGGTAGAAATATGCCTATATTCTCCTTCTTTAGAGACGACGATTATTCGTCTTCGATTTTCGACGGAAGTAAGGGTGTAATATTTACCGGCGGTTTAAAAAATAACAACGGCGCTGTACAGCATCCACAGTTAAGTAAAGGCGGATATTTATACGGACCTAATATGCTTCATAAACCCGACGAGGCGTTTAATTCGCAGTATAAAGATTCTGCGTATCTTGCAAACGCTGTAAGTTTAGGCGACGGAAATCCGCATCCTATCAGTTTACAAGGCTTAAAAGACGGTACTAAATACCGTATGATGATAGGTTTTACGAAGATTGAAAAAACTACCGCTACTCATTTATTTACTAAAGAGCCAAATATCGACAGCGTTAAACTTACATTAACCTGCGCGCTTTTAAACCTTGACACCATGCAAATGGTAACCAAGTTTGATATGCAAACCTACGCGTTACAAGCGCTCGGTTTTGAAGGTGTTATTCCAACTTACGAGGAATATTTACAAGACGATTCGTATTTCAAAGGCAATATCGTTTTATACGGTAACTACGGCGAAAGAACGGTATTTGATAAGATTTATCCTATCATAACCGATACGACCAAGACCTTTGAAGAAGTGTTTGCCGAAGATTTACAATATTCTAAATTTAAGTCGGGCGCAAAAACTTTCGTTTTAGGAACTTCTTGCGAACTTAACGTTTCCGATTACGTTGACACTACTAAAGAGGGCTATAAGTTCTATTATACCGACGGCGCGGGCGTTATTCATAACGTAACTGGCGACAAGTTCACTATATCCGAGCCGGGTAGTTACATTTTCTACTATTCTGACGGTAAGAATTTGTGCGGAACGCTTCCGTTCACTCTTGCGAACTTAAGCGCAAGCGTTCAAAGTTGGTTGACTACTAACAACATGAACTTACACGGCGTAAGTACGGTAACCGAAGATAAAAAGGTTGTAATGGGCGCGGGAACAATGCTCGAAGGCGCAAGCGTTCTTGGTCCAAACCCTGGTAACTTAATAAATCAATCTTACGTTGCATTTGATGGAGAATACAGTTTCAACGACTTCTTGGTATTCGACTTTACGGGTAAGAACATGCCTGAAGTTGCTTTCTTCGCTCAAAACTACAACAACTCTATGTACTATCAAGACGGTGGAAAACACGGTATAGTATTCACAAACGGTATTACCAACTACAAGGGCGAAATTGCTACGAACGTATTAGGCGGTGGCAAACTCGTAAATATCGACAGTCCGCGTATGGTTGAAAACCCCAACGATTCTTGGTACAAGATGGGCGGAAACGTCGAGTCTAAACTTGCAAGAGCAAACCTTGAAGACGGCGTTAAGTACAGAGTAATTATGTGGTACGAAACGGGTAGTAATCACGGCGTAAACGGTATCAAGATTAAGTGGAGATTATATAACGTTGAAACGGGCGAACTTTTAGAAGAAAAAGAAATTCACACTTACGGTTTCTATAACGGCGGAACTCACGCAGACGGAAAGGTAAGCGGTATGACTCACGCAGACTTAAAGGGCGCAATCGTACTTTACGGTAAATTCGGCGTAGAACTCACCATTGATAAACTTTGGGGCGTTTACGAAGATACGACTATCGACGGAGTTCTCTCCGCTTTGGGAGCGTAATAAATAGGACTAAGCAAACGAAAGTTTGTTTAAATAAAGGTAAAGACGGCGGTTATTCCGCCGCCAAAAACCAAATTTTTGGGAGGAAGATATGAAAAAGAAATTGCTCATTATGCTTACTTGCTTATTGTCAGTTTGCATGCTCGGTTTGTTTACCGCTTGTGATCAAACGAGTGAATCTGAAAGTGGCTCAACTCCACCTGCAAGCGAGTACACAATTAACTTCGTCGACCACGACGACACCGTTATAAGTTCTAAAACTTATGAAGAAGGCGCAACGGTTGAAGTTCCTGCTGACCCTACGAGAGCAGCCGATTTAACCTACACCTATACTTTTGCCGGTTGGGATAAAGAAGTTGTCAAAGTTGACGGCGACGCAACCTATAAAGCGACCTATACGCCTACTTTTATAGACTATACGGTTACTTTCTTGGATGAAAACGGAGAACAGTTACAAAGCCAAACTTATCACTATGGCGACGCTTTAACCGCTCCGCAACTTCCTAATGGAAACGCCGACGAAACTTACACCTACACTTACGGATGGGATAACGAAATTCCCGAAACGGTTGAAGGAAACGCAACGTTCAATAGAGTTTTAAATCAAGAATATATTGACTACGTCGTTAAATTCTTGAACGCTGACGGTTCTGACTTTGAAGAACAACATTATCACTATGGCGACGCTATCGTAGCGCCTACTACAAATCCTACTAAAGACGCTGATAATACCTATACCTACGAATTTGCAGGTTGGGGCGAAGTTGCTGAAACGGTTACCGCTCAAGGTCTTACCTATACCGCAACCTTTACTCCTGAATTTATCAACTATTCGGTAGTATTCGTTGACGACGACGGAACTGAACTTTTAAGAAAAGACGATTATCACTACGGCGATACCGTTGAATTACCAAGCGAAAACCCATCTAAAGCATCGAACGTTCTTTACTCTTACACCTTTGACGGTTGGGATGCAGAAGTTGTATCAGTTGCAGGAGACGTAACTTATACGGCGGTTTACTCGGCAGTTTTAAAGAGCGGTTTTTCGGCTAATAATACCACTGCAAACGGCGAAGAAATCGTTTTAGGTAAAGGATCGCTCGGTAGTGGCGCAAGTTATACGCAAGGCGCTCAAGTAGACGATGAAGACGGTAATCCAAGTTTCGTTCGTCAAGCATATTTAGCAATCGACGGAAATTACGGCTTAAACGACTACGTTGTATTTGATTTTACAGGTAAGAATATGCCTGAAGTTGCTTTCTTTGCTAAAAACTACGACGATTCTATGTACGCAAACGGCACGAGCAAGCAAGGTATCGTTGTTTATACGGGTATTACTTCTTGGAACGGCGAAGAAATCGTTCAACTTCACGATGGCAAGGATCCTGGTACTTACATCAACTACGGTCATCCATATATGATTCAAAATGCTTCGTCTAACAACTTTACTCAAGACGGTTGCCCAGCATCTCAATTAGGTAGAGCAAATCTTGTTGACGGAACTCATTATAGAGTAGTAATGGGCTTTGTAGCAGGTAGCGGACACGGCGCAAACGGTATAACTCTTCACTGGTATTTATATAACCTTGATACCGAAGAAGTTGTTGAACAATCTTCACTTGGTACGTGGAACTTCTTCACTGGATCTAGCGCTGACGTTGGAAATATGACGCTTAACGATTTAGTAGGTTCTATCGTTCTTTACGGTAAGTTTGGTACTACTTGTACTATCGACAAACTTCACGGAGTATACGAAGATACTACGATTGATTTTATTAAGTTAGGTTTAGAAACTGGCGCGTTCTATAAAGGCGTTAACGCTACTTTAAACGGCGACGTTCTTACTTTAGGCTCGGGAAATATCGGAGCAGGCGCAAACTATACTAAAGGTCAAAACGCAGGTGGCTCAATAACTCAAGCATACTTTGCAATCGACGGCGAATACGGTTTAGATAACTACGTTGTTCTCGATTTCACGGGTAAAAACATGCCTGAAATTATGTTCTTTGCTGAAAATTACGACACTTCAATGTATTATAGCGAAGGTAAACAAGGTATGGTAGTTGCAAGCGGTATCACTCTTTATAACGGAACTATCGGAAGCGCGCAAACTAACAACACCAAGATCGCTATGTCAGGTCCTTTCGGCGCTTACTTTGAAGGCGCTGCGGCTCCATACGGCGGAAATATGTTTGGCGATACAGAATCTAAACTTGCAAGAGCAAATCTCGTTGACGGAACTCATTACAGAGTAGTTATCGGTATTGCAAAGTCGGCTAATCTTATTACATTAAAGTACTGGTTATACGATTTAGATAGTAAAACCGTAGTTGAAGAAAAGAGTATTGACGCTTGGAACTTCTATACTGGTTCAAACACTGCTGTTGGCAATATGATTTTAGACGATTTAGTAGGCTCTATCGTATTATACGGTAAGTTCGGTACTACTTGTACAATCGACAAACTTCACGGCGTAGAAAGCGGAACGTTTGCAGATATCGTTGCAGAATATACTCCACAAGCATAATTAAACTTCGGCAGTAGCCGAAATATACAAAAAATTAAACTTTAAACTTGTCGGTAGCCTTGGGGCTACACTTAAGGCTACCGAAGAAGTTACAATAAACGCTCTTTTAAGAGCAATGCAAAAAATTACAGTCTTCATTTATGGGGAAATTATGAAAAAGATAAAATACGTTATTCTCGTTTTAATAATTTTAACTACTTCCGTACTTGGTACGGCTTGTAAAAAGGGCTTAAAAGCATCAAAAGTGCCCGATTATTCTTCATACACCGATCAGTTTGACTTTTTTGGGTATCACTCTGCCCACAACGGTACTTATTCTATCGACGGCGTTGTTTACGACGTAGGCGAAAATTTCATGACCGTAGAACAATACCAAATGTATAAAGACTCGGGCATGACCATTTATTATCCGCAATCGGCTATGAAAATCCGTGGCGAAGAAGGCGCGATGGACGGCGACGAAGATTCTCAAAACAAGTTTTATGCCGACCGCGCTAACGACTGGGAATACGTAAAGACGGAAGTAGACAAAATGGTTTCCGTTGGTATAAAAAAGACTATTTTATACGACGAAGACTTGTCTTGGCTTGGCTTAAACGAGCCAAACCGTAGCGTTGCCGACCCTGCTCGTAACGACGAGCCTGCCGAAGAAAATATGACCGACGGCGAGCGTGAAGCAAGGGGACTTATAGGCGAGCATAAAGACCAATTTAGAACGATAGAGGAGTTAGACGCGCAAGTTGAAAAACTCATAGGGCTTTACGCAGGTTATGAAGGCGTAGGAGGGGTTACGCTTGCCGACGAGCCTAAAAACGTTTGGTATAAGTCTTACGG
Source organism: Clostridia bacterium (assembly GCA_017453045.1). Classification (GTDB taxonomy): domain Bacteria; phylum Bacillota; class Clostridia; order Christensenellales; family Borkfalkiaceae; genus UBA10281. The sequence goes on along the minus strand of JAFTKX010000061.1, from coordinate 39,922 downwards.
CGACCTTTATAACTCCATAAAGAGAGTTTGCGCTAAAAACGGCTGGAACGATTTTTATATCAGTTTCAACCTTAATCCGCTTAACTTAAACGAGTTTGTTTACCAAACCTATTATCCTTACGTAGATGGAACGGAGCAAGAAGCGGACTCAACAGGTAAAGTAAGTTTTGAAGACGGTTTTGCGCGTTATAAACAGTATATCGAAAACTTTATGGATTCAATGAATCCCGATTATGTCCGTTACGACGACTATCCGCTTAGAAAAACCTACCTTTCGGACACTTATATTCCGTGTCTTGAATACGTTGCAGGCGTAGCAAGGGATAGGGGTATTGATTTCCACATGGTAACGCAAACCTTTGGTATGGACTCAAACGGCTCTCCGTCAATGAGAAAGGTTACCGAGGCTGGAGCAAACTGGCTCAATAATATGCTCGTTGGTTTTGGCGTAAGAGAAATTTCATACTTTACTTATTATCAAAGAAGTGAAAGTAAAACCGACGGTGAATCTTTCTTTAATTATCCCGATTATTCTTTCGTCGATTATTACGGAAATAAAACCAAACTTTACGATATGATGCAAACGATTATGGCAAATAACCAAAAATTTGCTCCAACCGTTTTCCAATTTGACTACTTAAAGAGCGTATGTTTTACACAAGAGCCTATGGAAACGGGTGGTAAAAAATTATTCAATATGGAAACGAACGTTCAAACTTATACTAAAGTTAAAAAAGTTAGCCTTAACAAAGAATGCGCTATGGTTAACGAACTTTACGATAAGAAGAACGATAGATATATGTATATGGCAATGAATATCGTAGACCCCGATTATACGGGTAGTTCGGTATATCAAACCATAACGCTTGAATTTGACAAAAAAGAATTTAAATACGCGCTCGTTTATAAAAACGGCGTTAGCACTTTACACAAACTTGATAACGGAAAAATTAGTGTAAAAGGCGCGCCCGGCGACGCATCGTTTATTATTCCTTTTAAGTAAGATAAAATTTTATACGGAAGGGGCTTGCCCCTTCCGTAAAAGACATAACGCGCGAGATTCTATCACTCCATTTCATTTCGTTCCAGAATGACAATAGTATTATTTTTCTGTCACTCTATAACAAACTGTATTTTTTCTGTCACTCTGGAGCGTAAGCGATAGAGTCCCCCTTATAGAGAGAGTATTCAAAAAAGCGAGATTCTATCACTTCATTTCATTTCGTTCCAGAATGACAATAGTATTTTTTCTGTCACTCTATAACAAACTGTATTTTTTCTGTCCCTCTGGAGATGCCAACGGGATTTTTATGGTTTTCGTCTGCTTATAAGTAAAAAACGGTTACAACTACGAAAAAATAGAGTAGAAAAAAATATTATAAATTTGATAAAATTATATACGTGTAATACTGCGTATATTCAATATAAAAATTTATTTGGAGGTGCTTTATGCAAAGTGCTAAATTTCTTTCGGTGGAAAGAAAAGAATATTTTGCGCCAAACGTTGAAGTTTTGATTTTCGACTTAAATCAAGACGTTATTCGTGTTTCAGGGGATGGTTACGATAACGACGTTGACGCAGGACAGGGAGGTTTTATTGATTAACAATGAAAGCAAACGTAAAAAACAATTTTAGATTAAGCGCAATTTTTATTTGCGTAGTAACGTTAATAATTTCGTTAATGCTTTCCGTTATGCTCTACGTAAAACCCGTAAGAGCAGAGGTTGGCGAAGTTTTCGTTATCAAAAACGGCGCGGGTGTTAAACTTACCCAAAACGGACTCCGTTTTGTCGTAAAAATGGACAAAGACTATCGCGATTTAATTGTTGATAACGACGACGTTGAACTTCACGGCTATATCGCTCCCGTAGAGGAGTTCGACAAAGTTTCCGAATATAAAGATTTGGCAAATAGTGTCGGTAAAGTTCTCGACGAAAGTTTAATTTACGAAAAAGAAGGGTATTATTACGCTAACCTTGCAATGACAAATCTTGACAAGTATACGAGCGGTGGTATGCCCCTTTACGAAAAATCTTTCTCTGCAACTTTCTTTATTAAAGACATGCGTAGCGGAAGCGCCGTTTACACTTACGCCGAAATGGCGAAAGACGATAATGGCGTAGAAGATATTGAGGAACAAAACAGAACTCAATACGAGGTATTATGTTCTGCGCTTTTAGACGGCGAAAAAGAATACGAACTCAACATTTTAAACGTTTACGGCGACTGGCTTGGAACGGCAAACTATCCTATTATCGTTTCTTCAACCGCGCAATATAACTCTTTAATTGCTAAAATCGGCAGTTCAAAAACTGACGAAAACGGAAAAACTTTTGCTGAGTTACTCAGCGGAAAATACATATTTGTAAATCTTGCGGTAGAAGACCGTTCGCAAAATACCGTAATCACTAACGCTTTAGGTAGTGGTACGTTAACCGAAGGTCATAAAGTTACTTATTTAGACGGATATAGAGTAGTTGCCGTTGATTTTGTAACCGACGGCGGAGATTCTACTGCTCCTACAGATCCGACCAAAGACGGATTTGAATTTGTTGGTTGGGCAGGCGTTACTACAGGCGTTACTGAAGATAGAAATATTTACGCGAAGTGGAAATCTAATAGGGGCGACGTAAAAGATATCGGTGAAATGTCGGTTTACGGCGTTACGAGAGCCGACGGCGTTACCATTAGCGCCGACAGCGACGTAATCGGTCAAAAAGTAACCCTTGCAAGCGGTGATTTGGGCGACGGCGCGTATTATCCCGATACGTATGAAAACGGTGTAAGAACGAGTGATAATCCTACCGATATGAACAACACCGCAGAACAAGCGTATTTAGCGTATGACGGAACTTACGGCTTTGGGGACTATTTCGTTGCCGACTTTACAGGCAAAAATATGCCTACGCTCGCTTTCTTTGCAAATGGTTACGATAAATCTATTTTCTACGGCGACGGAACTAAAAACGGCGTAGTAGTTGCAACGGGCTTAACCTTACCTAACGGTATGCTTTTTACTGAAGAAACGGCTTATTCTACGACCATATTTAATGGAACGAGTGTTTGTATGTACGGCCCACATATGATTTACAATACCGGACATAATTCGGAAGGTGACTATGAAAATAAAAACGTTTTACTTCACGCAAGCGTAGGCGAAGTAGCGTTAGGTCGCGCAAATTTAGTTGACGGTAAAAAATATAGAATCATAATGGGTATGGAGCCTGGCGACGATACTCAAAACAATAAGGCAATCAAACTCGTTTATCTTCTTTACGATTTAGATAAAGATTGCATAGTAGAATCAAAGGCAATCAACACTTACAACTTCTTTGCAGACGGTTGGACAAATGATGGGCAAACGAGAGATGATTATTGCCAAGGCTCAATCGTCGCGTACGGATATTTTGGAACGGCTGTAACCTTAGATAAAGTTTACGACATTTACGAAGATGCGCACATAGGTAGCATTTGTGAAAGTTTAGACATGACTGCGGCATATAACGTAGAGTTTGACGGCGATAGCATTGTGTTAGGCAAAGGTAGTCTCGGTTATGGCGCAAACTACGTTGGTCCTAACGCAAACGATTACATACATCAATCTTATTTGGAATTAAACGGTAATTACGGTTTAGACGACTACGTAGCGTTTGACTTTACAGGTAAAAATATGCCTGAAATTGCTTTCTTCGCTAAAAATTATAACGATTCAATGTATTATCAATACGGCGGAAAGCAAGGTATCGTATTTGTAAACGGTATCACTCAATATAACGGCGAATTAAATACTGATTATCTCAATAGTGGTAAAAGAGTTAATATTACTTGGCCGTATATGATTAACGGTCAAAGTGATATGGAACAAACTAACTTTACTAATAACACAGTTGCGGATTCAAAACTTGCAAGAGTAAATTTGGTTGATGAAACGCAATATCGCGTTATCATTGGTTTCAAGACAGGAAGTAGCCATAACGCTACAGCGGGCATTACGCTTATGTGGCGCTTGTATGATCGTTCGACAAATGAACTTGTTGAAGAGAATAGCATTCACGTTTACGGTTTCTTTACTGGATCAAATAGCGCAGTAGGAAATATGAGCACGTCTGATTTAGTCGGCTCTATCGTATTATACGGTAAGTTTGGTACTACTTGTACTATAGATAAACTTTACGGCGTATTTGAAGACACCGATATAGACACGGTTGTTAAAAAAGTAGAAGATAAAAGGGCAACCGTTACCTTTAAAAACTGGGACGGAACTACTTTATCTGAAGATTCAGTTTTAGTAGGCGACGTTCCTACCGAGCCAAATTTAACTCCTACAAAAGCGCCCGATTCAATTTGCTCGTCTTACACCTTTGCAGGTTGGGATAAAGAACTTACCGCCGTTACTGAAGAAGACGCAACAAACGGCGTTACTTACACGGCAACGTTTACAGGCGTTTGGAGAGATTCTGTTACCGTAAGCGGTGGAGATTCTCACACCTACGGCGTAACGCAAACGGATGGAAAAGTAGTTTTAAAATCAAGTTATGTGGGTGGTGGCGCAAACTATACTACAGGTCAAAATAACGGTGGTGAAGTTCATCAGTCTTACTTAGCGTTAGACGGCGACTATGCGTTAAACGACTTTATTGCATTAGATTTCACAGGCAAAAATATGCCTGAAATCGCTTTCTTTGCAAACAACTATAACGACTCTATGTATGCGGAAGGTACTTCAAAACAAGGTATAGTTGTATATACTGGCATTACCGACTGGCAAGGAAACCCTATAACAATTAATGAAAAAACTGGAACGTATATTAACTACGGTTATCCGTATATGATACAAGACGCAACAAACGGTGGATTCTGTGAAGGCGCATTAGCAAGTTCTGCTTTAGGTATAGCAAATCTTGAAGACGGAACTCATTACAGAGTAATAATGGGCTTTACTGAGCATTCAACGTATTCAAAAATAACGTTAAAGTGGTATTTATATAACTTAGATACTAATACGGTAGTAGAAGAAAGTAGTATGAGCACGTGGGGTTTCTTTACTGGTTCACACGAGGCTGTTGGAAATATGACAAGAGATCAACTTAAAGGCTCTATCGTATTATACGGAAGATTTGGCGTTGCTTGTACGATTGATAAAATTCACGGCGTATTTGAAAATACCGATATTGCAACCGTTGCTACGGGACTTAACGGGGATACTACTTGCACCGTAACTTTCCAAGACGATCAAGGAACTATTTATCAACAACAAACCTTATCTTACGGCGCATATCCTATATATAACGGCGCAGTTCCGCAAAAAACTCCCGATAGCCTTTACGAATATACTTTTACAGGTTGGGATAAGCAAATTTCAATTCTTACCACAAACACCGTTTACACGGCAACCTTTGAAGAAACCTTAAAAGAAGGCGTAACTATAAACAACGTAACGGCAAACGGTGAAGAAATCATTTTAGGCTCGGGTAATATCGGAGCAGGCGCAAACTATACGAAAGGCCAAAACGCAGGTGGCTCTATAACTCAAAGTTACTTCGCTTTAGACGGCGACTATAGTTTTAACGATTTTATAGTGTTTGATTTCACTGGTAAAAACATGCCCGAAGTTATGTTCTTTGCTAAAAACTACGATACGTCTATGTATTATAGCGACGGCAAGCAAGGCGTAGTAGTTGCAAGCGGTATTACTCTTTGGAACGGTACAATCGGTGATGCTCAAACTAACAATACGAAAGTCGGCGTTTCAGGTCCTTTCGGCGCTTACTTTGAAGGCGCTGCCGCACCATACGGTGGAAATATGATGAGCGACTTTGCGTCTAAACTTGCAAGAGCAAACCTTGTAGACGGAACTCAGTATAGAATTATTATGGGTATCACAAGGGGTGTAAACGGTACGACGTTCGTTTTAAATTTCTACCTTTACAATTTAACCGCTGGCGAAATGGTAGAAGAAACTTATATGGAAACTTGGGCTTTCTTTGACGGCGCTCATGCAGAAGTTAACAACGTTACTTTAGACAGTTTAGTTGGCTCTATCGTTCTTTACGGTAAGTTTAATACTACTTGTACTATAGACAAACTTTACGGCGTTTACGAAGATACGACGATGGCAGACCTTATAAGTGAAGTTATCCCGTCAGGCGAAAGCGAAGATACTGAAACTGAAATTTTACCTGAACACGTTGACTATTCAAATTATACCGACCAGTTCGACTTTTACGCTTATAGCGCGTATAGCAACGGTTATTACGAGATAGACGGCGAGAAGTATTACGTAGGTAAAAACTTAGCAAACCTTAAGCAATATAGTTTATACGGCGAAGCAGGTATGACAATCTACTTCCCACAAAATAGCGTTTATATAAACAATGACGCACAGTCTATCGTAAACGTCAAGGCGCTCGTAGACGATTTGGCTAAGGTTGGCATTACAAAAACCATAGTTCAAGACAGCAGAATTTTACACTTGAGTTTGGAAGAAACTGCTATCGTCGGTGACGGTTGTCAATTTGCAGATAACGATGCGTTAGACGCATATATCTATAACTGCGTAAAAGATTACGCCTCGTACCCCGGTATTTACGGAATTCAACTTGGCGACGAACCTAAATACGTTTGTCTTTCGGCATATTCTGCAGTTTACAATTCTATTAAGAGAGTTAACGAAACGTACTTATTTAACTTTTTTATCCATTATAACCTTAACCCACTTAAATTTATTGAAGACGTATAGACCAACTACTATCCTGCGTCAGAAGGAACTTACGTTTGGGGTAACTACATATACACTCTTGGAATTAGAGATAGATATGACGACTGCGTAACCCGTTATACTCAATATATCAACGATTTCTTAAACGCAATGAATCCCGACTCTATTATGTACGACGATTATCCGCTCCGTACAGACAAAAACGGTAACGACGTAATTTTAGATAGTTATATTCATTGTCTTCAAATAGTTGCAAAGGCTGCGTCGGATAGGGGAATTAAGTTCTATCACGTAACTCAATCTCACCAAAACAATGCGGAGGGTTCGGACCATAAACGCGAAGTAACCGAAAACGGAGCAAAATGGCTTAACAATATCTTGCTCGGCTTTGGCTCAAAGCAAATCGCTTACTACACGTATTATACAAGACGTGAAAGCAATTCTTCGGGCACGGAATCTTACGTTGACGGCAAGTCTTTCGTAGACTATAACGGTAACCCAACCGAACTTTACTCCTGGATGCAAGAAATTATGGCAAACGACCAAAAATTTGCTCCAACTATAATGCAGTTCGATTATAAGGGTAGTAAGGTTTACGGCTCGACAAGCGCGGATTACCTTTCAAATGCAACTACGTTAGCAAGTAGTTCGTTTACTAAACTTACTTCGTTTAGCGTAAGTACGGGCTCGGCGCTCGTAACCGAACTTTACGACGACGTAAAAGCAAACTATATGTATATGGCTATGAACGTTTTAGACCCAGACGCAACTAATACGGCTGAAACTGTAACTATGACTTTCTCTGGCTATACTCACGTTTTAGTTTACGTTGACGGAGTTGCAAGTATTCAAGCGCTTAATAGCGGTGTGTTTACTAAAGTCTTAAATAACGGCGACGCGGTATTCGTAATACCGTACAACAACTAAAACTTTTTAACAGGGAAAACACCTTTTGGTGTTTTCCCAAAAAATTAGTATTCAAAAAAGCGAGATTCTATCACTTCATTTCATTTCGTTCCAGAATGACGATAATATTATTTTTCTGTCACTCTATAACAAACTGTATTTTTTCTGTCACTCTGGAGTTGCCAACGGCAACGATAGAGTCCCTCTTATCAAGAGGTAAGGCAATAGAACAAAAGAGATTCTATCACTCCATTTCATTTCGTTCCAGAATGACAATAGAAAAAGGCAAACTGTCAAAATGACAATAACTTGTTTAAGTCTTCCCCTTGAGGAGAAGGTGTCGCAAAGCGACGGATGAGGTGGAAAAAGAGCAGTAAAAAGTTATTATGATAATAGGTGAAAACACCTCACCACCGACTAACGTCGGAGCCTCTCCCAAGGGAGAAGCCTTGGGTGTTGCCAATATAAACTGCTAAAAGTATAAGATAAATCGTAGGGGAGGGGCTTGCCCCTTCCGAAATTAAAAAATTATGTGGATTACTGATAATATAAAACAACCTAACAACCATCTACCCATTTTTTATAAAAAGTTCAAGGCTGAAAAGGCTTTAAAAAAGTGCCTGCTTAAAATTTCCGCGCTTGGAATTTTTTCAATTAGAATAAACGGCTTTAAAATAAGCGATTATTTTATGCCCGGTTGGACTAATTACAACGAGTACGTAAACCTTTGCCATTACGATTTGACAGGCTTTATTACAAAGGACAACCTTTTAGAAGTAACGCTTGCAGACGGTTGGTATTCGGGTAGGCTCGGTTATGTCAAAAGGGCTAAAATTTACGGCGATATAAACGCATTATACGCCGAACTTGATATGGAGTTTTTCGACGGCGAAACTCGTTCTTTGCAAACTGACAATACTTGGAAAGTAGGCAAAACGAACGTTTTATCGTCATCTTTTTTCGACGGAGAAGAAATAGATTTTAACTACGTCGATCAAAGAAAGTACGGCGAATTACCGTCTGCAAAACGATTGAACAAAGAAATACGCTTTGAAAAGTACGATTACGAGCCTGTCAAAAGAATAGGCGAATTATTCCCAACGGTAATTTATCAAGATAAAAATCTTATAAGGCTTGATTTCCATCAAAATATGGTAGGTTTCACGTCGTTTACCGTAAAGGGTAAAAAGGGCAATAAAGTAACCGTAAAGCACGCCGAAGTTTTAAACGGCGACGGCTCGTTATACTATGAAAATTTGCGTTCGGTAAGGGCGATAAACTCGGCGTATTTATCGGGTAACGAAGATTTATTTGAACCGCAATTTACCTTTCAAGGTTTTAGATACGTCGAAATTTTTAAAGACGGCGACACCGAAATTTCAAATATAAAAGGCGTAGTATTATCGCAAGAAATTGATTACGACGGCAATTTCGAGTGTTCAGACGAAATCGTAAACAAAATCTTTAGCAACGCTTTATGGGGACAAAAGGGCAATTTTATTTCAATTCCTATGGATTGTCCGCAACGCGACGAAAGGCTCGGTTGGACGGGCGACGCGCAAGTTTTTTGCAACACGGCAATGTTCAACGCCGATTGCAATAAGTTTTTTGCAAATTACTTAAGACTTATTCAAACGGATATTCTGCCCGACGGTAAAATTCCGTCTTTCGTACCCTTTTTTATTCCCGTTTCGGTTTCAACTGCGGGCGTTCCGGGGTGGGCGGACTCTATTTGCGTAATACCGTACGTTCACTATCTTCACTACGGCGATAAAAACGTTTTAAAAGAAAACTTGCCTTACGCCGTAAAACATTTAAACTATTATTTAAGCAAATGCGATAAAAATTATCTTTTAAATATAGAAAACGCTTTCGGCGACTGGCTTTCAGTTCGTAGATACGACGATATCGACGCTATAAGTCAATGCTTTTTAGGGCTTTCGTCAAGTTTAATAAGCAAAACGTACGCTATTTTAGGCGACGAAGAAAACGCAAAGAAATATCAAGAAATTTTCCAAAATTCAAAAAAAGCGTTTAGGGATAATTACCTTATAAACGGTAAAATAAAAGGCGATTCTCAAACAATTTACGCCCTTTCACTTTCGGTTGGTTTTGTTTCCGCCGACGAAATTAAAGAAAGTTTCGTAAAAAGCATTAGAAACGCCGACTGGAAATTAACCACGGGCTTTATAGGCGTAAAATATCTTCTTCCTGCCCTTTGCGAAATAGGCGAAGTCGATTTGGCGTATAAAATCATAAAGCAAACCGAATATCCGTCTTGGGGCTATACGATAGAGCAGGGCGCGACTACTATTTGGGAAAGATGGAACGGCTATACGAGAGAAAACGGCTTTGAAACGCCTACTATGAACTCTTTTAACCATTACAGTTTAGGCTCTTGCGTAGAGTGGCTTTACTCACACGTTTTAGGTGTAAAACTTTTAGAAGACGGAAGGGTTTTGATAAGTCCGTCGCTTAGTAAATGTCTCGACTTTGCAAGGGGCGAGTGTATGACGAGAAGCGGTAAAGTTCGCGTTGAGTGGGAATTTATAGACAACAAATTCCGTTTAAAAGTAGAAAACCAAAACGTAGAAAATATTAAAATTGAAATTAAAGATAAAAATATAACTCTCATTGAAAAAACTCAAAATACTATTATCATAATTGCTGAATAAAAGGAGAAAATTTATGTCTAAAATTTTTACTGTGTCAATACTTGGCTGTGGCTCACGCGGACGAGAAGCGTATGGTATCAACTTTAAACTTTTACCCGATAAATTTAAAATAGTTTCTCTTTGCGATATAAATCCAAAGCAAATCGAAATCGCCAAAAACGCGTTTTCGGTTTCAGATGAAAATTGCTTTTTATCTCCCGAAGAATTTTTAAAGGAAAAACGCTCGGACGCGCTCGTTATTGCAACTCAAGATAGAGATCACGTCGATATGTGTATTAGAGCGCTCGAACTCGGGTACGACGTTTTACTCGAAAAGCCCATAACTCCCGTAAAGGAAGATTTATATAGACTTTTAGACGCTCAAAAGAAATACGGCGGAAAGGTCGTAGTTTGCCACGTTTTGCGCTACGCTCCCGCTTTCGTTAAAATTAAAGAACTTTTAGACAGCGGTGTAATCGGTAAAACCGTTTGCATAGACTGGATAGAACAAGTCGCATACTGGCACGTCGCGCATAGTTTCGTAAGGGGCAACTGGCATAGCGAACAAGAAACTTCGCCTATGATTTTAGCAAAATGTTGTCACGACCTTGACCTTTTGCAATATTACGCAGACGCAAAGTGCGAAACGGTTTTCTCCTTTGGCGACGTTGCCTTTTTCAATAGAGAAAATCAACCCGACGGGGCTTCGGATAGATGTCAAACTTGTAAATATAAAGACGAGTGCGTGTACAGCGCGGAGAGATTATACGTTGCAAAAAGAGATTTTGACTTTGATAGACTCGAACCGCTTCCAAAGGATAAAGACGACGCGAGAAAACAAGGCTGGCCGTTTAACGTAGTAGACCTTTCTCGTCCTATCACTTCGGAATCTATTAGAAAAGCGTACGAAAACAGCGATTACGGCAAGTGCGTGTTCGCTTGCGATAACGACGTAGTAGACTATCAAACCGTTTCTATGAAATTTGCAAACGGCGTAACTGCAAATCTCACTATGACGGGCTTTACTCAATTCCCCGGTAGAAAGATGACTTTCCACGGAACTTTGGGCGAAATCGAAATGGACGAAGAAAACGATTACATAAGAGTTTCGCGTTACGGCAAAGGAACTGAATTTTTAAGCGTTAAACAACTTATGAGAGACGCTGTAAAAGAAGATTTCGGACACGGTGGCGGAGACGTTATGCTCGTAAGAGATTTTTACAAAGCGCTTTCGGGCGAAGAACTCGAAACCACTCTCGAAAGGTCGGTAGAAAGTCATTTAATGGGCTTGGCTGCCGAAAAATCAAGAAAAACGGGACAGGCTTGTAAAGTTCACGAATAATAAAATGAACGATTTAGATTTATTTATAAAAAACGGGTGGGCAAAGGCGAGAACGAGTAACTTTGCAAAAGGTTTCCCCTTACCGTATCCTTTCGTTCCACCGTCAATTTCCGACGACGGAATGCACCGCGTTTTGTATTACTGGGATACCTATTTTACGAATATCGGTCTTATTGCCGACGGACATACCGAGTGGGCGAGAGAAAACGTCGACGATTTAATTTATTCTTTAGAAAAATTCGGTTGCGTGCCGAATTATACGCGAGCCGACGGGGCGAGATACTGTTCTCAACCCCCGCTCCTTTGCCTTATGATAAAGGATATTTACGCTCAAACTAAAGACGAAAAGTGGCTTTTTAGCGCCGTTAAAAGTTTGCAAAAAGAGTACGATTTTTGGATGAGAGAACGCCTTACTTCAATAGGCTTAAACCAGTACGGTTGCAACGCAAAAAGCAAAGAAGATTTGCTTGAATATTTCGACTATATTTCAACGCGTGTTTCGTTAGACCAAAATTTGTCGGAGCAAGAAAAAACGAGCGTTGCTAAAAATTTCGTAGCCGAAGCCGAGAGCGGTGAAGATTATACTCCGAGATATGAAAATCACAACGCTTTAGAGTACGTTCAAATCGACTTAAACTCGCATTTATACGGCGTTGAAGATTTCCTGTGCGAATATTTTAAAAATAAGGACGAAAATCAGTCTAATTTTTACAAAAATCGCAAAGAAAAACGCCTTGCTCTTATTGAAAAATACTGTTTCAATCAAAAAACGGGCGTTTATTGCGACTATAATTTCGTAACTAAAAAACAAAACGATATTATAAGTATAGCGTGTTTTATGCCTTATTTTTACGGTTTTGCTAAAAAAGACGGCAATATTTCTTTAGTTTACCAAGCGTTAAAAACTAAAGGCGGAGTAGCGTCTTGTCAAGACGTGGGAAGTTACGAATATCAATGGGGCTATCCTTTTATTTGGGCGCCACATCAATACTTTGCTTATAATTCGTTAATAAAATACGGATATAAAGAGCAGGGCGAAGAACTTCGCTTAAATTATACAAAACTGCTTTCTTGCGTTTACGAGCGTACGGGTACTTTGTGGGAAAGATACGACGAAAACGGAGAAGCAAAAGATTTAGAATATCCAACTCAAAAAATGCTCGGTTGGACGGCGGGCGTTTATAGATATTTTTCAAAAATTTGAGGTGTTAATATGAAATTACATAATACGTACGGTTACGGACAATTATTTTGTTTTAGTGGCTTAGACGGTCAAACTTCGAGAAAAGACGATTTTGTAGGCGTGTTTATGTCAGAGCCTATTGCTATCCGTTTCCATTTTGAATCTACGATAACTTTAAAGTTTCCTTTTGAAAAGAATTTAAAATTTAAAGCCGTTACGGGCGATTTTTTGGACGGAGAAGGCGTTTTTGTCGCTTTTACGGACAGAAAGACAATCGTTGGTAAAAGTGCGGTTAAACCCGTCGTTTTGACCGAAAACGAGAGTAAGAGAGAAGTTTTGGGCGGGAAAGAAAAAATCTCTACCGACTTTGGTAAAGATTTCTATCTTTTAACCGAACAAAAAGGCGAGTGGTACTATTTTGCCTTTTCGTACGGCGACGGCAATTTGCAAATTGCGAGCGACGACCTTTTAGACCAAATTAAAAATAGCAGATACGCTTATTTTGAAAAACTTCCGCCTTGTAAAGACGAAAAGTACGAACAACTTTATTATAAATGTCTTTCAATACATAAAGAAAACGTACATTCTCCCGAAGGCGCGATTAAGTATAGATGGACTACGCCCGATAGAGTTCCTCATAGATTTTTGTGGCTTTGGGACTCGGCTTTTCACGCAATGGCGCTTTGCGAATATAATTTACCTTTGGCAAAAGACGCTATAAAGGCAGTTTTATCAATGCAAAGAGAAGACGGGTTTATCGCGCATATGATGAGCGAAGAAGGGTTTATTTCGGAAATCACCCAACCGCAAGTTATGGCGTGGGGAGTTTGGAACGTTTACCAAAAGGACAAGGATAAAGAGTTTTTGAGTTGGTGCGCTCCTATTATAGACAAATTTTTGGTCTGGACTATGGAAAACCGCGATAAAAACGAAAACGGACTTTTAGAGTGGCTTACCGAACCTGACTATACGAATTGTAGGTGCGGAGAATCTGGTCTTGACAACTGCCCAAGATTTGACTTCGACGTGGATATGGACGCGGTAGACTTTTCTACCTATCTATGCAACGACGCAAAATATCTTTCGTTTATTTACGACGAACTTGGCAATACCGAAAGAAGTTCGTATTATAAAAATATTCACAAAAACGTAAAAGATAAAGTCAACGAGTTGCTTTGGTGCGAAGAAGACGGACTTTACTACGATAGGTTACTCGGTGGGGAACTTACGAAAGTTGCGTCGTTTATCTCGTTTTTACCTATGTTTGCGGGTATTTGCTCGCAAGAACAAGCCGATAAAATGGTTAAAGTTTTATTAGACGAAAATAGATTTTGGACTGAATCTGCAATTCCGTCAATGCCAAAAGACAGCGAATTTTACGATATAGATATGTGGCGCGGTTGTACTTGGCTTAACTTAAACTATTTCATTATGCTCGGTCTTTTAAAGTACGGATATACCGATATTGCTAACGAGTTAAAACAAAAAACGCTCGGCGCGGTTAGTAAGTGGTACGAAAAAACGGGTAACGTCTTTGAGTTTTACGACGCTGACAATAAGATTTGTCCGCTCAACTTAAAGAGAAAGGGCGAACAACCCCAAGTTCCCGATTACAGAGTACACGTTCACTCAATAACCGATTACAACTGGTCGTCCTGTTTTACGATGTTTTTAATTCAAGGCATAAATTTAATTTAAAGAAGTGTTGCGATAGTATGCAATTAAAAAAGTTGCGCGGAGCGAAAAATTTTTCGCTCCGCGCTTTTTATACTATTTCTTTTTTTCATTTCTTCTTTTGTCGTTTATAATTTCAAGCGCCTTTTCGTCGATTAAAGTTATGCCTTCTTCTTTTGCAATATTTACCATTTGGGTAAGGGCAGCTTTTAAGAAAACTCTTGGAATTTTGGTAAGTTTAGCGCACGCTTCGGGGGTAAACTTTACGTTGGGGTCAATTCTGTCCGCAGCGTAAGCGACCGATTTTGCGTCGCCGTTATTTTTATCGGGAATTTTTTCAGAAAACGGCTTTTTAAAAGTAGAGCACCAAAAGTTCGTGCTATCTCTATATCCGTAATCGACGGGTACGGGTGGGAAATTGTTTTTGTTTACGCCGTTTATAATAGATTTGTGGTATTTCTCTTGCATTAAAATTTTATCTATTTTCAAAATAAAATGCGCGCCGAATTTACTCGTTATACCGTTAAAATTCCTATATGGCGGTTCATATCCTTCTAAATTTCCCGCTTTGTCTAAATGCGCGTCTTCTAAACTGTCGTCCCAAGTGCATTCAAAAACTTGAAAACTCTCCAAAACGATTTTTGGTCTATCGCTATCTACCGTGCTGTCGCCAAGGGTAAACAAACAGTCTTTCATTTTTTCTTCGGTGGTATCACCCGGGAAACCGAGCCTTACCGCTTCTTTAAAATACTTTTTCTTATCGGGAATAAAGTTAAGGGCGCATTTTTTAGTTCTTAAAAGGTTTTGCGCTGTGTTTGAACTGTTTCTACACTCAAGTATCATAGCGTAGTAGTCTTTACCTGCTATATAATAAGGAAAGCAAAGCGAATACGCCCCCAAGTTCGTTTGACCGTTTTCGCTAACCGTACTTATAAGTATAGTCGGCATGGGAAAAAACGAAGAAGTTTGATAAAAATTGTCAACTATTCTAAGTTCTTTTAATTTATCCATAAAAAACCTACCTATTTTTTTGCTATAACAACTATACGTTGCTTGTAGCCTTATTTCAAACAAAATTTTAGCACGGAAAAAATATGTGTCAAGATTTAAAAGCCTAAATTACGGTATAAGTTTTGCTTAAGGTAGTTATAAGTAAAAACTTTTCTTAAATAATTGACAAAATCTTTAAAATGCAATACAATAGTATGGTTGGAAAAAATCTTATCGAGAGGTTTTATTATGGATTATCAAGGAACTATTTCACGCGGAGTTAGAGCGCCTATTATCCGTCAGGGCGACGATCTTGTAAAAATTACTGCCGATTGCGTTATAAACGCGTCTGAGCAAGGCGGATACCCCCTTCAAGATAAAGACGTCGTTGCAGTAACCGAAGCGGTACTTGCAAGAGCGCAAGGTAACTATGCAACGGTTGAACAAATTGCCGCCGACGTAAAGGCAAAATTCGGCGACGAAACGGTAGGTCTTGTATTTCCTATTCTTTCAAGAAACCGTTTTTCAATGGTTTTAAAGGGTATTGCAAAGGGCGTAAAAAAACTTATTGTTCAACTTTCTTACCCATCTGACGAAGTTGGTAACAGTTTCGTTACTCCCGAAAGACTTATGGAATCCAAAGTAAACCCTTATACCGACGTTTTTACGGGTGAAGAATTCCACGCGAAATTCGGCGACGTTAGTCATACCTTTACGGGCGTTGACTATATCGAATATTACGAAAAAACTGCAAATTGCCAAGTTATTCTCGCAAACAACCCAACTGAAATTTTAAAATACACTAAAAACGTAATTTGCGCGGATATACACTCTCGTTTCCGTACCCAAAAAGTATTATTAAACGCCGGTGGCGAAAAGGTAATTACTTTAGACGAGATTTTAAATAAGTCTGTAGACGGAAGCGGTTATAACGAAAGATTTGGCGTTTTGGGTAGCAACCTTGCCACCGAAAACAGCGTAAAACTTTTCCCAAGAGACGCGCAAAAGTTCGTTGATGACCTTCAAGCAGAATTTAAAGCGAGAACGGGAAAAACAATCGAATGTATGGTTTATGGCGACGGCGCGTTTAAAGATCCCGTTTGCGGAATTTGGGAACTTGCCGACCCCGTTGCGTCCCCTGCGTTTACTTCGGGACTTATGGGTAAGCCTAACGAAATCAAACTTAAATATCTTGCCGACAACGATTTAGCAAGCCTTTCGGGTGAAGAAGCCGTTGAAGCAATGAAAGAGATGATTAGAAATAAAGAAGACGACCTTGTAAACAATATTAAGAGTCAAGGTACTACTCCTCGTCAACTTACCGACCTTTTAGCAAGTCTTGCAGACCTTACGAGCGGTAGCGGAGACAAGGGAACTCCTATTATTTTAATTCAGAATTATTTTAAAAATTTCTCAATGTAATTTTAAAGCCGTATATACGGCGCAATACTTCGTTTCTAAAAAGCGATAGTGATTAGGATGACCAACAAGGTCTATCCTATCCACTATCGCTTTTTGAGCCTTGTCTTGCTTGTATCTACGGCTTTAAACGAGTTTAAAGGTATAACCGCAAAAGCGCGATATTGTTTCAAAGGGGTGACCACAAAGACCAACAAGGTCTATCGTGTTCGTCCCTTTTTCTATTGTAGCCTTTAGTGGAAATTAACCACCAATAGAGGTGGTAGTATAAAATTTTTAGATAAAGCCTTCACCTTGAGGGGAAGGGGGACCGCTTGCGGTGGATGAGGTGGGGAAAAGAGTATTTTCAAGCGTAGATTAGTAGTAAAATGAACACCACCACCGACTAACGTCGGAGCCGTTCTCAAGCGAAGTAAGGAAAGTCTTCGCTTTCGGTCAACGCTCGGACTGGAAAATGTCCTTGCTCATTTCGTAGGCACAAACTATTATAAATAGTTTGCTTAGCGCCTACTCAGCCTCAAGGAGAAGCCTTAATTTTATAAAAATACAGCAACTTGTAGATGCTTTCGTGAAAACAATTGCAGTTTATAAACTTTTCGAACGTCTTAAGACGTTGCAAGTAACACACACTTAAAGGGTTGCATTAAACAACCAATTTAACTGATGGTCATGATTAAATGTTTTTTAATTAAACCTATTGCAACGGCTTTTCGTTTACAAAAAATTAACAAAACAATTACTTCATATAAAAGATTGTTTAATTTATTTCAAATATCGTTGTCGTATAATTTGAATATCAGTTGCGAGTTTGGATATAACCTAATAAAAAAGGAGAGAAATATGAACGCTATTGAAATTAAAAATTTATCAAAAAGTTTCCGCGGTATGTACGCTTTAAAAAATTTCAATATGACCGTTCCGATGGGCAGTATTTACGGCTTTATTGGTGAAAACGGTAGTGGTAAATCGACTACTGAAAAGTTGATTTGCGGACATCTCGTTGCAGATTCCGGCGAGATAAAACTTTTCGGCAAAGAGTACACGGACGCAGGCGTAAGGGTTAGGGTAGGCGCGCTTATAGAAAACGCGGGTTGTTTTCCGTCTTCAAGCATATATGCAAACCTTAAAATGCAAGCGCTCAATTTGGGGCTTGAAAATATCGACGAAGAAATCCACAGGGTTTTAAAAATCGTCAGGATGGAAGACTCTATCAATATAAAATTTAAAAGTTGTTCGCTCGGTATGAAACAGCGTATCGGAATTGCTATGGCGTTACTTGGCAGTCCCTCTCTTTTAATTTTAGACGAGCCGATAAACGGTCTTGATACCGACGGTATGCGAATTATGAGAGAAATTTTGGTTGATATTACCAAAACCTACGGATGTACCGTACTTATTTCGTCGCATATTTTGGGAGAACTTGAAAAAATAGCAACGCATTACGGAATAATTAAGCAAGGTCAAATGATACAAGAGATAAGCGCCAAAGAAATGGAATCGAGAGCAAGGGTTTTCGTTTCTTTAAAAACTGCGGATATGCAAGGCGCAGAAAAAGCGCTTAAAGCAAAATTTACAAACGTTAAAGTGGAAGACGGATATCTTCGCGTTTACGACGTTGACCAAACCGAAACGATTGTCGAAACGCTTTTAAAAAGCGGACACGTCGTTAGCGAAGTTAGAAAGAACAGAGTAGGGCTTGAAGAATATTACGTTCAACTTATGAGTAAAGGGGGAAAATAAAAATGTCACAGCAAAAAATCACTTTTGAATCTCCGTCATTTTTTAAACGTTTAAAATCTATGCTCAGCGTAGACTTTTACAGACTTTTTCACACTCCGCTTTTTTATATCTTTTTGGCAATAGCGGCAATTATTCCCGCAATGCTTATCGGAATGACTAATATGACTGGACCTAACGGCGAGCCTACTCAACCGCTTTTTACAAACGTGTGGCAAGCAATCGCAGCGGATACGCCTATTTACGGGTTTGAGGGTATTGAAAAGTACGCTAATATGAACATGGTTTTCATTTTCGGCGGTATAATGGTTTCAATCTTTATCGGACACGATTACAAAAGCGGTTACGTTAAGCAACTTTTTACAACGCACGCTAAAAAAGAAGATTATATGATTTCAAAAACGCTTGCTTGCGCGTTTGCTATGGCGAGTATGTGTATATCGTATATTTTGGGCGCGGTTTTAGCGGGAGCGCTTACTCAAACTTCGTTTGCCGTAAACGTAGGAAATCTTATTTTCGCAGTTTTAGGCAAGATATTTATGAGTTTGGGCTGGGCAAGTTTATACACTTTCTTAAACGTAATATTCAGAAAATATTTCGGCATTTCAATCGCGTCGTCCTTTTTCTTTGGAACGGGAATATTAGTTATCGGCGTGGGCGCTATGGTAGGCAATACCCCCGTTTTAAACTTGTTTTTATACGGCTCGTCGGTGTTCGCGTGTCTTTCAAGCACCGCCGTCAACGCTTTGGTATGTCTTTTAACGTCGGTTTTTTGGGCGGTTGTATACAACGCTGTCGGCAGTTTAGTCTTATATAGAAGCGACGTTTATTAAGGAGAGCAATATGAACGCAATAGAAATTAGAAATTTAACTAAAAATTTTGGCGACAAACAAGCCTTAAAAGGCTTAAATATGACCGTTCCTATGGGTAGCGTATACGGTTTTATCGGCGAAAACGGAAGCGGTAAATCTACAACCGAAAAAATTATTTGCGGACTTATTCATCCAAGTGGCGGTAGCGTAAAACTTTACGGAAAAGATTATACCGACGTAGACGTAAGGGCAAAAGTCGGAGTTTTGATTGAAAGTCCGGGATGTTTTCCAAATTACAGCGTTTGGAACAACTTGATGTTACAGGCGAAAAATTTGTCAATAGAAAATCCTGCCGACGAAATAAGAAAGGTTTTAACTCTCGTTCGTATGGAAGGGGCGGCGGGCAATAAATACAAAAACTGCTCGCTCGGTATGAAACAGCGTATAGGTATTGCAATGGCGCTACTCGGAAATCCCGAACTTTTGGTTTTAGACGAGCCTATCAACGGTCTTGACGCCGACGGTATGCGAATTATGAGAGAAGTGCTTTTAGATATTGCGCGTAGCGGAAGAACCGTGGTCGTTTCGTCGCATATTTTAGGCGAACTTGAAAAGGTTGCAACCCACTACGGAATAGTCAGAAACGGCAAGATGATAAAGGAGATGACGGCGGAAGAATTAAATTTAAGTTGTCGTACCTTCGTCGCGTTAAAAACTTTAGATATGCAAAAGACGAAAAATTTGCTCGGCGTTCGTTATAGCCGTGTGGAAGAAGACGAACAGGGTTATTTAAGGGTTTACGACGCTAAAAATGCTGAAGAAATCGTTTCTTATTTGTATTCTTTAGGGCTTATCGTAATCGAAATAAAAACCGATAAGATAGGTCTTGAAGAATATTATATCGACTTAATGAAAGAAAAGGGGGTAAATTAAAGTGGAAAAGAAGTTTGAAAAGTTCACCTTTGGCAAAAGGTTGGACAGTATGTTAAACGTTGATTTTCGTAGAATGTTTACCATACCGTTTTTCTATATTATGGTTGGAATTTCGTTAGTCGTGCCCATTTTGATTTTGGTTATGACTACTATGATGGACGGTAGCGTTACGGTAGACCCAAACGGAAACGAAACTATAATGCAAGGTTTTGATTTCGTTTGGCAAATTTTAGGCTCGGTAAGTTCTTCGGGGCAAGACAGTTCCGCAATGATGAGTATGGATCTCGTCAGTATGTGTAATATAAATATGATGTACTTTGCCGTAGCCGTTTTAGTTTGCGTTTTCGTTTCCGACGATTTTAGAAGCGGTTATTCTAAAAATCTCTTTACGGTAAGAGCAAACAAAACCGATTACGTAATTTCTAAAACGCTCGTTACTTTCGTAGGCGGAGCAATGATGATTTTGGCTTTCGTGATAGGCGCTTTAATAGGTGGAAAAATCTCGGGACTTTCCTTTGAAATGCAAGGTTTTAATTGGGCGAATTTGCTCGCTTGCGTAATATCGAAAATGATACTCGTTAGTATTTTCGTCGCTATTTTCCTTGTGATGAGCGTTATTGCAAAGCAAAGACTTTGGCTTTCTATTTTGCTTTCGTTAGGCGTTGGGATGTTTCTCTTTAATATTGCGCCTATGGTAAGTCCGCTTGACGCTAACGCGCTTCACGTAATATTATCTTTAGCAGGCGGAACTCTGTTTTGCGTAGGTTTAGGCGCTGTAAGTAATTTAATTTTAAAGAAAACGAGTTTAGTATAACGTTTTAGGCGAACCGAAAATTTGGTTCGCCTTTAGTTATCGCAAATTTACAAAAACCCTTGAAAAGACCAACGTTTTGTGTTAAACTATTTTGCGTAGGAGAATAAATATGGATATAAAAGAAATACTATCAAAATGCGACCACACTCTTTTGTCGGTTACCGCAACCGAAAGCGAGATTAAAGCAGTTTTAGACGACGGAATAAAGTACGGCGTAGCGTCGGTGTGTTTAGCCCCGTGCCACGTTGAATTTTCTAAAAATTACGTAGGCGATAGGCTTAAAATTTGCACGGTAATAGGCTTTCCAAACGGCTACGCGACTACGGCTTGCAAGGTTTTTGAAACTCTTGACGCAATTAAAAAAGGCGCTGACGAAATTGATATGGTTATAAATATCGGCAAGTTAAAGTCGGGCGACTACGATTACGTTTTAGACGAGATAAAAAACCTTAAAGGCGCGTGTGGGAATAGAGTGCTTAAAGTTATCGTCGAAACCTGTCTTTTAACCGAAGAAGAAAAAATAAAAGCGTGCCAAATCGTAACTGACGCTAAAGCCGATTTTATTAAGACTTCTACGGGTTTTTCGACTTATGGCGCGACTTTTGAAGATGTAATGCTATTTAAAAAGCACGTAGGAAAGGGCGTAAAAATAAAAGCGGCAGGCGGTATACAAACGCTTGCCGACGCTGAAAAATTTGTAGCGCTCGGCGCGGATAGGCTTGGCACGAGTAAGGTAGTAAAAGCAGTAAAGGAGAGAGATTACGATGGCAGTTCCGACCCCACATATTGAAGCAAAATTAGGCGATTTCGCAAAGACGGTTTTAATGCCGGGCGATCCAAAGCGCGCTGAATATATCGCAAAAACTTACCTTACCGATTACAAACTCGTAAACGACGTAAGGGGAATAAAAGGTTATACGGGTTACTATAAAGGAAAAAGAGTTTCGGTTATGGCGTCGGGTATGGGACAGCCGTCAATCGGTATTTATTCTTATGAACTCTTTGCTTTTTACGGCGTTGAAAATATAATTAGAGTAGGTTCTTGCGGTAGTTTTGACAAGGACTTACACGCAAGGGATATAATAATCGCTATGGGCGCGTGTACTAATGGCAACTATTCGTCGCAGTATCGTTTGCCGGGTGTTTTTGCGCCTATCGCAAGTTATAATCTTCTTAAAAAAGCAGTTGAAGAAACCGAGAAAAAAGGCGTGAATTTTAAAGTTGGAAATATTTTATCGTCGGACACTTTTTACGACGATTCTAACTCTGGGCTTGACTGGGCAAAGATGGGTGTTTTAGGCGTGGAAATGGAAGCGGGCGCGCTGTATATGAACGCTGCAAGGCTTTCTAAAAACGCTTTGGCAATACTTACCGTTAGCGATTCGTTTATTTATCCCGAGGAAAACACAACCGCAATCGAGCGTGAAAAATCATTTAATCAAATGATGGAAATTGCGCTTGAAATAGCAGAATAACAGCCTATAAGTCGATTATTGAATAAAAAATGAGAATTTATGATATTATAAAAAAGAAAAGAGACGGGCTTTCTCTTTCAAAAGAAGAAATAGATTTTTTCGTTTCGGGTTACGTAAAAGGCGAGATTGCCGATTATCAAGCGTCCGCGCTTTGTATGGCTATATACTTTAAGGGTATGAGTTTAGAAGAAACGACTAATCTTACTTTAGCGATAAGAAATTCGGGCGAAGTATTAGATTTTTCGGGCGTTAAAGGTATAAGAGCCGACAAACACTCAACGGGAGGCGTTGGAGATAAAACGAGTTTAATCGTCGCGCCTATCGTTGCAAGTTTAGGCGTTAAGGTTGCAAAAATGAGTGGGCGTGGGCTTGGGCATACGGGCGGAACCGTTGACAAACTTGAGTCTATTCCTAATTTTAAAGTGGACCTACCAAAAGACGAGTTTATAAAAATAGTAAACGAAATAGGCGTTTGTATCGTCGGTCAAAGCGCCGATTTAGCCCCTGCGGATAAAAAACTTTACGCCCTTCGCGACGTTACGGCTACCGTTGACAGTATGTCGCTTATAGCGTCGAGCATTATGGGTAAAAAACTCGCCGCTGACGACGACGTAATAGTCTTGGACGTTAAAACGGGTAGCGGTTCGTTTATGAAAACAGACGCAAAAAGCAAAGAACTTGCCGAAATTATGGTAGGTATAGGCAAAAACGCGGGTAAAAAGACGGTTGCGCTTATCACGGATATGGATATACCGCTCGGCAAAGCAATCGGCAACGCTTTAGAAGTTAACGAAGCCGTGCAAACCCTTAAAGGCAACGGTGAAAAAGACCTTTTAGAAGTTTGCATAGCCTTAGCGGTTGAAATGCTTTATCTTTCGGGTAAAGGGGATAGAAAAACTTGCGAAACTCTTGTAAAAGACTCTATTTCAAGTGGAAAAGCGCTAAAAACTCTTAAAGATATGATAAAGGCGCAAGGTGGCGACGAGCGAGTGGTTGACGACGAAACGTTGTTGCCGACTGCAAAATATTCGCGTTTTGTAAAGGCTAAGTCGAGCGGTTATATAAATAAGGTAAATACCGAAGGTTACGGTCTTTCGGCTTTAACGCTTGGCGCAGGACGAAATAAAGTCGGTGATAAAATTGATTACTCGGCAGGCATTATTTTAAATAAAAAGACGGGCGATAAAGTAGAAAAAGGGGAAATTATAGCAACTCTTTTTGCGAGTGATGATGCTTTATTTGAAAAAGCAGAGCAAATTTTATTGTCATCTACATTTATCTCCGACGATAAACCTATAAAAAGGCAACTTATATTAGCAAGGATAGAATAAAATGAAAGCGCCGAGCGAATTTTCGCTCGGCGCAAAATTTATAGAACTAAAAAAGTTTCCATAATCATATAATATAACAAAAGGGCTCTCGTAAGCCCCAACGCATTAAATATAACACGAAAAGGCCGTCTTGTCAATAGGTTTTTTAAAAATTTCACAATGTGAAAAAGCGAACTTTGGTATTGACATTTGGCTCGTCGTCGGTTATAATAAAGCCAGAAAAAGCGAAAGGCGATGTACCGATGGGATATCGGAAGGCAGAGATCGCCGATAAAAAAGCGAGGAGAAGACCCATGAACTAATTTCTTTAAAAATTCGACTTATAGGAGGTAAAGAAATTATGAAAAATTCACTACTAAGGTCGCATCGTAAAGAAGGTTAGGGAGGAGATAGTCCAATGAACTCAATTAAGGAGAATGTAAGATAAAGCGGCAAAAACAGACATAATTAGTCCCGAAGAACGGGCGGAGGAACTGCTTTCAAGTAGTAAACGTAAAGGCAAAAAGCCTATAAAAAACCGCTTTTAGTAAAAACTTAATAAATATAGATATAACAATTTAGCAAAAAATATTAAGATATTAAGACGGGGTATGTGGTGTACAAACATACCCCGTCTCATTTTTTTAACGGCTTATATACTTCGTTATGCGTCTTTTCTGTAAATAAAAAAACGATTGGGATGACCATCGGTAGAACTGGTGGTTTGCACTATCCCTTCAAGTGTATGTTACTGGCAACGTCTTAAGACGTTCTAAATAAATTTATAACTGCGATCATTTTCACTAAACCCACTACAAGTGGCTATATTTTTATAAAATTTAAGGCTTCTCCTTGAGGTTGAGTAGGCGCTAAGCAAACTATTTACAATAGTTTGCGCCTACGAAATGAGCGAGGATAATTTCCAGTCCGAGCGTTGACCGAAAGCGAAGACTTTCCTTACTTCGCTTGAGAACGGCTCCAACAAAGTTGGTGGTGAGGTAAGGCTTCTCCTTGAGGAGAGGCTCCGACGTTAGTCGGTGGTGAGGTGTTTTCTCTTATTATTACGCTACTTATTTATAATACGCTTTTCCCACCTCATCCACCGCAAGCGGTCCCCCTTCTCCTCAAGGAGAAGGCATAAGTAGAATGTTGCAAGCGATCCATCTTCCCCTCAAGGTGAAGGCTTTATTTAAAGATTTTTATCCCACCACCTCAAGTTGTGGTTAATTTTCGCTAAAGGCGACAATTTAAAAACCCCTCGTCGTCAAAACGAGGGGTTAGTTTTATTTAACTATTAAATTTACAAGTCTGCCTTTCACTACGATTACTTTAACTACTTGGCTGTCGCCAACTATCTTTTTAATAATATCGTTTTCAAGGGCGATGGCTTTAATTTCGTCGTCAGTAGCGTCTTTAGAAACGTTAATTTTTGCTTTAACTTTACTGTTGATTTGAACGGCGAGTTCAATTTCGTCTTTAACGAGAGCGTTTTCGTCGCAAACGGGATAATCTTCTAAAAATACCGACTTTTTATTACCGCGCATAGCCCAAAGTTCTTCGGCAAAGTGCGGAGCGCAAGGCGCAAGCAATAAAATCAAGGTGTCAACCGCTTTTAAAATGAGAGCGTTTGATTTTTCGATATATCCGTCGTATTTATTGATTGCCGAAACGAATTCCATAAGTCTTGCAATCGCCGTGTTGAAAGAAAAGTTGTTCATATCTCTGTCAACGTTCTTTACGCAATATGCTTCGGCGTATAAAAGTTCTTTTTCCTCTTTGCCGATTTGGATGTTCTTTTCGGGTTTATACGAGCAAACTTTTGTAACGAGCCTTTCAATTCTTTCGGCAAATTTAGCAATCGACTTAATACCGTTGTCGTCCCAAGGACCGCCCTCGGTGTAAGCAAAGCCGAACATAAGATAAAGTCTAAATACGTCGGAGCCAAACTCGTCGATATAAGTGTCGGGAGATACTACGTTGCCCCTTGACTTACTCATTCTGTTTCCGTCAGGTCCAAGTATTATACCTTGGTGGGTAAGAGAAGTGAACGGTTCGTCAAACTTCAAATACCCCATATCGCGAAGGGCTTTGGTTATAAATCTTGCATACAAAAGGTGCATACAAGCGTGTTCAGGACCGCCAACATACTTGTCGACGGGGAGCATTTGATTGATAATTTCAGGATCGAAAGGCATATCTTCGTTTTTATTGTCGGGATATCTTAAGTAATACCAACTCGAACAAACGAAGGTATCGAGAGTATCAACGTCGCGTTCTGCGTCAGCGCCACAAACGGGGCATTTTACTTTTACGAAACTTTCGCATTTAGCAAGCGGTGATTTTCCGTCGGGACGGAATTCAACGTCTTTAGGAAGTTCAACGGGTAAGTCTTTATAAGGTACGGGAACAGTTCCGCAATGCTTACAATGAATCATAGGGATAGGCGCGCCCCAGTATCTTTGACGAGAAACGAGCCAGTCTCTAAGTCTATAATTAGTCTTGTGTTGACCTTTTCCTTCTTTACTTAAACTATTTAAAATCGCCTTTCTCGCGTCTTCAGAAGTAAGCCCGTCAAACGACAAACTGTTTACGAGCATACCGTCTTCACAGTATGGAAGTTCGGTTTCGCCCTTGGGGTTTCTTATAACGACGTTTATAGGAAGGTTATATTTTTGAGCGAAAAGATAATCTCTTGCGTCGTGAGCGGGAACGCCCATAACTGCGCCCGTTCCGTAAGAATATAAAACGTAATCAGCGGCGTAGATAGGAACTTTTTTGTTGTTCGCAGGGTTAATTGCGTAAGCACCGATAAAAACGCCTGTCTTTTCGCGAGTGGTCGAAAGTCTTTCAATCTCGTTTATTTTTGCAGTTTCTTCAACGTATTTTTCAACGTCGCTCGCTCTATCTTCCGTTGTTAACTTCTTAACGAGTGGGTGTTCGGGAGCAAGAACGACGTACGAAACGCCGAAAACGGTGTCGGCTCTAGTTGTGAAAACCTTAAATTCGTCGCCACTTTCAGCCGTAAAAGTAATTTCGCCACCGCTCGATTTACCTATCCAGTTCTTTTGCATTGCCTTTGTTTTTTCGGGCCAGTCAAGACCGTCAAGACAAGACAAAAGTTCTTCAGCGTATTTAGTAATTTTAAAGAACCATTGAGTAAGGTTTTTCTTTATAACTTGAGTTCCGCAACGTTCGCAATGACCGTCGTCAACCTGTTCGTTTGCAAGAACGGTGTTACAACTTGGACACCAGTTTACAGGCGCTTCTTTTCTATAAGCAAGACCGTTTTCGTAAAGTTTTAAAAAGAGCCATTGAGTCCATTTGTAATAGTCGGGCATGCAGGTTTTAATTTCGGCGTTCCAATCGAACATTGCGCCCATCGCCTTTAATTGACCTTCCATAGTGTCAATGTTTTCAAGGGTGGTAAGTTCGGGGTGTTTACCCGTTTTTATAGCAAAGTTTTCGGCAGGAAGACCAAACGCGTCAAACCCCATCGGTTGAAAAACTTCATAGCCTTTCATCCTTTTAAAGCGGGCGTAACTGTCGGTAAGACCGTAGTTATACCAATGCCCAAGGTGGAGTTTAGAAGCGGACGGGTAAGAAAACATTTCTAAACAATAGAACTTTTTATCTACGTTTTTCTTGTTGAAATAGTTGAGTTTATCTTTCTCCCATTTCGCTTGCCACTTGGCTTCTATTTGCTTCATATCCATAAATAATCCCTCCAAAGCGGAACTAAAATAACGTGTGTAGAGATATTGTACCATAAAAAGTAAAAATTTTCTACTGTTTAAAGGGGTATTGCGAAAAAGAAATTTTATAGGTAAAAATGCTTTATAAATTTGCTTAAAACAAATGACAATTAGTTTTGATTGTGCTATGATAAAAGGAGCATAAGCGTTTGGAGTTTTTTATGGAAGAAAAAGAAACGTCCGTTTCAACGGATAACGGGCAAGTCGAACAAGACGGGGAAAAGAGAATTTATAAAGTACAAAAAGACGAGTGGGAAACTAAACTTAGAAAGAGAAATAAAAAGGTAGTTTCCACTATTTACATATTTTTATCGGCGTTATTTTACGCTATCGGTTACCACTATTTTATAGCGACTTGCAAGTTTGCTCCGGGTGGACTTCCGGGCGTAGTGGCAATGATACAGTATTCAACGGGGGCAACCACTTCAAATAGTGGGGCAATAGATTACAGTTCGTTACTTTTAGTATTTGCAAATATTCCGCTTTTGATTTTTGCGGCGAAGATTTTATCGAAAGAGTTTTCAATAAAAACTTTTATTACGGCTTTCGTTATGGCGGGGTTAATGTTCTGCCTTTCTAACTTTATCGATCCAACCTATCAGTTTACGATTTCAGGGGTTGGCGAAGTTGAAGATATCGGAACGAGACTCGTAGGCGCAATTTTGGGCGGAGCGTGTAGCGGAGTTTCGCTCGCCTTTGCTTTAAAGGTAAACGCGTCGACGGGTGGAGCGGACGTAGTTGGAGCAATGCTTCAAAAGAAATTTCCACACAAGGGCGTAGGAGCAATGGTTTTTGCGGTAAACGCGGTGATTATGGCAATTTCGATTTTCGTTTATCACGATAATTTAATGCCCGTATTTTTAGCGCTTATCAGTTCGTTTGCAAATTCAGTCGTCTGCGATTTTATTATGCAGGGCGCGAAGTCTGCTCTTAAGTTTGAAGTTATAACCGAACACGCCGACGAAATCGCTAAAGAAATTATCGAACAACTTGGGCACGGCGTTACTATAACTCCTGCGAAAGGTATGTTTGAGGGTAGAAAAAAGAACTTTCTTATTTGCATTATAAAACCCAGAGAAATTGCTAAATTTCAAAATATAATTAAAAGTTATCCCGAAACTTTTGCTTACGTTGGTTCAGTCAACGAAATTATAGGAAAATTTAATAGGGGGACGAAAGATGTCTAAAAGGGCGAAACTCATAATTATAATCAGTTGCCTTGCTCTTTACGTAGCGTGCGTTACGCTTGCAACTTTTTTTGATTATCAAATAAGTCAAGCAATAGCAAAATTGCCTGACGGAGAGTATATTTCAAATAGCCTTTTCGGTAAAATTTTTGAAGTAATAGGCGAATCTCCTATGTATTTAGCAGGCGCGTTTGCTTCGGCGATATTATTGAGAAGGTCGTTTAAAATACAAGAAAACGTTGTAAAATCAATACTTATGACTCTTTGCGCCGTCGTTGGTATCGTCATTTTAACGGTAATGATAACTCGCGCGGTAGAGTACGTTTTTGAACAAAACCATAAACTCGACGCGTTTGAAGAATATAAATCTTTAATAACCTTAATAGTCGCGGTAGTTTCGGCAGGTTGTTTTGCGTTAATAACGCTCGGAACGTTTAAAATTCCCGAAAAGCATATCGCAGGGCTTACCGTTTTTGCAGTAGCGGTATTTATGGCGGCGGTTATGGCTCAAGTTCCCGTTCAAGGCGTAAAAGTGCTCGTTGGTAGACAACGTTATCGCGCGATTAACGTTTTAGAATATAACGGTTTAAACGAATTCGTTAAGTATACCGAGTGGTTCGTTATAAACGGCAAGCAAACGCCGAGCGAAGAAATGCTCGCTCTTGGAATTGCAACCGACGCTTATAAATCTTTCCCGTCGGGGCATACTTGCGCGTGGGCGGTCATATATTGTTTTGCGCTTGTTCCAGACTTTTTGGAAATTGACGAAAAAACTCGTATAAAGGCAAAAACTTGGCTTTTAGTAGGCGCAACGTTATCAACTCTCGTGCTGGGTTATACGCGAATTTTGGTTGGAGCGCATTTTGCAACCGACGTCTTGCTTTCTGCCGGTTGGACTTATTTTTCGGTAGTAATTTCAGCGTTTATTTGCAAAAAAATATTTAAAATGAAATAAAAGAAAAACGCCAAACTCGTCAAAGAGTTTGGCGTTTTTAACGCTTGTCTATTTAAATCTTAATGGAGCAAGTTTTTCCTTTCTAATTGAAGTAACGATTAAAACTTGGCTGGGCAAATAAAAGCCCCACATCATAATACTTGCAAAGTTAAAAACTTCTTTATTAACGGCAACGCCTAAAACGTCGGTAAGGTTATAAAGCCCAACGCAAACGTCGCAACAAATAAAAAGCCAAAGTCCTATACAAAATAAAATTCTTTTAAAGGTTTTTGCAAAGAAAACACTTTCAATCGCGTTGTATAAAAGCATTGAAAAATATATCGCGGTAACTAAAGTAAGTCCGTCTGCAATTTGCGCGACTGTAGCGCCTAAAACGACTGCCACAATTACCGAAAATCTTGCGATAATCGACTTATATAGCGGTTTTTCCGCCCAAACACGCATTCTTAAACCGTATATGAGTTGCGCGGGAATAAACAAACTTACTCCAAGCGTAAAGTAGTCGTTTATAAGTAAGGTAAAGGTGTCTGAAGCAACGGTAAATAAAAGGGCTAAAAAAACGAGTAGCCCGTCTATTGACGAAAAGGGTAGTTTATAAACGGTAAAAACAAGACAAAGGCAAATTGTGGCGTATTTTAAATTCGTGGTGTCGCTTCCGTTTGAAAAATCTTGCCACATAAAAACCGAATATAAAATAGTTTGCAATATAATAAAAACGGCAGTCGCAAAGCGGTCAGCCGTTTCTTTGTTTATATAATGATTAGACTTTTTCATTTGCCCAAATGCTTTTTGACGGCTTCGATAGACTCGTCGCTAATAACGTGTTCAATTTTGCAAGCGTCTTCTGTCGCAGTTTTTTCCGAAACGCCTAAATTCATCAAGAATTTAGCGATAACGCCGTGCCTTTCATAAATTTTTTCGGCTTCGGTCTTGCCTTTTTCGGTAAGAGTAATATATCCGTTTTTGTCTACGGTAACGTATTCTTCTGCTTTTAGTAGTCCAACCGCTCTCGAAACGCTCGGTTTTGAATAACCCATATGTTCAACTATGTCAATAGAGCGAACGCTACCGTTCTTTTTATGCAAAACCAAAATGCTTTCTAAATACATTTGACCCGATTCGTGTAGTGCCATTATTTTCTCCTTATAATTAAGAATATTTTATCATAAAAATAGAGTATTTTCAAGCGCTAATAAAAAAATAAAATAAAATTTTAAAAAAGCGATAAAAAAAGTTGACAAAGCATAAAATAAGATGTATAATCATCATAGTTAGCAATGGCTAACTTAATTTTTTGACCTATTAGTTAGCGAGTGCTAACCAACGTTAAAAAGGAGCGTAAGATGAATTTAAGACAAGCGCAAGACGGAGTTGAGTACGTCATTAGCAAAATTGAAACCGACGACGAAGATCTTAATTCTTTCCTTTTTTCTCTTGGTTGCTATAGTGGAGAAACTATTACCGTAATTCGCCATCTTAAAGGCGGTTGTATCGTAGCCATCAAAGATGGAAGATATAATATTGATAATCAACTTGCCGAAGCCATTATAGTCTAATGGCTTTAACAATTTAAGGCTTGTCGATTATTTTTTTCGACAAACGGTTAGCGGTTGCTAACTGTATATAAATGATAAATAATTTGGAGGTATAAAACAATGCGAATTGCCTTAACGGGTAATCCAAACTCTGGTAAAACTACCATGTACAACGCTTTGACCGGACAAAACGAGAAGGTCGGAAACTGGGCAGGCGTTACCGTTGATAAAAAGGAGCATCCGATAAAAAAAGCGTATGCTGGAAAGGATGAACTAATAGCCGTCGACTTGCCCGGCGCGTACTCGATGTCTCCGTTTACTAGCGAAGAATCTATTACGAGCGCTTACGTAAAACAAGAAAATCCCGACGTTATTATCAATATCGTCGACGCGGACAATTTAAGCCGTAGCCTTTTCTTTACGACTCAGTTGTTAGAACTTGGAATTCCCGTAGTCGTAGCCCTAAATAAGAGCGACGTTAACGAAAAGAAGGGAACGAAAATCGACGCGGATGAGTTGTCAAAGCAACTTGGTTGTCCTATCGTAAAAACCGTTTCCACTTCGTCAAAAGGCTTAAAAACTCTTATCGAAACGGTTAAATCTCGTGTAGGCGTAGAGCAAAAAGCCCCTTATACGCAAGAAAATATCGACCTTACGGATAGGGCAGTCGTTGAAGTTGCAGACCGCAAGCGTTTTGAATTTGTCAACGAAATCGTAAAAGCGGTTGAAGTTCGTAAAGTGTTAACCAAAGAGAAAAATTTTGGCGATAAAATTGATTCGGTTTTAACTAATAAATGGCTTGGTATTCCCATTTTTGCCGTCGTTATGTTTCTCGTGTTTTTCATATCCCAAGCAACTTTGGGTACGTGGATAGCCGAAGGCGTTGAAATTGGCGAAACTTTTATACCGGGGCTCGTTCCAATTTTGGAGGTATTTCAAGGTTGGGTTGGCGGATTGCTTGAAAATGCGTCGCCGGTATTGTCTGCAATTTTAGTTGACGGTATTATAGGCGGTCTTATTGCCGTCGTAGGTTTCCTTCCGCTCGTAATGGTAATGTATTTCCTTATTGCATTACTTGAAGACTGCGGTTATATGTCTCGCGCGGCAGTCGTTTTAGATCCTATTTTCAAAAAGGTAGGACTTTCGGGCAAATCGGTAATACCTTTCGTTATTACGATAGGATGCGCCGTTCCGGGCATTATGGCAAGTAGAACTATTCGTAACGAACGCGAACGCAGAGCAACCGCTATGCTCGCTCCGTTTATGCCGTGTGGCGCAAAAATACCCGTTATAGCGCTTTTTGCCGGCGCGTTTTTTGGAAATGCTTGGTGGGTAAGCGCGCTTGCTTATTTCGCAGGTATCGCCCTCATTTTTATCGGCGCTTTGCTTATCAATTTAATTACGGGTTATAGAGCGAAAAAGTCTTATTTCATTATTGAACTTCCAGAATATAAAGCGCCGTCTTTGTGGGGAGCGTTCAAATCTATGTGTAGTCGTGGTTGGGCGTACATAGTAAAAGCGGCTACGATTATTCTTCTTTGCAATATGGCAGTACAACTTATGCAAACGTTTACTTGGACGTTTGCCGTTGCAGAAACCGCCGATCAATCTATCCTTGCGTCGATAGCAACGCCGTTTGCATATCTTCTCGTTCCTATCGTAGGCGTACTTTCTTGGCAACTTGCCGCAGCCGCTATTACGGGATTTATCGCAAAAGAAAACGTCGTAGGAACGCTTGCCGTTTGTTTCGTAGGGCTTGAAAATCTTATCGACATGGACGAACTTGCCATGATGCAAGGCGCGGGCGTTGAAGTTGCGGGAATTCTTGCTATAACTAAAGTTGCCGCTTTAGCATACTTAATGTTTAACCTCTATACACCGCCTTGTTTTGCCGCTATCGGCGCAATGAACTCCGAAATGAAAAGCGCAAAATGGCTTTGGGGCGGTATCGGATTCCAACTTGCAATAGGTTATACGGTTGCTTATTTGATTTACACGATAGGAACATTAATCGTTGCTCCCGCTACGCTTAACGTAGTTGCGGCGATTGCAGGGCTTATAGGTGTTCTTGCTATGGCTGGCGTAGTAGTCGGTTTAATTTTAAACACTCAAAAAAAATTAAAGGCTGAAGAAAAATTAAAAGCCGAGAAAAATTAAGTATCCCTATAATTAAGGATTGAAGCGTATGTTAGAAAACATTATAGTTATCGTTATATTACTTTTGATAGTTGCAGGTATCGTTTGGTATTTATGGAGAGCCAAAAAACGCGGTGAAAAGTGTATAGGCTGTCCGTATTGCAAGCAATGTAAAACTAAACGAAGCAGTAAATGTAACGCTCAAAATTCACAAAATAAAGATAACGAATAAACGCCTTTTGTAAATATAACACTTCTAATAAGTCGTACGTAAAAAAGACAGAATTTAGTAATGCTCTATAAGAGTTTTATCTAAAATACTGTCTTTTTTTATTAGGCTATGTTACAACTCGCGACTGAATTTTTAAGTCTTATATACTTCGGCATACTGTGTTACTGCTTTAAAGTCTAAACCACGATGACCAACAAGGTCTATCGAGTCTTATACTTTAAAGCGAGCCTTGTCTGCCTTGTATCTAAAACTTAAAAAGGTTTAGTTGCCATGCAATACAAGTCTTTTTATGGTTTTTTGCAATTCCGATTTTGAGCAAGGTAATTCCCTTGCAAAAATCTCATAAAAATCCCGTCTTGCTTGAATCTAACCCTTTTCATTAAAATCAGTCATACGCTGTGCCTCAGCCTTTTATTATAAATTTATTAAGCGTATTTCTCGATTTGTTTTATAAAATTTTCTAAAAGGGTATTGACAACTTCAATATATTATAGTAAAATTATATAATAGTGTGGGAAGTTTCTTCTTTTATAGCAAGGGGAGATAACTTCTTACGGTTAATATATACGATAAGGAAAGAACATGAAAACTATTCACGAGATAAGTTCAATCGCCGAAAGAAAGAGTAAGTTAATATACCGCGACGGCGATAAGGTTTATAAAATTTTCGACGAAACCTATTCAAAATCAAACGTTTTAAACGAAGGCTTAAATCAAGCGCGAATTGAAGAAACGGGCTTAAAAATCCCCAAAATTATAGAAGTTACGGCAATCGAAGGCAAATGCGCTATCGTTATGGAGTATATCGACGGTATAACGCTCGAAAAACTCATGGCGGACAATCCTGAAAAACTCGACGAGTATTTAGAGTTATTCGTCGATTTACAAATGGAAATTCACGCCTGTCGTTCACCGCTTCTTACAAAGTTTAAAGATAAGATGACCGACAAGATTTTTAAGTCTGATTTAGACGCGTCAACCCGTTACGATCTCGCTATGCGTTGGAAAGAAATGCCCGACCATAACAGCGTGCTTCATTGCGACTTTAACCCGTCTAACGTTATCATAAAGCCCGACGGAACGCCGTATATAATCGACTGGTCGCACGCAAGTCAGGGCAACGCTTCGGCAGACGCCGCTAAAACTTATTTAATTTTTGAACTCGAAGGCAAAAAAGATATTGCCGAAAAATACTTAAAACTCTTTTGCAAAAAGAAAGGTACGAGCGAGGAATACGCAAGAAAGTGGATTCCGCTTATCGCCGCCGCTCAACTTATCAAAGGCAAGGCGGAAAATAGAGAAATATTGATGAAACACGTAAACTCGGTGGAATAATGAACAGTAAAAATAAATTTGACAATAAAGTACAATTACTTAAATATAAGGTTTTAACCGAAGTAGCGTCGCTCGCGTGGAAAGACGCGCTACTTGAAAATATAACCGAAATTCCTAAGAAAATTTCGTCGGGCAAAGTGCCCACTATGAGATGTTGCGTCTATAAAGAAAGAGCAATTCTTTCCGAAAGAGTGAAACTCGCAATCGGCGGAAATAGGTTTAACAAAAAGGTTATACAGGTTATAGATATAGCGTGTGAGGACTGTCCTACGGGCGGTTACGAAGTAACTTCGGTTTGTAGGGGTTGTCTTGCTCACCGTTGCGAAGACGTATGTCCCGTCGGCGCGATTAGTTTTGGTAGCGACCAAAAGGCGCATATTGACAAGACTAAATGCGTAGAGTGCGGTAGATGCGCTGCTGCATGTCCGTACAACGCTATAAACAACTATAAACGCCCGTGCGAAGCAAGTTGTAAAGTCCACGCGATTTCGATGGGAGAAAACAAAGAAGCAAAAATCGACTACGACAAGTGTATAGCGTGTGGCGCGTGCGCTTATCAATGTCCGTTTGGCGCAATCACCGACAGGTCTTACATATTAGACGTAATAGATATGATAAAAGGTTCTAACGGCGGTAAAAACTATAAGGTTTACGCAATGATAGCGCCGTCTATTGCAAGTCAGTTTAGATATGCTGAACTCGGACAGGTTTTAACGGCGATTAAACTTTTAGGCTTTACGGATATAGTGGAAGTTGCTCACGGCGCGGATATGGTTACTGCAAGCGAAAGTAAAGAACTTGAAGAAAAGGCTTTTTAACTTCTTCTTGCTGTCCTGCGTTCGTTTCCTATCTGGAGAAGAATTTTCCCGCTTTAAAAGACAGCGTATCGAAAAATCTTTCGCCTATGGGAACGATGGGAAGATTTTTAAAAGAACAAGACGGCACGGCAAAGACTGTGTTCATAGGTCCGTGTACGGCTAAAAAGACTGAATTTCAACGCGAAGAATATCAAGGATACGTCGATAGCGTGATGACTTTTGAAGAATTGCAGGCGCTTATCGACAGTAAGGATATAGACGTAACTACGCTTGAAAAAACCGACCTTTGCCAAGCGTCTTATTACGGTAGAATTTTCGCGCGTTCGGGCGGACTTTCCGAAGCCGTTGCAAGCGATATGAAAAATAGGTCGTCGGAGTTTGAAGTAAAGCCTATTTCTTGTAACGGAATAGAAGAATGTAGGTCTGCGCTTTTAAAAGCGTCAAAGGGCGTATTGCCGTACAACTTTATCGAAGGTATGGCGTGTAAAGGCGGATGCGTCGGTGGCGCGGGATGCTTAAATCACGACGATAAAAACGCTAAAAAAATTGACGATTACGCAAAAGAAGCGACTTCTGAAAATGTAAAATAATCGACCTATAGGTTGATTTATAAGGGGAATATGATGAAAATAGGAATTGTTAGCACGGCGTATTTATTACGCTACGGCACAAAAGAAGGCGCTAAAAAAATGAAACTTCACGGTTACGACTGCGTGGACTTTCAAGGCTTTATAAATACGGATACCGACTTTTTTAAACTTAGTGGCGACGCTTTTGAAAAGACGTTGAAAAAGAAAAGAAAAGTAGTCGAAGAACAAGGTATAGTTATTTGTCAAACTCACGCTCCTTGGAGATTTCCGCCTAAAGATTTTACCGAAGAAGATAGAGCGGAAAGGCTCACGGCAATGAAAAAGGCGATAATGGGAACTCATTATTTAGGGGCTAAACATTTCGTCGTTCATCCGCTTATGCCATTTGGCGAAGGAGGTTGTGAAAACGCTGAAAGCGTTATGCAAATTAACGTAGACTTTTTTAAAGAACTTTGCTCGTACGCAAATGATTTAGGAGTTGTCGTTTGTATAGAAAATATGCCTTTTTTAAATTTTCCGATTTCGTCGGTAGAAAGTTGTATCGACTTCGTTAAAACTGTTGGAAAGGACAATTTGAAAATTTGTTTAGACACGGGGCACGATTTAATTTGGGGCAATCAGCCAAGCGAATCGGTTAAAAAAATCGGTGGGCTCTTGGCGTGTTTGCACGTTCACGATAACGACGGAAAAAGAGATTGTCATGGACTTCCCAAAAGCGGTGTTTGCGACTGGGAAAAATTCGCAAAAGCCCTTAAGGAAGTCGATTATCAAGGTGTTTTTTGTTTGGAAACTCACGTTAGCGACTGTCCTACAAAGGTTTTACAGGGTAGGAGAGAGTATAATTTAATCAAAGGCGTAAAAGAATTTTTAGAGTAAAAAGAAAGGGCGAAACCAAAAAGGTTTCGCCCTTAAAAATTTGAGTTATTTTACGATTTTTTATCTATTGCGTTTGCAATCGGGTAAAATAAGGGAATTGTTAAATATAATATCCAAAACGGATGCCAAAGTCCCCATTGCATACCTATAAGCAAGTATACGAAAGTAATAAACACAGGATAAGCAAAATGGCTTACTCTTTTTAATCTAAAACAATCAATTAAAGTGTAATATATGGGTATAGTTATAAAGAGCGTCCAAGAAACGTGGAAAGCCTCACCTAAAAACCCCCAAAGTAAAAATGCGATTGTCGTTATGATAGGGTAAGGTAAACTGTGTAAAAGCCTTAAAATATTGCGTTTTTTATTCGTTGGCTGACCGTTATAAGAATAATAAACTTCGCCGTCGTCAACGTCGTCTTCACAATCGTCGTCGTCCTCGTCTTCGCCTACTTTAACGCTAATTCCATTTTCGTCGATATCGACTTTTACTCTATCGTCATCGTCTTTACAGTCTACTTTTATGCCGTTTTGGTCTACTTTAATCTTTACGTTTTCGTCTTCGTAAGTCGTTTGGCGTTTATCTTCCGTTTTCTTTTCGTCGTCGGCTGATTTAGTTGCGTTGTCGTTTCCAACGAGTTCGTCGAGCGAAACGTTATATAGTTTTGCAAGCGCAATTAAATTTGCCGTGTCTGGAAGGGCTTCGCCACGTTCCCATTTGGAAATTGCTTGGCGAGAAACTCCTAACTTGTCGGCGAGTTCTTCTTGCGAAAGTCCCGTCGTTTTGCGCAAGTCGTATAATTTGTTTCCAAGTATTTCTGCGTTAGTCATATTGTCTTCTCCTTATGTTTATGGTTACATTATACGGCTTTTTTTAAGTTTATACAACCAATTTCGGCTTGCAATTTCGCAACTTTAGGTTGCATCAGTAAAAATATTGATTAAAATGAGTGCAAAATAAGATAAATAATGGTATAATTGAGATATGAAAGTAAAAATTACGGCAGTAAGAAAAACTGAATATAAAGATTTAATGAAGTTGTATGAAAACCCTATCAAGAACGCTTGCGACGTAAAAGTTGGGCAAGTTTTTATTTCGGAAAACGGAGAAAAGCCCAACGATTTATGCAGTAGCGCGTGGGAGAGTATGGAAAAATTCGTTAAGGAACTATCTCAAGGTGGCGGTAATTTTTTCGACGGTTGGATGAAAAACGAGAAGTCGGCAATGATAAGTTGTAACGACGGATTTCGCCCGGTTAGTTTTTACGTTGAAGTAATAGACGAGTAAAAATAAAAAATGCGCAAAAGCATTTGACAAACGGTAACAAATAGGCTAAAATATGTAAGCGATTTGCGGAACGATAAAATCGAGAATAATAGATGGAAGTTATTTCGATAGTAGTCGAAGATTTGCCAAAGGCAAATGCGAAGCGGTCTTCAGCCGAGCGAAGCGAACGCCACGAGCGAAAGCGAGTATAACGGGCACGCAAAAGTAAAATCGAGAACAATAGATGGAAGTTATTTCGACAGTAGTCGAAGATTTGCCAAAGGCAAATGCGAAGCGGTCTTCAGCCGAGCGAAGCGAACGCCACGAGCGAAAGCGAGTATAACGGGCACGCAAAAGTAAAATCGAGAATAATAGATGGAAGCGTATCGAAGCGGTCATAACAGGCACGATTGGAAATCGTGTAGTCTTCACGGGCTCAGGGGTTCGAATCCCCTCGCTTCCGCCAAAAATATAGCGGACACTTTTTGTGTCCGCTATATTTTTTTGCGTTCGCTATGGAGGGGAATCGAACGGGTGGGGTTGTAGACTAAAGGATACTTTAAATTTTGTAAAAATTCTTCGTATAGAGAGTATTGACTTTTGAAAATCTTGTGTTACACTCAAATTGCGCCGTAAAAATTCAATTTAAGGGGGAACAAATTAAGGCTGTGAGCAAAATTGAAGAAGTTAGTAATTATGTAAAGAAGACGTTGCAAGCAAAATGGGTGAAGTGGGTACATCACGCAACAAAACCTGCTGAAAGTAGTGAGGAAAAGAGTGCCAACGTAATAAAAGGCATAATTTCAAAGCATTGCGCAATATGTTTAAATTTAAACGGTTGTTGTTTTGTGAAAGACAAGTGCCCAACGAAGCCATTACACCCAAATTGCCATTGTGACACCATAAATATTTATCCTATAACAGCAACGATAGAGAGTCCTATTGCAAAATTTACAAAATACGTTTTTGTCTCGTCTGCCGTTGATGATAAAAAACAGTTGTTTGAACTTTGGGGATATGGTATAATGGATTCAGAATATTTGCAACAAGAATTTATAAAACAAGCAACACTTGCTTATTCTGTTGGAGATTATGAACTGGGATTGCTTAATGAATATGGTCAGCGGATAAATATCACTATTACACTTAAGCGAAAAAATAAAAACGAATACGTAACCTTTCGTTCAGGTTGGATGGTATATCCAAACGGAAAAATTGTGTTAATTACACCATATGGGAGAAGATAATATGAAAGAATATGATAGAGTTGA
>JAFTKX010000060.1 GCA_017453045.1 Clostridia bacterium | reverse complement strand
CAAAACGAGTTAACTTAAGTTTTAGAATAGCGTTGCTGGTTATAATTGACACCATTTTACTTTCGGCGTCATTGTTTTTTGCATATTTCAGTACGATGGATCAATTTTTATTCGACTGGAAAGTTTACGCATGGTTTTTCGGCAATTTAATATTTTGTATTATCTTTTTTGCCGTTTTCGGACTGTATTCCGTGCTATATTCAGCAGTAAGCATAGTTGAAGGTATAAAACTCGCTTTAAGTATCGTTTCGGTAGGTTTTGCGAACGTAATATACGATATAATATTTAAGTCGCCGATTGAATTTACAACGACTTTAACCTTTTTAGCCTTCGCTTTTTATTTAACGCTTATAACGAGATTCCACAGAAGAATTTTTGAATTTTTGAAAAAATATACGTTTAATTTATCTCACCCCAAAAAGAGAGTTATGATAGTTGGCGCGGGCGACGCAGGAACTTCTCTTATAAACGAGATAAGAAATTCAAATAAGTTAAGTTATCGCGCAGTTTGTCTTATCGACGACGACGTAGATAAACTCGGTAAAAATATTGCAGGCGTAAAAATAGTCGGAACGACTTACGATATTAAAAAAGCGGTTAAGGCTTATAGAGTTGAAGAAATCTTTATAACGATGCCGTCTACCGACAAAAAAAGAATTAGCAAGATTGTTGCAAGATGTAAAGACAGCAAAGTTCCCGTTAAAATACTTCCCGGCATGTATCAACTTGTAGACGGTCAAATTTCAGTTTCAGACCTTAGAGAAGTTGATATTCAAGACCTTTTGGGTAGAGATCAAGTTAAAGTTGATATTGACGAAATTATAGGATATATCGAAAATAAAACGGTTTTAGTTACGGGCGGAGGCGGTTCGATAGGTAGCGAACTTTGTAGACAAATTGCAAGCCATAATCCCGACCACCTTATTATTTTAGATATTTACGAAAATAACGCTTACGATATTGAACAGGAATTAAAGCGTAAATATCCAACTCTCCACTTAACTACTCTTATTGCAAGCATAAGAGATAAGGTTAAAATTGATAACGTATTTGACAAATACCGTCCGCAAATAGTTTTCCATGCGGCAGCGCATAAACACGTTCCACTTATGGAAACTAGCCCGAACGAAGCAGTTAAAAACAACGTTTTCGGAACTCTTAACGTGGCAAAAGCGGCGGATAAGTACGGCGCTGAAACTTTCGTTCAAATTTCTACGGATAAAGCGGTAAACCCAACGAACGTTATGGGCGCAACCAAACGTATTTGCGAAATGATTATTCAAACTATCGGTCGTCATAGCAAAAACACCAACTTCGTTGCCGTAAGATTTGGTAACGTTTTAGGCTCTAACGGTTCGGTTATTCCACTTTTCAAAAAACAAATTGCCGAAGGCGGTCCTGTTACCGTTACGCATAAAGATATTATTAGATACTTTATGACTATTCCCGAAGCAGTTTCACTCGTTTTACAAGCAGGAGCATACGCTAAAGGCGGTCAAATCTTCGTTCTTGATATGGGTGAACCCGTAAAAATTTACGACCTTGCTTATAACCTTATAAAACTTTCGGGGCTTGAACCAAACGTAGATATTGAAATAAAATGTACGGGACTTAGACCGGGCGAAAAACTATTTGAAGAAAGACTTATGGACGAAGAAGGCATGCAAACCACTCCTAACGGTCTTATAAATATCGCCCAACCCATTAAATTTGACGAAGAAAACTTTTGGACTGTGTTAGATAATTTGCACGAAGCAACCCACAGCGAATCAAACGATATGAAGCGTTTGGTAAAAGATCTCGTTCCAACCTATAAAATTGACAGAAGGTCATAAATTTAAGTAATTAAAAAGAGCAAAAACACAAGACAAAATCTTGTATTTTTGCTCTTTTTTAGTTTAGTTTTAGCGTGAGTTTATCAATGCTTATTTTTAGTCACAATAGACCTCGTTTGTCACCAAGGTTTTTAGAGTGAAACAGTTAACGCAGGCAAACGAAGTAGATAAGCCTTTAAAGTATTTAAATCCTTAGATGCGAGCAAGACAAGGCTCATTTTATTGACAAGGGTTTGGTAGAACTTTTTGTTCACCGAAGTCTTGGCAATAAAATAGAAACGCAGTATTGCGACGCAGATAAGGTTTTAAAGGTCTATCCAGTTTTGATACGCACTTAATACCCCCTCTTTATATAAATGGGAGTCGTTCGACCATTGCATAATTCGAGGTCTTTCACAATCTTCAGGAATATAAATCGTGGTTACTGAAGAATGTCCAAGTTCTAAATGAGTAGATACGTAAGGATAAGGCATATCTAAAAGACTGCTTAAAAACATCTTTCCACAGCCTTCGTGAGCAAATAAGGCAACTCTTTCAGGCGCAGGACCTGACGACACTTTTGTAAAAGTTGAATTTACCCTATCGTGTTTAAAGCCTAAAGAAAGCATAAAATCATCAACTTCCTTATTGATAATTTTAACCCCGTCTTTCAAGTTTTGGGGAATATCGGGATGCGAACACCAGTCGTCGCCCAAAGCGCGAATTTCGGGAGAATTAAATAAATCTCTATATTTTTTATTGAAAAAAATCCAACATTTATTGCCTAAATCATCTTTATCGACAGAGCAAAAATTCCAAATATAACCTTCGTTTGTCCAAGGCAATAAAACTTTTTCTTTGTTTAAAAGTTTACAAGTAGGCTCTGCGGTAAGCATTGCCCTATTTGAAGTTGAACAGTAAATTTGGTCTAAGCCATAGAGCGCAAATCTTTTTGACAAGGCGTTTGCCTGTTTGTGTCCAAGTTCGGTGAGAGAGTCTGGTTCGTAAATAGGATCGCCGTGTCGAACGTAGTAAAAAATCATATATATCACCTATAATCCTAAGTTTTATCTACAAAAATAATTATAGCAAATAGAATTATCACTTACAAGCGCTTTATTAAATTTTACAAAAATTTAAGAGCCGAAATTTTCGGCTCTTATTATTTTATATCAATAGTCTTCCTTGCTCGGTTTCAACGACCTTAAAAATATCCGTTTGTTTTAAAGTGTTCGCATCGAGATAGATATAGAAAATGCCGTTTTCAGACTCTCCTATAAACTCGTAAGCAAGCCTTTCATTTCCGCCGCCCGTTGGAATAATCGCTACCGACGAAGATAAAACTTTTATTTCTTGACTTACCTTATCAAAGGCTTGTTCTAAAGAATACTTCGGATTTTGCATTTCCCTTTGAGCGTGATTCATATAGTAATTATCGGCGTCTATTCCCGAAATAACTCCCCTTTCTTTACAAACTTTTACCTTAACCAAATCGGGATAAACGATTATTCCGCCAGTTTCGTAAGCAAAATTCAAATACTCGGTAGCCCCAGACGAATACGACCAAACGCAAGTCATATTGTCAAAACCTGCGTTTGACAAAAATTCTTGAGCCAAAATTACGCATTGCTCGGTTGAAGTGTTGTCTTTTTGACAATCTTTGTAGGCGTTAAACATTATAAGTTTTCCACCCATTTCCGAAATTTGCGCGTAAACGTCGCCGTTTTCTTTGGTTTTGGAAATCACGTTAAAACAAGTTATTTCTCCATTTTGAGTTTTTCCTTCTACCTTAACTTCTTCAACGCCGTAAGAAGAAAAAATACTCTTGAAAATTTCTTGCGCTTTTAATTCGTCTATTTTTTCGCCGTTAGGCCCCTTTGGTTTTTTACCAACGTCGCCGTCCGAAAACGCGCCGTCGTAAATCATTTCGGGATATTGCATAGTGTTTTTTTCTATATCGTTAAACTGCGCTACTATAATATCGTTAGCGTCATTTTTAGAAAGGGCTGAAAAGTCGTAATTTTGATTTATTTTTGCCGACAATTCGGATAAAGTACGCTTTAAATCTTTATTAACCCGATAGAGTTCCGAAAAGTCTTTAATATCCTTTTCCGTTATACTATCCCCGTTTATAAGTCGATTATTAAGGTATTTTGCATAATCGCCTACTTGATTTATAAACTTTGAAGTTAGATATTTAGACTCGTCCATTATAGGAAGGGAAGCGAGCGCTTCTTCGGCTAAAGAACTTTGAACTACTATTTCGCCCAAGATTTTTTGTTGACCTTCTTTGTCCGTTGAGACCATCATTTTAGACATATTCGTTTCTAAATTATCGACGTACCCGACGAAATCGTAAAACGACCTTTGAGCGCTTGCCGAATTAGTGTTTACTTTATTAAACTCCATATAATCGGTAAAAAGCGACAAGGTAAGAAGCGAGCCTAAAACTATAACGACGCACCCAAGCGATACGACCGCCGTTATCCAACCGCCTACGCCACGGCTACGACTTTTATCTTTTTCACGTTCTTTTCTCTTTTCTTTATTTTGTCTATGCTCGTGTTTTTGCTCTAATTTTATTCTTTTTAAATAGGCTTTTTCTTCTCTCTTTTCTCTCTTTAATTTTGCGCGATTTTCGGCTTTTAGCCTTTTTAAATCTTTTTTATCTTGAATTTTTTGGCGTTTTTGCTTTTTTACAACTTGCATTTCGGCAGTTTTTCTATCCGTTTTATAAGCGTTATTATCAAAATTATGCTCTTGATTTTTCACTTCGTCTTCGTATTTTACGCCGAGAGCAATTTGTTCGGCTTTATCTATCGCCGAATTTTTCTTTTTAATTTCGTTATCCATTTTCCCTCCTTAAATCGCAA
Source organism: Clostridia bacterium (assembly GCA_017453045.1). GTDB lineage: Bacteria > Bacillota > Clostridia > Christensenellales > Borkfalkiaceae > UBA10281. Next base: position 10,462 of record JAFTKX010000060.1, on the reverse strand, counting down.
AGACGTGTTTTCCGATTGTAACTACCGTCTTTCTTGAAAAAATCCACTTACTCGTAGCAATGGCAGGATTATAATAATATAAACTTCCATAAGACGGATCCCATCCGTTCATAGCGTCTTTAGCGGCGGCTGTCGCCGTGCTGTTTGGGGTTAAATTTATTTGTCCGTCTTGTACGCAAGTAAAAGCGTAAGGTTGATAGATTACACCTGATATAGTGTTTGGGAAAGACGAACTTTTAACCCTGTTTAAAACGACTGCGCCTACCGCAACTTGTCCCGTATAACTTTCGCCCCTTGCTTCAGCGTAAATAAGCCTTGCAAGTAACGCTATATCCGAACTTGAATATTTACCGCTACCAGACGATTGACTTTGCGAAGAAACGCTAATTCCTATCGCTTTAAGAGTTTTATTACCCACGATACCGTCGGCGACAAGTCCGTTCTTTTTTTGAAAACTTATAACTGCTTTTTTAGTTTGCGCGCCGTAAATTCCGTCTACAGAGCCCTTATAATACCCCCAGTTTTTAAGTCTTTGCTGAATTTTTTTAACCGTTTCGCCACGACTTCCCTGTTTTAAAACGAGCACTTCTTGGCTTTGGGCTAAAAAACTGCTCTCGTAAGTGTAATAATTAGCAGTATAAGTAACTACGCCTATCGCGCTTGCAAATACTATCATTATCATAACGAGAGCAAAAATTTTCACTTTTTTATCCATTTATCCTCCTTTTAGGCTACGCCGAAATTTTCGACTACGCCTTAACGACGACGTTTTAAAAAATCGTCGATAATCTCTTTAATTTTTGATTTATACTCAACCTTTTCGCCATCTGTAAAACAAAAAGGCGGATAAACCACGCACCACCAGTTATCGCCTTTTGCTTCTCCAAGTTCAACGATTACCGCGTCGTAATAACCGCTTTCAAGAGTTATTTCTCCGTATACTCTGGTAGGAAATTTCTCTTGCCTTACGATTATATTACTTTTATAATGAAAACCATTGTTTAGTAAAATTTCGTCTATAATTCCTTTCAAAACATCTCTTTTAAGGGTTATTACGCCTACGGCATCGCTTTTTGAGTGACAGTCGGCAATATACGGCGTTAAAAAACTAACGATTTTATCTTTAATAAGATATTTTATAGTTTGGTCTTTTTCTCCGTTTGAATTTGCGCGAACGTGTATACGCAAATATTCGGCGTTTTCTTTCGTGTCCGTGTTAAAATTGAAACCGCTACAACCAACCGTCAAAAATATTATGAATAAAAGTAAAAAAGTTATGCAGATTTTTTTCATAAAAAAACTCCCTTGGATAAATGATATTTCTATCATTGCCACCAAAGAGAGTTTTTAAACGTGATTGTATATATATCTTTAAATTTTTGGTTTTACGGTTTTTACAACTTCGACGTCGTAACCCGCTCTTTTCATTTTTTCCGCCGCCCAAAGAGTAAGTTCTTTAGTTTCAAAAAGGGCAAAGCAGGTTGCTCCGCTACCCGAAACCGACGCGCAAAGGGGGCTTAAATCTTTAAGCGCCTTTAAATTTTTATCAAGTTCGGAACATAGCGCGCATGCAGGCGCGGATAAATCGTTTCCAACGTACTTTGAAATTTCAACTACGTCGCCTAAAGTTATCGCCTGAGTTAGTTTTTGATTGTCTAAAAGACAGTTGCCACCTTGCATTTCGTCATATTTTTTAAAGCAATCGGCAGTATTTACACCCGTTTCGCTAAAGACTAAAAGCACCCAAAATTCAGCCTTTGTATCGATAGGTTGAACTATATCACCCCTACCGCTTATACGAGCAAAACCACCGCTTAAAAGATACCCACTATCGCTACCGAGTTTGTCGGCAAGCGGTTTTACGTCGGCGTCTATATCAAAGACCTTTTTCAAAACGTTCAAAACGCCTGCAACGTCTGCCGAACTACCGCCAAGACCGCCCGCTAAAGGAATATTTTTTACTATTTTAATATCCATACCTTTAGTTTTGAAAGTTTCTTTAAATAATAGAGCGGCTTTATAAGCGTTGTTGTTAGTTCCAAAAATTACGTCTTCGCCTATTCCTCGCATAATTACGTTTATCTTATCGTCTTTACGCTTTGAAACGGTTATCGTGTCAAAAAGGTCTATCGTCGTTACTACGCTGTCAAGATTATGAAATCCGTTCGCCTCGCCCGTAACTAAAAGTGATAAATTTATTTTTGCATACGCCTTTATTTTATTTTTCATAAGTTCCTTATATTTTTTGTCTGTATAAAATTATCCTTTCGTCGCCACTAAGCGGAAAAGTAAGATCTCCGTTATATTTTAAAATTTCTTCTTCGTCCGAGCCGAGCCTTTTAGCAACGTCCCACAGGTCGTCGCCCGCGCTTGCTACGAATACGCTAATCGCGCTACCCAAACGGTTTCTTTCACCAAGTTTGGTAATTTCTTCAACGCAAGTAAATCTTTCGTTTTCAAACGAATTGTAACTAACTTCTAAATGAGTTTCAAGTTCAATTTCGCCGTTTCTAACGCGCGCGTTTAAACCGCTTAAACATAAATTTAAACCGAAAATCTCGCCGTTTTCGGAAAAATCAAAAGTAAACGGTCTATCGCAAGGAACGTTCACAATTCCGTTGTCGGAATTTTTAAACACGACGTCGGCTTTTACTATGCCGTCTACCGTTACGACTCCGCCGTCGGACTTTGCCGAAACCAAATTTACGCACTCGCCGAGCACGGCTAAAATTCTACCGCCGTCGAGAGCAGCTTCGCCTTGACATAAAACTTTTTCGTGAAAACGCTTTCGTTCTTTAAAACAAAGTCTTTCAATATCGACCTTTTTTAAATCACATTCAAAATTCTTTAAATACGCGTCGGTTACGACGGTCATTTTTTCAGAGCCTACTAAAACGCCCGAAAAAGCAAGTTTTATATCAACTGAAACCGAACTCTTTTGTTTGTTTTCGTCGGCAAATATTTTAAGATTAGTCGACGAAACGTTAACAATCGCAAAACACTTCATATCGGGTAAAGAATCGTCCGATTCCAACTCGTAACGGAAAGGAATTACTTTCGTTTCTTTAACTATATCATTATTTTCAGAAAATGGCAACGCCTTTACGGTCAAAAGGGTTTCGCCTTCTAAAATAATTTTTCCAAGCCCGCAATTCACGCTTGTTAAATAGGCGTTCGCCTGATAGGATAAAACTTCGCCAACCGTGAAATCGAGATTAAATTCGTCGGTTATAAGTTGATCCCCTTGCTTTTCATTATAATATATATCTACGTCGATTTCTTTACTTTTACAAACTACGCCGTCGCTATTTTGTAAAACAGAAAACTGATTTTCTTCTTTTTTACAACCTACGAAAACGACGCTTGCAACGCCTATAAATCCGTTGCTCGTCAAGAGTTTTACGTCCGTTACAAAACTTTCTACAAAAGAACAATCTGCGTCTAATTCGGAAAAAGCGTCGCACTCCGCGTTTACCTTTTTATACCCGTCGTCGCTTAAATACACGAAGGTAAACGACACCTTGGCTTTTACGGTAGTTTTTTCCGCGCTATTTTCACGCGACGTAATAAACGACTTTGCAAATACCGAAATGGGTTTTTTGACTTCTTCAACGTCGGGGAAACCCGTCTCTACCCTAACTTTTGATTGACGTTTTAAAAATTTTGCGCTGTTTAACGCGCAGTAATTTGGTTGAATCATTATTATACCTCCACCCGTATTTTTCGGTATAATATATGATAAAATTTACAAGTTTATAACTTTAGGTAAAAAAAAGACGCAAGAACAATCTTGCGTCCGAAATTTATAGTCTAAATTTTAAACATTCCCTTTACAACGTTTTCAAACACGCCGTTTAAAGGATTGTATTCGTAAAGAAGCGAACCGAAAGGCGACGCTGACAAACCTTCGTGAATTGCGTTCAACATAGGCGTCGTCAAATCGTCGATTGCGTGCGATACAGTTCCTATAATAGCGTCGTCTTTAGCGTCTTCGGTAAAGATTATTGAAGACATATTATCGTAAACGTAATCGTCGCCGTCTTTAACTGTGTTGATACCGTGAATAAAACCGAACGATACCAAAACTACCGCAAAGAAAAGACCGAGATTAAATACAAGACCAATAACGTTGTCAACGATTCTAAAAGCCTTACTTCTCTTTTTAAGAATAAATATAGGAGCAAAAATACCTTTCATTAAAAGGTTGACGAGGAAATGAATGAGAATATATCCCAAAATCAAAAATACAACGCCGAAAGGTAAATACGCAACGACTTTAGTAAGCACGCTAAAATTATCTGCGTTGACGGGATTTAAAAAGTCGGGATTGCCGAAAAAGCCCGATACGCCTTGACCGAGATATTCAAGCCACCCGAAAGCGTCCATCAAAAAATACACGCCTACGCACGCGCCTACGCCACCGGCGATACCAAGTATCGTCCTTAAAATGCCGAATATGAAATTTCTCGTAAAGCCGAATTTGATACTTGCAAATATAATAAATCCAAGACAAACCAGCAATAATACGTCTACAAGAATAAACATAATGCTTCCTCGTATAAATTATTCTACACAATAGTTACTATTATTATATACTATTAAAAGAATAAAGTCAATATAAATTTTTCATTTTTTTGACTTAAAGACTAATTTTTTTATTTTTTTTCAAATTAAAAACTTGTCAAATTTTAGTTTTTTTGGCAAATTTTAGATGATTTTTTATATAAGTAGCGTGTAAATACACGACGAAAAACAAGAAAAGTCCGCCTATATGTCGATTATTGACACATAAACGGACTTTTTGTTATTGTTTGTTAGGCTTGTAACCGTCTTTTAAAGAAACGATTTCGGATAAAACGAGTTTTCCGTTTTCGGTAACCTTTTTGTAGTATCCTTTTCTCATAAGTTGGAAAGACGTTCCTTCGCAAACGTCGTTTAAATACGGCTCTGCTTTTCCGTTAAATACGTGAACGCTATCGTAATTCATACGCTCTGAAAAATCTTGTCCCGAATATTCGGCGTCTTTTAAAAGATAGTCGTATTTTCTTATCTCGCAGTCTACGGCTTTTTCAGCGCTTACCCAATGGATTACGCCTTTAGTTTTAATTCCGCTCGTATCGCTACCGCTTCTCGATTCGGGAACGTAAGAACACAAGAGTTCTTTTACCGTACCGTCTTCGTTTAAAATAACGTCGTCGCATTTGATAATATACGCGTTTTTAAGACGAACGTACCCGTCTTTTTTAAGTCTAAAATACTTTGGCGGTGGGTTTAAAGAAAAATCTTCGGCATCGATATAAATATGCTTCGACATACTTATTTTTCTCGTGCCTGCGGTTTCCGAATTCGGATTTATTTCAAAATCTTCGTCTTCGTCGCAGTCGGGGAAATTAGTTATAGTAACCTTTAACGGCTCGAAAACAGCCATTGCTCTTTCGGCGTTAACGTTCAAATAATCTCTAATAAAATGTTCAAAGTATGAAATTTCAATTTCAGAATTAGCCTTTGCAATGCCGATTGCTTCGCAGAAATTTTTAAGCGCTTCGGCGGGAACGCCCCTTGAGCGAAGTCCCGTTAAAGTTGGCATTCTCGGATCGTCCCAACCCTTTACAGCGCCGTCTTCTACGAGTTTTTTAAGATAACGCTTACTCATAACCGTGTTGGTTACGTTAAGCCTTGCAAATTCGATTTGGCGCGGTTTGTGGCTAACGCCCGTATTTTCAATAGTCCAGTTGTAAAGCGGACGGTGGTCTTCAAATTCAAGGGTGCAAAGAGAGTGCGTTACGCCTTGCAACGAGTCGCAAAGCGGATGCGCGAAGTCGTACATAGGATAAATACACCACTTATCGCCCGTTCTATGATGGTGAGCGCGAAGTACCCTGTAAATTACGGGGTCGCGCATATTGATATTAGGCGACGACATATCTATCTTTGCGCGAAGTACCTTTTCGCCGTCTTTAAACTTACCTTCTTTCATTTGCTCAAAAAGTAGCAAGTTTTCTTCTACCGACCTGTTTCTATAAGGACTTTCTTTACCCGGCTCGGTTAAAGTTCCGCGCATTTCGCTTATTTGTTCGGCGGTAAGGTCGCAAACGAACGCCTTTCCGTCTTTTATAAGTTTAACGGCGCATTTGTAAATCTCGTCGAAAAAGTCGGACGCGTAATGAATTTCGTGCCATTTAAAGCCAAGCCACTCGATATCCGCCTTTATGGCTTCGACGTACTCGGTCTTTTCTTTAGACGGGTTCGTGTCGTCAAAGAACAAGTTGCAAAGCCCTTGATATTTTTTAGCCGTTCCAAAGTTAAGGCACAAAGATTTTGCATGGCCTATATGTAAATATCCGTTTGGCTCGGGAGGAAATCTCGTATGGACTTCGTTTACCTTGCCTTCGGCGAGTTCGCTATTTATAATTTCTTCAATAAAGTTATTCGCTTCCATAATCACACTTAAAATCAATATTTTATTTTATTTTCAACGTAACTTACGAGTTCGGAAATAGGCATACGAATTTGCTCCATAGTATCTCTATCGCGAATAGTTACAGTATCGTCTGCTAAAGTATCGAAGTCAACCGTTACGCAGAAAGGAGTACCGATTTCGTCTTGTCTGCGGTAACGCTTACCGATAGAGCCTGCTTCGTCGTAAGTACACGGGAAATGCTTGCAAAGCATTTTGTAAAGATTTTTAGCCTTTTCGCCCATTTCTTTCTTTTGAAGTGGGAGAACGCAAACCTTATACGCTGCAAGAGCAGGATGGAAATGCATTACTACTCTCGTATCACCGCCGTCTAAAACTTCTTCGTCGTACGCTTCGGAAAGCACCGCAAGCATAAGTCTGTCAGCGCCGATTGAATATTCGATAACGTACGGAATAAACTTTTCGCCGTTTCCAGAGTCTACGTAGTTCATATTCTTGCCCGAATATTCTTGGTGGCGAGAAAGGTCGTAGTCGGTTCTATTGTGAATACCGTTAAGTTCGGACCAACCCATCGGGAAATTATATTGAATATCGCACGCGCTCTTTGCGTAGTGAGCAAGTTTATCGTGGTCTTTAAAGCGGAGATTTTCTTCTTTAAAGCCGAGCGAAAGTAAGAAATCCCACGCTTGCTTTTTGTATTCTTGGTAATATTCTCCGTCCGTTCCCTCTTTGCAGAACCATTGATGTTCCATTTGTTCAAACTCGATAGTTCTGAAAATAAAGTTACCCGGCGTAATTTCGTTACGGAACGCCTTGCCGATTTGAGCGATACCGAAAGGAACTTTGGCTCTAACCGAACGTTGAACGTTCAAAAAGTTTACGAATTCGCCTTGAGCAGTTTCGGGACGAAGATAAATTTTATTTTGGTTGCCTTCGGTAACCCCCCTTGACGTTTCAAACATAAGGTTGAAATTTCTAATAGGCGTCCAGTTAAATTTACCGCAAATAGGACATTTGATTTGATGCTCGGTAATATACTCCTGCATTTCTTCTTGACTCATTGCGTCGGGATTTACTTCGCCTTTCGAGTAATTTTCAATAAGATTGTCGGCTCTTTGACGGGCTTTACACTCTTTACAGTCCATTTTTGGATCAGAGAAACTTGCGGTATGACCGGACGCTTCCCAAACCCTACTGTTCATTAAAATCGCAGCGTCAACGCCGTAAGAATTTTCACTTTCTTGAACGAACTTTTTCCACCAAGCCTTTTTGATATTATTCTTTATTTCAACGCCTACAGGACCGTAATCCCAAGTGTTACCCATACCGTCGTAAATATCGCTACCCGGGAAAATAATACCTTTGGTTTTACAAAGGTTTACGAGTTTTTCCATTGTTACTGCTCTTTTGGCTTCCATAATTCATACCTCGCTAATAATAAATATAATCATTATATTTATTTTCTCAAACTATGTCAAGTAAATTGCGTTTACTATGCAGTCGGTTTTGTTAAAATTACTCTTTTATTAAAAATCTATTGACTTTTTAGCCATAAGTTTTTATCATTAAAGTGAGAAACAACAAAGGATAACCGCAAATGGCTAATAAAACTAAAGAAAACGTTCACGAAAATCATAGACAAAGGCTTAGAGATAGATTTGCTCAAAGCCCCGATTCTTTAAACAAACACGAACTTTTAGAACTATTGCTGTTTTACGCTATTCCACGAAAGAACGTAAATCCGCTTGCTCACACTTTAATTGATAAGTTCGGCACTATAAACGGCGTTTTATCTGCAAGCGCCGAAGACCTTAAAGCAGTTGAAGGCGTTGGCGAAAGCACCGCGTCGTTTTTGACGACCGTCGGAAAGTTTATCGACGTAGTAAGTCAAGAAAACGTAGGCGACGAAATTAAACTTTTCAATCTCGATAGCGTAAAACGTTATTTAATAAAATTCTTTTCGGCTTACGACAAAGAAGTTTTCTTGGCGTTTTTCTTATCTAAATCGAATAAAATTATCGCAAAAACGTCTTACACTTCTCACAAAGTAGACGAAATAAACTTGCTACTTAGCGAATTTTCACGTTCGTTTGCAACGTTAAGACCGCACGCCGTCGTAATTGCGCATAATCACCCGTCGGGAAACCCATCTCCGTCGCCAGACGACGATTCTTCAACCGAAAAAATGCATTTAATGTTTTCACTTTCGGGCGTACAGTTTTACGACCACGTTATAATAGGTGGAAATAAACTTTACAGTTACCGCGCCGACGGCAGACTTGAAAAAATTGCTAAATCTATAAACGAAAGATTTAATCTCTAATAGAAGATAGCGGACAAAAACTTTTAGCCTTCGTTACGAAGGCTGTTTTGCTTTACGCTTAACTTTTGCGTTTTACAAATGAAAATTTCAAGCCTTTTAGCAAAAAATCCTACTGCTTTGCGCGCAGTAGGATTTTCAGTTTTATAAAGCGTAAACGGACAAGTTCTTTTTGCAATTATATTGCCCGTTCTATCATATTCAAATAGATAGGTTTTGTTGAGTTTTGCGTTGTCTTCCCTTACTAAACGGTTAAGTCCGTCGTAAGTATATTTTGCTAAAAGTTTGCCGTTTTGGTTGATTTGAGATATATTTCCTTTACCGTCGTACGCGTAAGACAAACTATCTTTATATCCGTTTAAGGTTTTATCCCAAAACTTAATACTTTGCGGTAAATTCGTAGCGTGATCGCCACACTTTAAGAAACTATACCTTACCACATTTTAATTATACATGGTTATAAGACAAATTTCAAGTCTTTTAGCAAAATATCCTGCCGTTTAAAAAACAGCAGGATATTCGTGTGGTTTTTTGCTCTAAAACAATGCAAAATGCTTTTACGGATGAGAATCTCTTAAAATCTGTAGGCGATTGTTACATATATCGATTATAATCAACTTTTGCTTTTTGCTCATACAGTTTTCCGTATAAACTTTCCATTTAACAATCTTTCAAAATCTTCAATATTACCTTCAACGAGTAAATCCTTTTGACATATAAAATATCTATCTTTTTGGGGTTTATAAAATTGTATAATATACCACTTGCCATAATCAATAACATTTTTTATGTCAGACAACAATCGTGTTTTTTTACTCGTTTTATTTTCCATTTCTATTAAAACTTCGCTTATCTCCACCTTTATTGGCAATAAGACAGATAAATCATTGTCAACCCTAGAAAAAACAAAGATAAAAAATGGTGACAAAAAAAGAATAAATAATAACCATAAACTGTATAAAATTGAAAAAATAACAGTTGGGATAACAAATATTATAAACACAACAATAATTGCTAATACATTATAAAACGCTTTATGCTTTTTGCTAATAAATTTTAAACATTCTCCATTTATCTTTCCGTTGAATTTAATCATAAATCATCCCCTTTTCTTTATTAAAAGCAAATGTATGACACCAATGACAGATTCAGTTCCCTATCTATAAAATTTTTAGACGAACTTCCCCACTCAATTAGTTCAATATCAACACCAACGATGGGCGCAACGAGAACACCGAACAAATCATAACTTAATATACCAACGGCAACCATCTGTTTTACCGAAGTTCCAGCTATCATTGTAATTGCCTGTCCTGTAAACGCATCCGATGCACCATATATTAGCGCTGCTCCACCTGCCATCAGCAACCCCGCTCAAGCTACTCCAATCGACGCTCCAAAAGCAACACCCTTTAATGTATCGCCCAATAATTTCCCTTCATCATTATCTTTTTCTTTTGATTTATTATAAGATACAATTCCGCCTATAATACCACCAATAATCGCTCCAATACCAAGAATGAGAGCAATTAAAAACTTACCTGTTGGATCAACGTTCATTATGGGGTTGTTAGCGCAATAAGCATAAAGGTTTAAGCCGTTGATTTTATCCGCAGTTATAAAGTCTACGCTATCAGGCGAAATAAACCTACCAACTGACGAATCATAATATCTCGTTTTAAGATAGTACAAATTAGTTTCAGTATCGTAATAATATCCACGAT
>JAFTKX010000059.1 GCA_017453045.1 Clostridia bacterium | reverse complement strand
TTTTCCAAGTTGAATCGGCAGGTTTCCAAAAGTTCCTTAGAGAACTTAAACCGACTTGCCTTGAAGATATTATAGCGGCGGTTTCGCTTTACCGCCCCGGACCTATGGATTCTATTCCAAAGTTCGTAAAAAATAAGCACAATCCGCATTTAGTTAAATTCGACCATCCGCTACTCGAACCTATTTTGAAACAAACTTACGGCTGTATAGTTTACCAAGAGCAAGTTATGAGAATCGTTCAAGACCTTGCTGGTTACACCTTGGGACAAGCCGATAACGTAAGGCGTATGATGGGTAAAAAACAAGTCGAAGCAATGGTTAAAGAAGAAGTCGTGTTTATTCACGGCAGAGATAAAATCGTTGATAAACACGGTAAGGTTTCTACGGCGATCGACGGGTGCTTAAAACGTGGCGTTCCCGAAGACGTAGCCAAAAAGATTTGGAGCGAAATGAAAGACTTTGCAAAGTACGCGTTCAACAAATCGCACGCGGCTGCGTATTCTCTCGTAACCTATCAAACGGCGTACCTTAAAACCTATTTCGAGCCTGAATTTTTAACTTCAGTTCTCAACAATAGAATAGATAAAATCGACGAAATTAAAAACTATCTTTCTTACGCTAAAGAAGAAGGTATTGAAGTTTTACCGCCCGACATAAACCAAAGCGTTGGACTTTTCAGCGTTAAAAACAATAAAATTCGCTACGGGCTTGCGGCGATAAAAGGAATAGGACTTTCGGCGATAGATTCCATAGTTGAAGAAAGACGAAAACACGGCGATTACGCTTCTTTTGAAAACTTTATTTCAAGATGCGAAAGCAAGGTTTTAAACAAGCGTTTAGTTGAAAATCTTATTTACGCGGGCGCGTTCGACCAGTTTGGCAAAAACAGAACCCAACTTATAGGAATTTCGGGCGAACTTATCGACAGAGTTGCAATCATTGCAAAGCAAAAAGAAAGCAATCAGATGAGTTTGTTTGGCGATATTTTAGAAGAAGATACGACCTTTACGGTAAACTATCCCAACTTGAAAGAATACGACAATAAGACAAAACTTTCGCTTGAAAAGAGCGTTACGGGCGTATATCTTTCGGGGCATCCGTTAGACGGGTTTAAAGACAAGTTTAAAGACTGCACTTTCTCAACTCAAATGCTTACAAACTTTGAGGAAGACGAAGACGGAACGGTAACTTATACCGACGTTAAAAACGATATGCAAGTTTATTTTGGCGGTATAATTACTCAAGCCGATAAAAAGGCGACAAAAGCGGGAACTTTTATGAGTTTCGTTACCGTAGAAGACTTTTACGGCGCGATAGAATGCGTGTTCTTCCCCAAATCTCACGAACGGTATAAAGACCTTCTCGTGAACGAGAAAACGGTTAAAATTCGCGGGCGACTTCAACTTAAAGAAGATAGAGTTTCAGTCGTTGCAGACTACTGCGAAGAAGTAACCGAAACGCCTACGGAAACGGCGGAAAAACCCAAAGCCGAAACCGTTGATTGCCTTGGAATCGTTTTAAACGACGATACGAAAAAGGACAAAGACGAACTTATAGACGTACTTTCGACTTACCCGGGCGATATAGTGGTTTTCTTTAAAATAGACGGTAAAAATTACCGTATGACTCAAACGGTAAGAAATTGCCGTGGGCTTATTAACGAACTTTTGTCTATCGTAGACGAAGAAGATATTAAATTTTTTAAAACGTACTTAAATCGGAGGAAATAATTATGAAAAAGATTGCAATATTAACAAGCGGTGGCGACGCTCCAGGTATGAACGCTTGCATTAGAGCGTGCGTAAGATGCGCGATAAACAGCGGACTTGAAGTTTACGGCGTTGACAGGGGCTATAAAGGTCTCGTTCAAAATAGAATATTCCCTATGGATAGCCACTCGGTTTGCGAAATTATACACAGAGGCGGTACTATTTTAAAGTCCGCAAGATGCCTTGAATTTAAAGAGACCGAAACGAGAAAAATCGCTGCGGACAATCTTAAAAATCTTGGAATCGAAGGGCTTGTCGTAATAGGTGGCGACGGCTCTATTACGGGCGCGAAAGCGCTTTCCGACGAATACGGCATAAACGTAGTAGGCATACCCGGAACTATCGACAACGACTTAGCGTACACCGATTTTACTCTCGGTTTCGATACGGCTGTAAACACCGTTCTTTGGGCTATCAACGCTCTCCGCGACACTATGACTTCACACGATAGAGTTTCTATTTTAAAAGTTATGGGTAGACATTGCGGAGATATTGCTCTTTACGCAGGTATTTGCGGTGGCGCGGAATACATTTTAGTACCCGAAATGCCGTACGATATTCAAAAAATAGCAAGCGAAATCAAGAAGAATAAAGAAAGAGGCAAAACTGCAAGTATTATAATTTTAGCCGAAGGCGCAGGAAACGAACAAGAAATTAAAACGGTAGTTTCGGTAATTTCGGGCGCAGACGTAAAATTCACAACTTTAGGACACGTTCAAAGGGGCGGTACGCCTACTATGGCGGACAGAATGCTCGCCGCTAAATTCGGCACTAAGGCAATCGAACTTTTGATGGACGGAAAAACTAACAGAGTCGTTGGTTGCAATGGTAAAGAAATTTTCGATATGAATATTACAGAAGCCCTTTCGCAAAAGAAAACTTTTGACGTAGACCTTTATAAAATGGCAAACGTTTTATCTTAAAACCGCTCTATAAGTCGATTATCTTATAAATTTAGGAGAACAAAAAATGAAAAATCTTAAAGGAAGGGCTGTTTTTGCTCAATCGGGCGGTCCTACTACGGTTATAAACGCAAGCATTGCAGGCGGACTTATCGAAGCGTTAAATCAAGACGCCGTAACGGGCGTTTTATGCGCGCTTAACGGAATTAAAGGAGTTTTAACGGAAAACTTCGTAGATATTGAAAAGGAAGATTTGAGCGAACTCTACGCGCTTAAAAACACTCCCGCTTCGGCTTTCGGTTCGGTAAGATATAAACTTAAAGACCTTGAAAAAGACGATACCGATTATAGAAGAATTTTGGAAGTGTTTAAAAAGTACGACGTTAGATTTTTCTTCTATAACGGCGGAAACGACAGTATGGACACTTGCGATAAAATATCTCGTTTTATGGAAAAAGAAGGTTATCCCGTAAACGTTATCGGCATACCTAAAACCATAGATAACGACCTTGATTTAACCGACCATTGCCCCGGATACGGTAGCGCGGCTAAATACGTTGCGACCACTTTATCCGAAGCAAGACTCGACGCGGTTATTTACGAAAGTCCACTCGTAATCATTTTAGAAATTATGGGACGAAACGCAGGTTGGCTTACGGCGTCTGCCGCGCTTTCTCAAATAACGGGCTACGGCGCAGACCTTATCTATCTTCCCGAAGTTCCGTTTTCGTTGGACAAATTTTGTAGCGACGTAAAAGCAGTAGTTGATAAAAATAGAGTTTGCGTAGTCGCCGTTTCGGAAGGAATAAAATTTGCCAACGGAAAATACGTTGGCGAAGACGCTTCGCAAACGGACGTTTTCGGACATTCGTCGCTCGGCGGAGTATGCGGAGTTTTAAAGAGCGCGGTAAAATCTATAGGATACAAATGCAAGGCTATCGAACTTAATATTTTACAAAGATGCGCCGCGCATTGCGCTTCTAAAACTGATATTGAAGAATCTTTTGAAAGCGGTAGACAAGCGGTTATCCACGCGGTAAACGGCGAAACGGATAAGATGATTGCTTTTAAAAGAGTTTCTTCTTCTCCGTATAAAATCGAATACGAAGGCGTTGACCTATCTTTAATAGCGAACGCCGAAAAGAAAATTCCTCTCGACTGGATTGAAAAAGACGGCGCTCATCTTACTCAAAAATATATAGATTACGCCCTTCCGCTTATTCAAGGCGAACCGGATAGGCGCATGGAAAACGGACTTCCGTCTTATGCAAAACTTAAAAAAATTAAGTTTAAAATAGATTAAAGCCCCGTATAAGTCGATTATCAATAAATTTTGCAAATAACAACAGGTCTTTGATCGTATACCAAACGACGAGTTAGTATTTTAAAAGGGAGTGGCAAGCCACTCCCCTACGACGCTCTATATTTAATAACTCTATCTCTTAGACAAAATTTATTTATAAAAGGCTACGAAACTTTCACGTTTCGTAGCCTTTTTAGTTTAATCAAAAAAATCGTCGTCATTAGATTGGTTATTAAAATTTTCTTTGCCATCTTTTACCTTTGATTTTTTCTTCTTTTCTTTAGGTGGATTTACGTCGGCTTCATAGTATCCTTGTTCAACTTCTCTTTTATAACGCTGTCTTCTAAAATAGTTTCTAACGATATAATACAAGTCTTTCCAAAAGAAAAGTATCACGTTTAAAAGAGAGAACAAAATTGCGACTTTTGCAACCCAACCTGCAAAAACTAAATCTATTGCAATCAGAACGAACTCGACAATAGCAAGCCATTTTACTTTTATGGGGATTACGAAGAATATATTTACGACGCTCTCTGCGTTTAATATTGCATACGCTAAAAATACGGTCAAATTCAAATAATAGTTAGTCGTGTAACCCATTATAAAACCCGACGCGAGCGCGCCTACAT
>JAFTKX010000058.1 GCA_017453045.1 Clostridia bacterium | reverse complement strand
TATTGAATTGCTTTATAAAGATAAAAAAGAGCGTCAACCGAAGTTAACGCTATGAAAAACGCAAACTCCGATTGTCGCTCAACAAATCATAATCAGAATGGAATAGCTTCTACATCCTAACTTGTGGAATTTGCGTTTTTACCAAATTCAAAAATTAGGATGCGGAAAAAAGGGTATAATATTCCCTATACAGAAACTATACTCTCTCCGATTATTAATTTGTTGAGCATAATTAGTATATCACAAAACGTAAAAAATATCAATAGGTTTTATAGGCTATTCAAGGAAAAATTATTACGTTCTTTTATGACACAAAAAAAGACAAGCCGTTTTCCGACTTGCCTTTCCGCTATAATTAAAGTTTTATAACTTTTGAGGAAATCGAAAGTTCGTCTTTAACATCAAAGGCTTCACCAAAAAAAAGAAGACAAGCACTTGTTGCTTGTCTTCTTTTTTTGTGTCCATATGAGAATACACGAACTCGTAGAGTTCGCAATGAACGAAGTGAACGGCATTCTTGCCGAGGGACTCCCTTTAGGGAAACGGCAAATTCTCGTAGGGGACAAATTAAAAATGGTTCGACGATAAAACCATAGGTTTTTCGCACGCCGTGAGGGCTCCGCCTGCGGAGTTTCGGCGTATTCTCGTAAGTCAATATTTTATATAGTGCCCTACAAAATTTAACGAATTCACCCACTAAAGGAGACGGGTTCGTCTTTATTTTAGACTAAAAAAATAAATAAATTTAAAACCGTTATTTTTCTTTTATAGACGTAAAATTTGATTTTACTAAAATAATATGCTAAACTATACTTACTAATTGCACTCATGCAAAAAGCAAATTTCACAATCCAAAAGGATTTTTTACATGAAAAAACTTCAACAATTAAACGAAAATAGAAATTACGGCTTAGATTTTTTACGACTGCTTTCTATGTTTATGGTCGTAACACTACACGTTTTAGGGCATGGTGGAGCGCTAAATACAAGCGCAAGGCTAACTTTTACAGGCGAATTTTTATGGCTTTTAGAAATTGCTTGTTTTTGCGCAGTCAACGTGTTTGCAATAATTTCAGGATACGTTGGCATAAAAGCAAAACATAAATATAAAAGTTTGATTTTATTATGCCTGCAAATTATTTTTTATTCCTTAATTTTTAGTGGAATAAACATAATAATAAACTTGGTAAATAAAACCCAAATCAATGTAAAAGACGTACTTAATTTTCTTTTCCCTTCAGTAAAAAATTATTGGTATTTTTCGGCTTATTTCTGCTTGTTTTTCTTTATGCCCTTGTTAAACACGATAATAGAGCACGCGCCGAGAAAAACATTAAAAACAGCAGGCGTTCTCGCCTTTTTAATTTTTTGTATTTGGAATTTGTTTTCTAATTACGTTTCAGGTCTTAGAGATGGATATTCTATAATTTGGCTTGTGGTCTTATATCTAACTGGCGGTTATTTTGCAAAATATCAACCTCTTAAAAACTGGTCTGCAAAAAAGTGTCTTTTTGCATATTTAATTTGCATAATCGTCACCGCTTTAAGCAAATTTGGATTAGAATTTTTGCCTAAAGATTTTTTTACGATTGTAAAAAGCAGTAAAATATTAGTATCCTATCTCTCTCCCACAATAGTTCTTTCTGCCGTGTTTTTAGTAAATCTCGGCGCAAAATTACAACTTAAAGATTCTTTCAAACATGTTATAGGCTATCTTTCGCCTATGGCGTTCGGCGTGTACGTTATACATTGCCACCCATTTATTTCTTCTCAAATAAAAAACTCTTTTTCTTGGATTGGTACAACTATTTTCCCCCTATCGTTATTTTACTCGCTTTTGTTTGCCTTTCTAATTTTTTCAGTTTGCATTATTATAGACAAACTGAGAATAATACTTTTTAAATTGTGCAAGATAAATTATTTTTCCGAGTTTTTGGCAAAACAAATATCAAAACTCTTTTCAGTAATTATCAGCCCTTTAAAATGCTCTTTAAAAGACAAAAACGTCAACTTGAAAGACCAAAAAGATGAAACAAATTAATTTTCACAAAACAAATTATCAAGCATAAAGCAGGTAAATTAAATTTATTCTATAAAATTTTATAAATATAAAGAGCATAGTCTTAAACGCGTTTTCCTTTGGAAAATTAGTTTAATAACTATGCTCTTATATTATTTTACAATAGGTTTATACCTCGCTTTATTATCCACGAGTAACTGTCATTGAGCCACCTTGATTTTGTATCGCAGAGCCGGAGCCGTTTTGTTGACACCAGAACTTAATTGCCGTATCGGCTTTCAAAGTAACTCTTGCAACCGAAGTATAATTGCTTGGAGTCCTTACGATTGTATTTCCGCACGCTACTATCGCTTGGTCTGCCACGCTTCCGTCAGGAGCGATATAAAAATCTATATAAGTATGACCTTGCGACATTAAATAATTTACGTAGTCTGCTGAAATATACGCCATATACGCTTCGGTGCCCGCACTCGTACTGTTAGTAACCGTTGCAACGCCGTCGGTATAACTTACGCTTGAAACCGCGCCGTATTCGATATAACCGTGAATAACCTTAATAGTAAGGGCTTCGGTTACGTTTTCTACGGTATACGTTCCGCTATTTCCTGTAACTTCTACGCCGTTTACAAGCACGATAAAGTCGTTTAAACCGCTTACCTTTACGGTAACCGAAAAGGTATAAGTTTTACCGTTTTCCACCGTACTATTACCCGTAAAGGTGTAATAATTGCTTTGAGCGGGAGCAGTTACAGTTAAGTCAGCCTTTTTGAACGTTAAGCCCGTTATAAGAAGATACGCCCCTTGATCTTTAATCGCAAAGCCCGAACCGCTTGCATTTTGAACCCAGAAATAAAGCCCTGCCGTAGCGCTGTTTGTAAGAGATTGCGTAAACTCTTTTGCCGTTCCGTCTACGTGATATACGAATATCGTTCCGTTATAACTTGCAACCGCCTGTTGAGCCAAGTTATTATCAGTTTGAACTGTAAACGATACGGTTGAATATCCTTGACTAACCATATAATTTATATAATCGGCGGATATCCACGCTAAATACGGAGCGTTTGTTTCGTTATACGAGCCAACGACGGCGTTGGTTAATTTTATTCCGCTTGCGCTATATTCAACGGTTACGTTTGAGCCGTGTTCAATATAGCCGTGAATAACTTGAACGGTCAATTCGTCGACAACGTTTTCTACGGTGTACGTTCCGTTATTTCCCGCTACTTCTACGCCGTTTACAAGCACGATAAAGTCGCCTAAACCGCTTACGTCTTGAGTTATTGTGAACGAATAGTTTTCGCCCTTAATTACGTAATCTTGCCCCGAGAAAGTGTAATAACTGCTTTCCGACGGCGCTATTACGTCTACGATTTCGGCTGTAAAGGTATCGGTAAAGGTTACGCCACTCGGCCAGTCGCTAACACCGCTTGACGAGTTTGCTCCTGTACAAGCGATTAATTCATAACTATCGCCCTTAACCGTTACGTTTGTAAATACTACGCCGGTAATTTCCGTTCCGAGAGCGTTAGTAATATTTAAACCTGTCGCGTCGATTACTACGTTTGTAACGGTTGCCGTAGCGTTAGACCAACGAGCGACTAAAAGACCTGTTATTGCAGATGCGTTGAATACGTTATTATAAGTCCACTCTATAGTCTTAAAGGTTACGTTTACGTTTTCAATAATCGGATTACCCCAAGTTTGACCTGCGAGTAACGCCGTATAGTTATTTCCGTCTCTTACAAGCGAAACGTCTGTAAAGTTAACGTTTTTAACCGTTCCGCCAACGATTAAGTTAAAGATACCGTTTGCGCCTACGCTTAAATTACTAATCGTATAACCTTGACCGTCAAATATTCCTTGGAACTGCTTGTTTCCGTCACGTCCTGTTGCCGAATACGTTGCGCCGTTACAATTTATATTGTTGCCGAGTACGTAATATCCTGTAATATGTCCGCTTGCATTATAAGCGTTTAAAACGTTCAAGTCTTCGGCGTTTCTTATTACTTTGGTTACCGAGAGAACGTTAGTAAAGGCAACGAGTTTGCTTTCAGTTGAACAATTTATAGTTACTGCGCCAGTCGAAATTCCGTCCATCGTAACGGTTAAAACGCCTTGAGTAGAAACTGTTGCAGTCTTGGTTACGCTTCCGCATACTACGCTGTAGGTTTCGCCTACTATAAACTTATCGTTATTTAAAGTTACAACTCCCGCCTCGGCGATAACTTGCGCGTCTACGGTGATTTCTTCGTAAGTGTCGGTATAAGTTACGCCCGTAGGCCACGAAGTTAAATTAGTTTCGTTATCGTAAGCGGTTGTACAGCCTATCAACGTTACTTCGTTTGCTAAAACCTTTACGTTTTCAAACGTTACGGCTGAAAGTTCGTAGCCGAGAGCGTTTGTAACCGTGAGCGCGCCTGCGTTAAGCGTTACGTTTCTAACCGTGTGCGCAGTATTATTCCAACGAGCAACCAAAAGTCCCGTCATCTTGTTTTTAGCGTAACTGTCTGCGTAAGGCCATTGAATTGCTTTGTAAGTTACGTTTACGTTTTCTATCGTAGTATTGTTAGTTACAGAGCCTGCTAAAAGCGCGTTGAAGTTGTTTGCCGT
>JAFTKX010000001.1 GCA_017453045.1 Clostridia bacterium | reverse complement strand
GTAAAATTTAGAGGTTATTAAGCATTAGAAGCAAGCAAGACAAGGCTCGTTTTAAATCATAAGACACAATAGACCTCTTTGGTCATTGGGGTTTAGGATTTAAAACAGAAACACAGTATTGCGACGCTTATAAGGACTTAATAACGGTTTGTCCGCCCATAAACGGACGCAACACTTCAGGCACGGTTATAGAGCCGTCCGCATTTTGATATTGTTCAACGAGAGCGG
This sequence comes from Clostridia bacterium, assembly GCA_017453045.1. GTDB lineage: Bacteria > Bacillota > Clostridia > Christensenellales > Borkfalkiaceae > UBA10281. Next base: position 15,862 of record JAFTKX010000001.1, on the reverse strand, counting down.
GGAAAACTCTTGAAGTTGCCAAGCCCGAACCGTTAAGAGTGTGTAAAAACGCAGGCTTACCAGTCTTACTATCACGATATCTCGTGCCGTTTCTTCTCGCTTGATAATCGTTAGCGTTAGATACCGAAGAAACTTCTTTGTAAATACCCATAGACGGAATCCAAACTTCGATATCGTAAGTTCTTGCCATAGACGCCGAACAATCTCCCGCAGCAAGTTTAGAAAGACGGAAATGAAGACCAAGACCTTCCATTAAAGCGCAAGCCTTGTTTACTAGTTCGTCAAACGCTTCCCTACTCTTATCGGGGTGGGCGTATTGTACCATCTCAATTTTATTAAATTGATGTCCCCTAATCATACCCCTTTCTTCAGCACGGTAAGTACCTGCTTCTTTTCTATAACAAGGAGTATACGCAAAGAATTTCATAGGAAGTTTCGCTTCGTCAACTATCTCGCCTGCGTACATATTTACGAGAGCCGTTTCAGCGGTCGGAAGCATAAATCTACCCTTCTTTCTATCGTCTTCGCCGTCAAGCCAATAAACTTCGTCGGCAAATTTGGGGAATTGACCTGCTCCAAAACCACAGTTATAGTTAAGCATATGCGGTGGCAAAATCATTTCGTAGCCGTCTGCAAGGTGGGTTGAAATAAAGTAGTTTAAAAGCGCCCATTCAAGCCTTGCGCCGTCGCCACGGTAGAGCCAATGTCCGTTACCTGCGAGTTTAACGCCCCTTTCATAGTCGATTATGCCGAGCTTCGTGCAAAGGTCGACGTGATTTTGGGCTTTAAATGAAAATTCGGGCTTTTCGCCGTAAACTTTAACGACTTGATTATTCTCTTTTTCGCCCGATAAAAGATCTTCGTCCGGCAAGTTAGGAAGACAAGCGATAAAGTCGGTAACTTTTTGTTGATATTCGTTAATTTGCGCGTCCCCTTGCGAAATTCTATCGCCGATTTCTCTCATTTTAGCGAAAATTTCGTCAACGGGCTTTCCTTCTTTTTTAAGTTTGGGGATTTCAGCCGAAACTCTATTTCTCTCGGCTTTTAACCCTTCTATTTCAGCCATAAGTTTTTTCCTATCGGCGTCTATTTTTAAAATTTCGGTAAAGTCAACGACGCAACCTTTTTTAGCAAGTCTTTCCTTGACTTTTTCTGGATTTTCGGTAATAAGTTTAATATCAAGCATAATAAACCCCTTTTCTTGTTTTTAATGGTTTTAGTATATAACAATTTGACAAATTATGCAACCATTTTTAGATTTACAATCTAAATTTTAATAAATTCGCCGTCAATATTTGCGTTATGCCTAAAAAAACTTGCCAAAGTAACCTTTTTATGCTACAATACGTATAATAAAACAACTGTAAATCTTGCGGAAAAGAGTAACTTTTAACTTTGCAAAGAGAAAAGGCGGTTGGTGAAAGCCTAAATCGTTAAAAGCCAAAGTGCGTTCCGCGCGTTTTCGCCGTTTAAAGTTTTTTAACAAGCGGAAACAAGAGAGACTAATCGTCTTCGGTAACCGCCGTAAAAGGTTTTAATGAGAAAGTTGATTTTCAACTTTAAAGAAAAGTGGAACAGCGTAACCTAAACGCCTTTTCTCCTTAGGGGGATAGGTGTTTTTATTTTACCTTAAATTTTCGACTTGCAGCGTGTTTTATTGGAAGTATTTACTTGTTCAAAAACCTAAAAAAAGATATAGATTTTGCCTTTAAAAGCGACCCTGCGGCTCGCTCTAAATTCGAGATACTTTTAACGTATTCAGGCGTTCACGCGCTTATGTTTTATAGGCTTTCTCACAGTTTGGCAAAATGGCGATTAAAACTACTCGCAAGAATAATAAGTCAATTCGCCCGCTTTTTAACGGGAATTGAAATTCATCCAAACGCCAAAATTGCGAGCGGAATTTTTATTGATCACGGAATAGGCGTGGTTATCGGCGAAACCGCAACGGTAGAAGAAGGGGTTACGATATACCACGGAGTAACCCTTGGCGGTACGGGAAAAGACAAGGGCAAAAAACGCCACCCCACAGTTAAAAAAGGGGCGATAATCGGCTCGGGGGCTAAGATATTAGGAAATATCGTTATTGGCGAAAACGCTAAAATAGGAGCGAACAGCGTGGTTTTAAAAAGCGTTCCACCCAACTCTACGGCAGTCGGCGTCCCGGCAAAAATTATTAAATAAAATCTACGACAAGTAGAACTTAATACGCAAAGTAAAAATAGTAATAGAACTTTGTAAGAGGTTTATATATGAGGATTTACAACACACTTTCAGGAACAAAAGAAGAATTTATCCCCTTAAACGGCAACAAGGTAAACATGTACGCTTGCGGAATAACCGTTTCGGGCGAAGCGCATATCGGGCACACCTATCAAGCGCTTATTTACGACGTTATTAGAAAATTTCTCGTAAAAAAAGGCTACGACGTAACTTATGCTAGAAACTACACCGACGTTGACGACAAAATTATTGCCAAATCTAAAGAAACGGGCATCCCTGCCGACGCGTACGCCAAAATGATGATTAAAAAAATCGACAAAGTTATGGCGGAAATGGAAGTTGGCGATCCTGACGTTTGGCTTAAAGCGACTGAAAATATCGACAATATCATAAATTTCATAAGCGTTTTAATTGAAAAAGGACATGCCTACCCCACTAAAAACGGGGACGTGTATTTTTCGGTTGAGTCTTTCCCATCCTATGGCAGACTTTCTCACCGCAATACCGAAGACGCGTTAAACGGCGTTAGAATTGACAACGACGAACAAAAGAAAAGTCCGCTTGACTTCGCGCTTTGGAAAAGCGCAAAAGAAGGCGAAATAAGTTGGACTTCTCCTTGGGGCGAAGGTAGACCGGGTTGGCATATCGATTGTTCGGCAATGAACAAAAAGGCGTTCGTCGAGCAAATCGACCTACACGGTGGCGGTAGAGATTTGATTTTCCCACACCACGAAAACGAAATTGCCCAAACCGAAGCGCTTACGGGTAAACAGTTCGTAAAATACTGGGTTCATAACGGTCTTATTAAGGTAAACGGTCAAAAAATGAGTAAATCGCTCGGCAACAGTTTACTTATGAGCGACCTTTTGAAAAAATATTCTAACGAAGCCATAAAGTTTGCCTTACTTCAAACCAACTATAGAAACGACATAAACGTTACCGACGACCTTTTCCCAGACGCTGAAAAACATCTTTACGAATTTTATAAAGTCTTTGCTACGGCGATAAATAGCGGTGTGGAAATAGTCGGCGAATATCCGCAAATAGACCAAGCGTTCGACGACGCTCTCTCCGACGATTTTAACACGGCGCTTGCTCTTTCGCAGTTGTTCGCATACTTTAAACATATTAAAGGTTTACTCTCAACCGATAAAGAAAACGCGGGTAAAATGCTCTCGCAAATAAAAAAGACTTACTCGCTTTTGGGCTTATTTAATAAAAACCCGATAGAGTTCGTAACCGCTTACGAAAAAACCCACGCCGAAGAAGTCCCCGAAGAAATACTTTCTCTTGCAAACCAAATGCAAGACGCAAGGCTTGAAAAGAACTATCAAAAGGCAGACGAGATAAGGGCTGAAATTTTACAAAAAGGTTATCTAGTTATGATTTCAAAGGACGGCGTAACCGTCAAAAAGTGCTAATTTTCGACTTATAGGCAGGTTTTTATGTTCCACGTGAAATGTATAGACTGCAGACATTTTGACAAAAACGACGGTTGCAAATTCGATTTAGACGACGAAAATTGCAACCGCTACGAACGTACTATAAACGACGAAGATTGCGTTTTAACAAACTGCGACGACTGCGTTTGGAACTGTAACGGTTTTTGCGACTTTGAAGAAAGCCCGTCGGAAAATTGCAGAAAGTTCAAAAGTAAAAAAGAAGACTTTTAATATCTTAAAAAAGTTTACAAATTAAAATATTTAATATATAATTAAGACAACTTACAAAGTGGAGAAATTTATGAAAAAACTCACAAGCGAAACTTTAAGAAAAATGTATCTTGACTTCTTTGCGTCAAAAGGACATCAAATTATTGCGTCTGCAAGCCTTATCCCTGAAAACGACCCGTCCGTTCTTTTCACGACTGCGGGCATGCACCCACTCGTTCCGTATCTTCTCGGCGAAAAGCACCCTGCAGGCGTTAGACTAACCGACGTTCAAAAGTGCGTTAGAACGGGCGATATTGAAGAAGTTGGCGACGCTTCTCACCTTACTTTTTTTGAAATGCTCGGCAACTGGTCGCTCGGCGACTACTTTAAGGAAGACGCTATTTCTTGGAGTTATGAATTTTTAACGGGTAAAGATTATCTCGATATTCCCGTAAGCGACCTTGCGGTAACCGTTTTCGCAGGCGACGAAGACGCTCCAAGGGACGAATTTAGCGCGGGCGTTTGGGAAAAACAAGGAATTCCTAAAGAAAAGATTTTTTATCTTCCAAAGAAAAACAACTGGTGGATTGCAGGCACGACAGGTCCTTGCGGTCCCGATACCGAAATGTTTATAGACCGCGGATACGCGCCTTGTAGCGAAAACTGCGATCCGTCTTGCGACTGTGGAAAATACCTTGAAATTTGGAACAATGTCTTTATGGAATTTTTTAAAGACGAGAACGGCAACTACTCTAAACTTAAGCAACATAACGTCGATACGGGTATGGGACTTGAGAGAGTTTTATGTATTTCAAACGGCTATAAGACCGTTTACGAAACCGATCCGTTCCAAAACGCAAAGGCAAAAATTGAAGAACTCACGGGCAAAAAGTATGACGAAAGCCCAGAAATTACCAAAGCGTTTAGAATTATTTTGGACCACGTTAGAACGGCTACTTTCCTTATCGGCGATAGAAAGGGCGTTGTTCCGTCCAACGTTGACCAAGGCTACGTTTTAAGAAGACTTATCCGTAGAGCCGTAAGATTTGGCAGAACGCTCGAACTTCCCGAAGGTAGCCTTGCAAAGATTGCTTCTTGCTACGTTGACAAGTATAAAGACGTTTACACCGAACTTAAAGACAACGAACAAAAAATCTACGACGAATTAAATAAAGAAGAAGACAAATTCTCTAAAACCCTTTCGGACGGTCTTAAAGAATTTAACAAAGTGCTTAATTTTATTAAGGGCGACGTTTTCCCCGGAAAAACTGCGTTTAGACTTTACGACACCTTTGGTTTCCCCATTGAAATTACCGAAGAACTTGCAAAGGAAAAAGGCTTTACTGTTGATAAAGAGGGCTATAAAGCGGCTGAACAAGCGCATATTGAAAAGTCGAAAGCAGGTAGCGAACAAAAATTTAAAGGCGGTCTTGCCGAACAAAACGAAACGACTGCCCGTCTTCACACGGCAACTCACCTTTTGAACGCGGCGCTTAAAAAAGTGCTTGGCGACGACGGAATTCACCAAAAAGGCTCGAACATAACGATTGAAAGATTGCGTTTTGACTTTAATTTCCCAAGAAAACTTCTTCCCGAAGAACTTTCGGCTATCGAAGCGTGGGTAAACAAAGCAATCGAGGCAAACGTTCCCGTAACGCTTGAAGAACTCACTATTGAAGAAGCAAAAGCGCAAGGCGCTGAAGGCGTATTCGACAGTAAGTACGGCGAAAAGGTAAAAGTTTACACTATGGGAGAGTTCAGTAAAGAAATTTGCGGTGGTCCACACGCAAAAACTACGGGCGAACTTCACCACTTTAAAATAAAGAAAGAAGAAGCGTCGTCAGCAGGCGTTAGAAGAATTAAAGCAATTATAGACTAACTTTTATAAAAACCAACGTGGCGTTGCGCTTTTCCGCAACGCCACGTTTTATCGTTTTTTAAGGTTAGCAAGTAAACGTTTAAAACAAACAATAGGGAGGGGCAAGCCCCTCCCCTACGAAACGTTTAAATTTAATAGGATTTCTTTTTTTATTGTCATTTTGGCAACGTTACGTTGCACCTTTTACGGAATATCTTTCCGTGCGATTTTTTAAGGGTTTAGATACGAGCAAGACAAGGCTCAAAAAGTGGTAGCGGGTGGGATAGACCTTGTTGGTCATCCCAGTCGTTACCACTTTTTAGAAACGACGTATTGCGAAGTATATTAAGCCCTTAAAACTTAATATTACTCGGTGCGAAGCGCAATAACAGGATCTTTTTTACTTGCTATTTTAGCAGGAATAAGCCCTGCAATTAAGGTGAGAACCATAGAAATTACGACGAGCGCTACTCCGCCAACCCATGGAAGCGAAGCAACGTTTGCAATTCCTGCAAGCGCTTGAATAATTAAACTTATAGGAATATTTAAAAGTATGGTTATTCCTATGCCCAAAATACCTGCGGTAAAGCCTATAATGAGAGTTTCGGCGTTGAATACGCGAGATACGTCCTTTTTAGATGCGCCCAAAGCGCGAAGTACGCCGATTTCTTTGATACGTTCGAGTACCGAAATATAGGTTATAATACCTATCATTATTGAAGAAACGATAAGAGATACTGAAACGAAACCTATCAAAATATACGATATAGCGTTGATTATATCGGTAATGCCCGACATCATCGTGCCTAAATAATCGTTAAACTTGATTTGGTCTTTTTCTTCTTTTCCCTTGTTATAATCGTCGATAAGGCTTACGATATAATCTTTATCTTCAAAAGTCGTAGCGTAAATATTGATAGATTCGGGAGCAGATTTATCCACGTCGCCAAGTTCGTTAAGGCGAGTTTCGTAAGTAACGTTAGTTTCGGGAACGAAAGGTTGCCCCGTTAAAATATCGTTCATTGGATTTGCCTTTTGCGCGCTTATAACGTTAGAGTTTTCGATAGACTCAATCAAAATATCGGTCAAAGCCTTGGTGTAGATAAGGTTTGTATTAAGAGCGCCACCCGTTGCTCCTTCTTTTGGACGAACGATACCGACTATTTTAACCTTTCTCGACTCGTTATATTCAAAACCGTCTTTTTTAACGGCTTTTTCTCCGCCGTCTTCCATTTCGTAATATTCGTGCGGAAGGGTTATATAAAATTCTTTTCCCAAAACGTCTTCAAAAGATATTTTCTTGTTTGAAGGTTCAACTTTATCAATACCGTTTGCCTTAAGCATCATATTGATAACGTCGTCGTTCATATCGGGGAATTGCTTTTTCATATTAGCGTAAGCGAACGGATACAAAAGTTCGTCTTCGTCTAAAAGCCCTAAAGCAGGCAAAACGTAGTCAGGAACTTGGTTATAACTATCTAAAACGAGCAAAACTTCGTCGTATTTATCATAATTTGACCAGTTTCCGCCTATTAAATCGTACTGCGACTTAACGAGGTCTAAATTATCTATCGACTCGCTCCACGCATCCAACGACATCATAGACGAGAAACCGCCCATAAGACCTTGACCGCTCGTCATATTCATCATTTGCATAAACTTTTCCATCGTGGATTGAAGCCGTGAAACGTCGCCGTTTACGTCTTTGCCGTGCACGTAAAAGCCTAAATTATACACGTACTGAATAGAACTTATCTTGTCCTTGTCGTAATCGGACGTTTCAAGATATGTTTTAAAAGATTTTAAATCGTTTGCGCCCGCCGAATTTATGAAAGTGTCTACGAGATTAGTAAGCGTATCGTCTTTTTTTACGACTTCTTCGTCCGGGAACTTTTCTTTTCCTTCGGTGCTACTTCCAAGCGTTCCTATAAGTTTAGACATATCCGAAGTTTCGGATTCAATAGTTACGGGATAGTTTGAAAGCGTATCCTTTTGAACGTTGTTTATGTATGCCTGAAAACCTGCCGAAAGCGATAAAATAAGCGCAATTCCGATAATACCTATACTACCTGCAAAAGAAACTAAAATCGTTCTCGCCTTTTTGGTAAGTAAGTTCTTTAAACTGAGCGATAAAGCCGTGAAAAAAGACATTGAAGTTTTGCTTTTGCCTTTATTCGTACGCTTTTCATTAGAAAGAATTTCTCTCTCTTTTATTTCTTCTTCATCGGTTACAGGGTTTGGATCTTCTACGATTTCGCCGTCGAGCATTTTTATAATTCTCGTAGAATACTTTTCGGCAATTTCGGGGTTATGAGTAACCATAACTATAAGCCTATCTTTTGAAATTTCTTTCAAAAGTTCCATAATCTGAGCGCTCGTTTTACTGTCGAGCGCGCCCGTAGGCTCGTCCGCAAGCAAAATTTCGGGGTCGTTTATAAGCGCTCTCGCAATGGCAACCCTTTGCATTTGACCGCCTGAAAGTTGGTTTGGTCTACTGTTTAACTTATTTTCAAGCCCTACTTTCGCTAAAACCGCTACCGCTCTTTTTCTTCTTTCTTCCTTACCTATGCCCGAAAGGGTAAGAGCAAGTTCTACGTTTTCAACAACCGTTTGATGCGGTATAAGATTATAACTTTGGAAAACGAAACCTACCGAGTGGTTTCTGTACGTATCCCACTCTTTATCAGTATAATCTTTAGTGCTTTTTCCGTTTATAACAAGGTCGCCCGAAGTGTATCTGTCCAGACCGCCGACAATGTTTAACATTGTGGTTTTTCCACAACCCGACGGACCTAAAATAGACACGAACTCGCTTTTCCTAAACTTTAAACTAACGCCCTTTAAAGCGCGCACCGTTTCGTCTTGGGTGTAATACTCCTTTACAATATTTTTTAACTCTAACATAGTTAGTCCCTCCAAGTGTATATTAACATTATTTACTTACAAAGTAAATAAAATTTTAGACACTTTTAAAATTTTCACCTACGTTTTATCTTTATATAACAAATACGGCACATTTCGGCAAAATTTTTGCTAAATTATGATAATTTTGTAAATTTTGTAAAATTCTATTTGTTAAATTTTAAATTTATGTTATACTTAGATTAGTAAATTTTTAGGAGCAATTATGTTTGGCATTTTAGTCGTAGAAGACGATTTTAGCACGAGAAAATTGATGTGCGTAGTTTTAAAAAACGCTGGGTTTAGACCTATCCCTGCCGAAAATAGCGCGGAGGCAATTTCACTTTTTGAAACGGAAAAGCCTGCGCTCGTTTTGTGTGATATAATGCTCCCCGATATGAGCGGTTTCCGTCTTACCGAAACGTTTAGAAGAATGGACGCAGAAGTTCCCATTATTATAGTTACGGCAAAGCAAGCCCCGTCGGACAAACACTACGGTTTTATGGTTGGCGCGGACGACTATATGACTAAACCCGTTGACGAAGAAGAACTCGTTTTAAGAATTAAAGCCCTTTTAAGACGCGCGAAAGTCGCTTTTGAACAAAAACTTAAGTTTGGCGAACTCGAACTCGACTACACAAAAATGAACGCAACCGTTCACGGCAAAGACTGCGACCTTACTCAAAAGGAATTTTTACTACTTTTTAAACTTCTCTCATCCGTCGGCAAAATTTTTACAAGAAACGAACTTATGGAAGAAATTTGGGGCGCGACTGACAAAAACGACCACACCTTAAACGTTCACGTAAACCGCATAAGAGAAAAACTTGAAGGGGTTACGTCTATCGAACTTAAATCGGTTAGGGGGCTTGGCTATAAGGCGGTAAAAATTGATGAGCAAAATTAAAGGCAAACAAGATACGGGCGAATCGCTGAATAAAAAGCCCGCGAAATCCAAACGCAAAAAAAAGAGAAAAATTGCGATTGGCGAACTTATATACGGACTTATTTGCATTTTTGCAACCGCTTCATTTGCATTTCTACCCTTACTTGGCTTAACCCTTTCAAACGTTTTAACGTTCACTTTCCCAAACGGAGTATGGTTTTTATTATTTATCTTTTTATGCTCCATCGCGCTTGGCTTTATTTTATTTTTCTTGCGTTATTACGTAAGAACGATATATGCAAAAAAGGTGTACGACAGCGCGAACAAAATACTTCACGGAGATTACGAAATAAACCTTACCGACGAACTTTCGGGCGAATATAAAAAAATAGGCGAAGTTTTAACGACAGTCGCAACAAGACTAAAACTTGCCGATAAAGAGAAAAACGACTTTATAAACGACTTTTCTCACGAACTTAAAACGCCTATCGTATCAATTAGGGGCTTTGCAAAACTCATTGCAAAAGGCGGTCTTTCAAAAGAAGAAGAAAAAGAATACCTTTCGATTATCGTGTCCGAATCAAACAGACTTATCGACCTTACGGCAAGTACGCTTATGCTCGACAGATTAGTCGGTACGATTGAAATTGAAAAACGGCATTTTAGCGTTTCGGAACAAATAAGAAAAAGCATTTTAATACTTCAAAACGACTGGGAAAAGAAAAATATCGAGTTCAACGCCGAATTTGAAAATTTCCACGTTTATTCTAACGAAGAACTCTCTAGTCAACTGTTTTTAAACGTACTGCAAAACGCAGTAAAATTTTCTCATAACGGTGGAAAAATCGACGTTACCGTGCAAGGCAACGACAGGTTTGTAACCGTTTGCATAACCGACTACGGCATAGGCATGACCGAAGAAACGAAGTCAAGGATGTTCGACAAGTATTTTAGGGGCGATAAATCTCGTTCTACTCAAGGCAACGGACTTGGACTTGCAACGGTTAAACGAATTGCCGAAATTTTAAATCTTGAACTTAAAGTTGTTTCAGAGCCGTCAAAAGGCACGAGTTTTACTATAATTTTTAGACAAAATTAAATTTAGCCGAAACCAAATTGGTTTCGGCTTTTTCTATTGCCATTTGGCAGTTTTTATTGTCATTCTGGCAGTTTGCGTAGCAAACAATAAAATCTCACTTGTATAAGCCCAAACTTTATATAAAGATTTTTATACCGCCACGTTAAGCGGTGGTCAAGTTTCGCCAAAAGATACAATATAAAAACACGCCATGCGTTTTGCATAGCGTGTTAGTTATTTTAGTTAAAATTAAGCGTTTTCGCCGTCAGCCTTTTCTTCGGCTACGGGAGCGTCTTCCGCAGGAGTTTCTTCTACTTCTTGAGCGGGAGTTTCTCCCGTTTCAGTTTCGTTAGCAGGAGCTTCTTCTACTTCGCTTTCTTCGGTAACGTCTTCAACGTCTTCCGTTTCTTCAGTAGCGTCTTCTACGTCTTCGGTTTCATCCTTTTTATCTTCAGCGTCTTCAACCTTTTCCTTTTTCTTTGGAGCAGGAGTTTCGTCCTTCGGTTTATAGAACGCAAGGATAATAATACCTACGATACAAAGGAGCGCAATACCTAAAAATACTACTGACAACCAGTTGTTTTTAAGGAATTTTGCAAACGCGTCGTTTACGAGTTTTTGTTGTTGAATTTCTTTGTTTACAGAGATAATCTTGCTATATTCTTCAACAACGTCGTAACCGCTTTCGCCACCCCTTGATTCAACGTATAAACAGAACGAGCCTTTTACGAGCGGAGTGAACTTGGTTGAACTAACGCTTAAACTGTCGTATTCAGCGTGTTCGCCGTTAACTGCTTCTATCCAACCGCTTGCGCCTTCTGCGCCCGGTAACTTATCGGTAACGTTTGGATTGTAATACAACTTAACGGTAGTTTTATTACTTGCGGTAACAGTTGCTTTAACGTAAGTAAATTCTTGTCCTACGATACCTTCTTCTACCTTGGTGTCAATTTCAATCTTGTGAGTTTCAACCTTAGTGTAATTGAACGAGAACACAGGAATTACGAGTTCGTTATATTCGCTTTCGTCAACGTCTGGAGTTGCAGGATCGTCGGGAGTGGTTTCTTTATACCAACCGTCAGCCTTAAGTTTATAATCAGAAGACTTAACTACTTCGTTATAACAAGGGTCTTTTACTTCTACGTAGAAATAGTAAGTACCCGTTTTTGAAAGGTTGATTTTTGAAAGTGAAGAACTCCAAGTAGACGAAACGGCAGAGAAAGAACCTGCGGGCGAAGAAACGTATACTTTAGTACGGAAATCGCTCTTGCCGAATACGTTTGAAGAAACGTAATCCCAGAAAGAATCAGGAATAGCAACGCTCGTTGCGTCAGCGTCTAAAGCGGTAACCGCTTCTTGAACTTTTGCGTTGAATTCAAGAATTTTCGCGCTGTCGATTTCGTAAGTTACTGGAGTTACTTGACTTCTGCTAACAACTTCAACGTCTTTTGAAATAAGAGCGTCCGTACCGTCGTCAGAGAAAGTAACTTTAACGGTATAAGTACCGGTAGCGCGGAAAGTAATAGTTCCCTTTGTTGCGTCAAAATCATAACCTTCGGTAAGTTTTGAACCACCAAGCCATACTTCCAACTTGTCTTTTTCAACCTTTTTAACGTCTATCTTTTGTCCGTCTGCGGTTTCAAAATAATCTGCAAGAGAATTTGGAACGCTCGCGCAATCTGTAATATTGCCGTCTTTTGCTTTGTAAGTTGTGGTAGTTTCTTCAGCAAAAGCCGTCATTCCAACAAAAGAAGTAACGGAAAGACATACGCCCATAATTGCCGATATAAAACCTAAAAGTTTTTTACTTTTCATAGATAATACTCCTACGAATATCTTAGTTAGTTGTAATCATTACTATTTTATACTTTTTATTTGTTTTTGTCAATGTAAATAAAGCATATTTTCTCTATTTTTTAACTAATATAATCACCTATTACACACGCGAACGTAAAAAAGAGCAAAAACGGCGAAAAGAAAAAGCAATTCTCCTTTCTTACCGCCGTTTACAGAACTTATTTTCCCGTAGAACCAAAACCGCCCTCTCCCCTTTGGGTAGACGAAAGTTCTTCTACTTCTTCATATTCCACTTTTAAATAAGGCGCGATTACCATTTGGGCAATTCTCTCCCCTTTTGCAACCGTTCTTACTTCGCTCGAGTGGTTAAAAAGGGCAACTTTTATTTCTCCCCTATAATCGCTGTCAATAACGCCGACTTTGTTTGCTGGGGCAAGACCGCTTTTCGTCGCAAGACCGCTCCTTGCGTAAACGAGCCCAACGTAACCGCTTGGAATTTCAACTGCAAGCCCCGTACCTACAAGCACGGTTTGCGACGGATTAACAACTATATCGTCGCCCGCGTTATAAAGGTCGCCACCAGCGCTGTCTACGCTACCAAAAGTTGGAATAATCGCCCTATCGGTCAACTTTTTAACTTTTACTTTCATATTTTTCTCCTTTTGTCAAGCAGTTTTAAGTTCGATTTTCTCTTGCGATTGCTCGTAAAAACGGGCAAATTCCCAAGCCACGATATCCACGCTCGCAAGTAATATTTCGTTTATTATTTTAGTAAAAAAGATGGAAAGCGCAATCTTTTTTATCCAATGATACGGATTGATAATATTGATTAAGTTTGATATTTTTTTTGACAAGCCCAAGCCTGCGTTAACCGCTTTGTTAGATAAAACCTTGCTCGTTAAACTCGTTATGCCTGCAAGACGCGATATTTTTAAATTTTTTAAAACTGCTATTTCCGTCGCGTCTAAAACGCTTTCTATTCTATCAATAACTTTATGTAAAAAATCAAAACCGCTTTTTATTGAAAAATCAAGAAATGCGTTTTTTCTTTTGTCGTCAAAAACGACGGCAACTTCTTTAATAACGTCTGCGTAGGCTTTTGGAAAAACGCTCGACTTTTTCTTTTTTAGCCCCAAAACGCTTCGAGCAACTACTCCTTTATTTTGTTTTTTGTATTGTTTTCTCTTTTGGACTATAATTTGCTTTACTTTATTTCTTTGGAAATCGGTAAGTCCTTTTACTGCAAATCTTTGCAAATCGGCGTTTATTTTTTTACGAACGTTTTTTATCCTAACGAATAAAACGATAACTGCGCCAAGTATAAAACCCGATATTCCTGCGATAATTCTCCCTATCATACTACGCAATCTCCTTTACCGAAGTAGACTGCGCTATATCGTTTTGTTTTTCTTCTTTAAAGCCGTCGGAATATAAAAGGTTTATAATTTGGGCAAATTCGCGAATAAAATCTTTCAAATATTTATCCGTCATAGCAGATCCCACTTCGGTCAAAATTTTACCGCCCACTTTACCAACTATACCTTTTTTCTTGTCTGGGTTTTTTTGGTGAAAAAACCATTGTTTTACAATTTCGACACCATCAGAAATTAAAAGGTCTTCGGGTTTTTTAGTAACGTCAGCAGTTTTTTTGAAAAAATTATAAATTTTACCCGCACCGTAGGCAACCTTAACAACCCCGTCTTCTAAAACTAAATAAATTTCGTCCTTTAATGCGCTGACGGTCGCTCTTAAAAAGCGTACACCTTCGCAAAGAGAAAAATCAAGGTTAATTCTTAAATCATTTTCTAAGAAATCAAAATCTTTTGCTTTTAAAATTTCGTAATACTTTACGCTTTTTTGATAGTTTTGGGGTATTTCTTCAAAAAGTTTACTTGCAACTGTTAAAAGTTGAGTTATTTTTTCCTTACCAACTTTTACCTTTTCGCTCTCAAATTCGTCTATCACCCCGTCGACAAAAGGCTCGACGTTAGCGGTTAAAATTTTGCGTGGTTTTTCCTTTCCGTTCTTTAAAAATCTGAGAGCAAGGCTAAAAACTAACACGCCTAAACCTACGCCACCTATAAAAATAAGTAGGCTTATAAGTCCGTTAACGGCATTTTTTTGCAACCATTGTAAAAACGCTTCCATATTTTACTCCTTAAAACAGCCCGCTAACGAGCGTTATAAAAAGCCCTGTAAAAGCGCCTATGAAATACAAGGTAAACAATATAAATAAGTTTCTTTTAATTTCTTTTACGTTTTTAAAAAGAACGGCAAGCCCAACGCCTGCGTTTGAAATAAGCCCTGCGACTAAACTTCCGAAAGATATTCCACCGCTGACGTACGCGCCCGTTATTATTGCAGACGACGCGCAATTTGGAATAAGCCCTATAAGAGCGGTTATAAAACTTTCGGTATACTTTACGGAAGAAAGGTATACTGCAAATTTTTCTTCGCCGATAATTCCGTGTTCTCCAAAAAAGATACCGAATAAAAAAGTTACGGCGAAAACGTATAAAAAGGTTTGAAGGGCGTGGAAAAGCGGAACTAAAACGTACATTTTAACCCAAGCGTGCTTACCTTCTTCTACTCCGTCGTGACAATGCGCGCAAACGCTATCGTGCTCGAACACTTCGCCTTCAAAATTCTTCTTTTTGCTTAAAATAAGATTGAACATTAGCCCAACTAACGTAGCGAGAACTAATTTTATAATAAGCAACGGAATTAAGTCTAATCGCTTATCGCTTGCAATAAGTATTGAAAAGGCCTCGTCGCTCGTTGCTATAAACACGCTAAGAAGCGTTCCAAGCCCGATAATACCCTTGTCAAAAAGTTTTGCCGACATAACGCTTACACCGCATTGCGGAACAGTACCAAGCAACGAGCCAAAAACGGGGGCTACTTTGCCCGATAAAAACTTCCCGTTAGTTGCAAAACTCGTCTTTCTTTCGATAAGTTCGATAATAACGTACGTTATAAACATTATAGGGAGCATATAAATGCAATCTTTTAAACTATGTAAAAACTCGTGACCGATATCCATCTTCTACCCCCTTTTAAAGTTATATAAATATTATATATTGATTTAGTAAAAATCGCAAATCATTTTTGTAAATTATTTTAACTACGCAAAATTTACTTGTCAAGAAAAAGTTTTGTGAAAAAAGATTTCACAATATTTATATACAACTCTCAAACGCTATACAACAAGGGATGTTATAATAAACCCGTAATTAAGATTTTTCATTTAGTTTTTTCTTGTTTTTATAAATCATTTCTCCAAGGAAAAGGGGTGGTTGTTAGACCGCTCCTTTTCGTTTGGGAAAAGACTTACCCCGCTACTCCTAAACTTTGAACTATTGCAAAACTCTTTAGGGATAATTCTTTTTTTCTCCAAGGAAAAGGGGTGGTTGTTAGACCGCTCCTTTTCGTTTGGGAAAAGACTTACCCCGCTACTCCTAAACTTT
>JAFTKX010000057.1 GCA_017453045.1 Clostridia bacterium | reverse complement strand
TGTCCTGACATAAATTTTCTCCTTTAAGTTAATTATCTGAAATCAAAGAGTTGTTTTTTCCTTCGGTCAAAGTATAGAGAGTTATCGCAAGCGAAACGCCCGCGTTTAAACTTTCTACAGTTTTTGCCATAGGAATTTTTACCGTATGTTTTGCAAGGCTTTTGACAGTTTCGGAAACACCGTTCGCTTCGTTGCCTATAACCAAACAATATACGCTCGGCGGATTAAACGAGAAGACGTTTTCGCCGTTCATATCTGCGACGATAATAGGCGTTTTTGCCATAATGGACGACACTTCTCCCCTTGATAAAAAGTAGAGATTTACAAAAAATATTCCGCTCATTGAAGAACGAACTGCCTTTGGCGAAAAGGGATCGCAACAATCGACCAAATATATATCTTTTACACCTGCTGCGGCGCACGTTCTAATAATAGTTCCAACGTTGCCCGGATCTGACACCCCGTCGAGCAAAACCGACGGTTTTTCGGGCGGTTTTACTTGTTTTTTGTCTTCCTTTAAAACGGCTAAAACACCCTGCGGAGTAACGGCGTCGGAAACGTAAGAAAATACGCTTTCGCTAACGGCTATTTTAGGCGCGTTTTGATTTTCAAAACGAACGAGCGCGTCTTCCGTGCCGACTAAAAGTTCAACTTCTTTTCCACACGCGAACGCTTCGCTTACCATCTTAAAACCTTCGACGACGTAAGTTCCGCTACTATTACGGTATTTTTTATCCTTAAGCAAGGCTATTTGCTTAATTTTTGGATTACTCTTTGACGTTATTATCATAATAAAAAATAGGGCTCAGCGAAAAAGTAAAAACCCTTTCGCTGAAATCCCTTACGCTAATTACTTAAGTTGTGCCTTTGCAGTTTCCGTAAGAGCGGTAAAGCCTGCAGGATCGGTAATTGCCATATCAGCAAGAACTTTTCTGTTAAGGTTTAAACCAGCAAGTTTAAGACCGTGCATAAAAGTGCTATACGACATACCGTTTGCACGGCATCCTGCGTTAATTCTTGCTATCCAAAGTTTACGGAAGTCTCTCTTTTTTGCTTTTCTTCCTACGTAAGCATAGGAAAGCGATTTCATTACGGCTTGTCTTGCAACTCTGTAAAGTTTGCTCTTTGCGCCGAAATAACCTTTTGCAAGTTTTAATATCTTTCTACGCTTTTTAACAGCGTTAACACCTCTTTTAATACGCATATTCGCTATCTCCTTTTATTATTTCTTGTAAGGAATAAGAGTCTTTACAGTCTTTTCCTGAGTTGCTGAAACGTAAGTTCCGGTTCTAAGTCTTCTCTTTCTCTTGGTTGATTTTTTGCTAAGGATATGGCTCTTACCTTGGCTGTATCTCTTAACCTTTCCAGTACCGGTCATTTTGAAACGCTTTTTTGCACCGCTGTGCGATTTCATTTTTGGCATAATTTTATCCTCCGATTTTTATTCTATCAGTTAGACTTTGAGGGAGCAAGAATCATTAAAATGTTTCTTCCTTCAAAAAGCGGACGCTTTTCCATAACCGCTACGTCGCCAACGATTTCGAAAAATCTGTTCATAACGTCTACGCCTAAGGATGAGTGCGCGTTTTGTCTTCCTCTCATCTTGATTGAAACCTTAACTTTGTTGCCGCTTAACAAAAACTTTTGCGCTTGACGAGCCTTGACGTTTAAATCGCCTACGTCAATGGTCATTGAAAGCCAAATTTCTTTAAGTTCTACGACTTTTTGGTTCTTTTTTGCTTCTTTTTGCTTTTTAAGTTGTTCAAACTTATACTTGCCGTAATCCATAATCTTGCAAACGGGCGGATTTGCGTTCGCCGCGATTTTTACAAGGTCAAGATCGTGTTCTTCGGCTATCCTAAGCGCTTCTTGAGAACTTACGATACCGAGTTGCTCTCCGTCCGAACCGATAAGACGGACTTCTTTGTCCCTGATTTCTTCATTAATCTGAACTTGTTCTTTGCTAATGGTTGTATACCTTCCCAAATTTAATAATACCCTATACAAACAAAAAAGGGTTGCTTTACAAAAAGCACCCTACATACCTATAACGCATAACTACCCCGTTTTGCGTTAAAAAAATATGCGCCGTTTCAACAAATCTTACGGCGAGAAAGGTTAACTTCTGCTTAGCATAGATATATTACCACAACGCTTATTTAATGTCAATCATTTTTCACTACTTTTTTAAAATTTTACTATCACGCGTGCGTATTATATATAATGATAACGTAGCGTAATGATAACGCGCCGTGAAATCTTCACGGCGCGTTTTATAAATCAAATTTTACTCTGCTTCTTCAACGAGATCTGCGTAAGTCTTTTCAAATCTTACTACGCAACCTTCTTTGCTAAGTCCGTCTTGAACGAACTTGTCTGCAAGTTTGCTGATATAGTTAGATTCTAACAAAGCGTTAGTTGCTTCGAGATAGTTAAACGCAACGGTATCTTCAAGAGAAAGGTCTGCTATAAATTTAGCCTTTCCGTCATCGTCGTTTGCGTAAATAAGTTCGGCAACAGTCTTCGTGCAAAGAACAACGTGAAGTCCGTATTCTTTAGAACCAAATACTTTATACGCTCCAACGCCGTCTAAAGAAACGTCTTTAGCCGCTTCTGCAAACGCAGAAACGAATTGATTGTCGCTAGTTACAGGAGAATAGAGATAACCAAAATAGTTATTGAAGTTACCTTCGTCTTCGCTGTAAGCAAACTTTAAGTCTTCAAATCTATTGTTTACAGTTTCAAAAGAACCGTCTGCAATCTTGCCCTTTACGCCGTATTCAACGCTATTTACGCCAAGTACTCTTGCGGTAAGGTCAAGGAATTCGCTATAAGACTTTTTATTACCAGTTACGCCGTAGTAGTTGAAAGAAAGAATTTTTTGACCGTCTTCGTTTTCTTCGCTATGAGCGTAAATCTTTTCGATTTCACCGTCGAAATAAGCAAGTTCAAACGCGTTGTCGTAAACGTAATCGTCTTTAAACTTAACCTTTCCGTTTTCTAAAACGCCGTAGCCCGCTTGTACCCAAGAACTTCTAAGGTCGGTTGCTTCAATTTTTTGAACAGCGTCTTTAACTGCGTTTGCAACGTCTTCAGCCTTGTAGTTACCAACTAACTTTTCTTCTAATACTGCGTTAGCGTCGTCGTTAAACTTAACTAAAAGGTGAGAAACGTAAACGTATCCTTCGCCTTCAACGTACGCTACGAAACTACTGTCTGAAACTGCGCCGAGAGCCGTTTCCATTGCGCTTACGTCGCCGTCGTATTCGTTTTCGTTAGCAGACTTAAGTTCAAGGTATGCGCTCCAAAGCGATTCTGCGTCGTCAGTTGCGTTGAGTTTAGTTTCTTCACGAAGAACTTCTTCGTAACTTACGATAATAGCGTTTTCTAATTCAGATTTAATAGCGGATTTAAAGTAAGAAAGGCTTAAAATCGAAACGTCTCTCGCCTTTACGTCTTTAATGTCAGCGTCGAATTTTTCACTACTATCAATAAGTCCAAGGTCAACGAATCTTTCATACGCTTCGTTTAAAGCGTTGACGGTTGCGTTTCCACCGTCGAGTTTAAGTTCTTTCTTTTGAATATCTGCAATTTCTTCAGCGGTAAGGTCTTCTTCGTCTTCTTCGCCCTTATCCGGAGTAGTTCTTATAGTGTAAGAAAGAGTTTCGTGTTCGTGATCTTCTTCTTCGTCAAGGAAAGACTTAATAAGAGAATTCGCGCTGTCTTTCATAGTTTCAAGCGCTTTCCAAATATCTTGTTCTTCAACGAATCTAAAAGGAGCGTCGTTAGCGGTTACTTTTTTACCACGATACTTACTGTCAACGTATTTTGCAAGACCTTTAAGGTAATCTTCTTTGCCCGATTCTAAATTTTTGTTTTTGCTTTCAAAATCTTCAACTTCGGCTTGAGTTGCAAAGAGAGCAAGAGCCGTTTCGCTATACGCGTTGATACTGTCTAAAAGAGCGTCGGTATTTTCAGCGCCTGCAAGTTTCTTCTTTGCGTTTTGCAAAATAATTTTGTTGTTGATAAGATTGTCTAAAATAAGTTCGTAAGTTTGAGCGGTAGTATAACCGTAACTTTGAACGTACATATAACCGTAAGACATAAAGCCCGAAATAAGTTCGCGCTTGTAAATGCTTTCAGTTTCAACTCCGCCGTCTCCGTCGATATCAACGGTAGCGACTACTTGTGCCATATCTCTGTCCGTGTTGGTTTCAAAAAGACCGCAACTTGTAACGCTTGCGGTAATTAAGATAACCGATAAAACAACCGTCAGAATTCTGAGTAAAAATTTCTTCATAGGATTCTCCTGATGACATAGTTTGAGAATTAAATCTCGTATAATACTTAAGTATTATAATAAATATTTAAAATAATTGCAAGGCATTTTGACTTGTTTTTTTGGAAAATTTTTAAAAATTTTATTTTTATCAACTTTACGCCTTAATTTACGTTGTAAAAAACTCTTTTATACGCCTTGCCACTTCATCTACCCGTCGTCCGTCCGTTTTAAAAACGAGAAGGGGGGACGCTCCAACGTTTAACGTAACGAAGTTTTTATTCCTTTCGATACCGTCCATAAGCGTAGGATTATTTAAACTTTCAACGCCTGCAAGTTCTACCGTCGCGCTTTTTCCCGAAAGGGATATTTTTACACCGCCAAACCGCTTGACCGCCAACTTTAACTGGGCTATTAGTATAAGATTATCAACTTCTACGGGCACTTTTCCATAATTTTCAATGAGCGACGACACTATTCTTTCCCTGTCTTCTTCGGTTTGAATTTCGGCTATTTGTTTATAGCAATCCATTCTCGACGAGCCCGAGCCGATATAGGTTTCGGGAATATAAGCGTTCATCTTTATATCGAGTTCAACGTCTCTTTCTTCTTTCTTTTCGCCAAGACTCTCTTTTAAAAGTTTGCTGTAAAGTTCGTAGCCTATTCTGTCCATATGACCGTGTTGTTCTTTACCCAAAACGTTGCCCGCTCCCCTAATTTCAAGGTCGCGCATGGCAATTTTATATCCGCTACCCATATCCGTAAACTCCATAAGAGCCGAAAGTCGTTTATAAGCCGTATCAGATAGAACTTTATCCCTTTTGAAAGTAAAGTACGCGTGAGCCATTTTATCGCTTCTACCTACCCTGCCCTTTAACTGATATAAGGTTGAAAGACCGAGATAGTCGCTGTCTATTACGATTAAAGTGTTGGCTCTCGGCAAGTCAATGCCGTTTTCTATAATAGTAGTCGCAATCAAAACGTCGTACTCGCCGTCGTAAAATTTCATAACGCTGTCTTCAAGCGTTTTTCTATCCATTTGACCGTGAGCAACGACAATTTTCGCTTCGGGCAAAATAGCCTTTACCGTATCTGCAAAAGAATAAATACTCTCTACCCTATTGTATAAAATAAGCGCTTGACCTTCTCTTGAAAGTTCCCTTCTTACAGCGTCGCGAATAAGAGCCTCGCTTTCTTCAACGACGTAGGTTTGAACGGGAATTCTTATCCTTGGCGGAGTGTGAATAGTGCTTATATCTCTTATGCCCGAAAGGGACATATGCAAAGTCCTCGGAATCGGCGTAGCCGTCATAGTAAGAGTGTCTACGTTTTCCTTTAAAAGTTTTAATTGCTCCTTATGTTCAACGCCAAAACGCTGTTCTTCGTCAAGTATTAAAAGCCCCAAATCGTTAAACTTTACGTCTTTACCGAAAAGCCTATGAGTACCGATTACTAAATCTATCTCGCCCTTTTGGAGTTTTTCGACGACGTCTTTTTGTTGAGCCGTAGTTTTAAATCTGTTAAGCGACGCTATTCTAAGCCCAAAATCTGCGAATCTTTGCTTTGCCGCGCGATAGTGTTGCTCGCACAAAATTGTAGTGGGACAAACGAGCGCGACTTGCTTTCCGTCCATAACGGCTTTAAAAGTCGCCCTAAACGCAACTTCGGTTTTACCAAAACCAACGTCGCCACAAAGCAACCTATCCATTACTTTTGCGCTTTCCATATCGGCTTTTATTTCTTTTACCGATTGAAGTTGGTCTTCGGTAGGTTCGAACTCGAAAGAGCTTTCAAATTCTTGACTAAACACGCTGTCAGGCGAAAATATAAAGCCCTTTTTTTCTTTTCTTAAATTATACAGTTTTTTAAGGTCTATCGCCATTGCGGAAATAGACTCTCTAACCCTTTGTTTTATCCTTTCAAACTCGTGCCCGCCGATTTTGTTAAGTTTTGGAACTTCGCCACCGACGTATTTTGAAAGTTTATCCATTTGGTCTACGCCGACGTAAAGGGTATCGCCACCCAAATATTTTACGGCGACGTAATCTTTACTGCCGTCTTGAGTGGTAATTCTTTCAACGCCTACGACGTAACCTATTCCGTGTACTTCGTGAACGGCGTAATCGCCGACTTCAGGGGCTTGGAAAAGGTCGCCCCTTTTTCTTTTTATTCTCTTTTCTTTTTGTTTTTCAATATATATATCGCCAGTACCGACGACTACGAGTTTTGCTTGATGGTAAATAAACCCGCTTGGCAAAAAGTACGAAGTTACCACAGCCGTTCCGCAAGGCATATGAGTGTCGTCCGCCCTAATTACCGAAACGCCTTTTTCGTACATTTGCTCGGCGAGATTTTCCGCCCTTTTGGTATTTCCACAACAAATTAAAACTCTGTAACCGTTAAATTTCCAAGTGGTTACGTCTTTAAAAAGTTCTTCGGGCTTTGCAGAATATCTCGTTATAGGCGAACACTTAAACGAAAACGTTTTAAGCGGATTAAAAAAGTTTATCGCCGTGGTTATGTTTTGAAAAGCAACCCTTCTTTTTTGATTTAACGAAGATAGCAAAGCGTTGCTGTCGGAAAACTGTTTTATAGTAAAATCGAAAGCCTTGCCCGACCTACCGAGCGTAAGAGTTCTTTCTGTGTGTTCTTTAATTATTGCGGACAAGCCGTCTGAAAGCATTTTACACTCGTCGAAAACGACGACCGTATCCTGTGGCATATAACTTAAAAAGTCGCTCGTTACGGTAGGTAAAATAGGTAAAATAAATTGTAAACAATCGGCTGTTAAATCACCGCTTTGTAATTTTTCGGTTATTTCTTCGGCTATTTTTCTCGCGTCGCTCCTAACGGCTAAGGTATTGAATTTAAAAAGCGACTGCTTTATTCTCTCTATTAACGTTTCGACAGCGGTCTTTGGAATTAACGCGTCGGTTGCGACGATTGCAGTAAGCGAAGTAACGTTTTCTTTTTCTTCCTTAGCGTCGGGAGAATATCTTTTTATGCTCTCGGCTTCGTCGCCGAAAAAGTCCACTCTGTATATCTTATCGTCGTTTACGGGGAAAATTTCAAAGATATCTCCCCTTATGGCAAAAGTCCCCTTTTCTTCGGCAAATTCGCTTCGCCTATAACCCATTGCGACCAAAGTTTCGGATAAGGTGGAAAGTTCGTATTCTTTCCCTTTTTCCACACTTAAATATCTAATGGTATCGGGGAAAAGTTGAAGTAAACTCTCAAAAGTTGCAACGACGAATTTTGCCCCTTTCTTGATTTTGTAAAGAGCCTTGAGCCTTTCATATAAACGCTCTTTATTAAAAGCAGTTTTATAAAGTAAAACGTCGTCTTTAGGTGGCAGAAGAACTACGTCTTCTCCGCTTAAACACTTTATTTGCTCGGCGACTCGTGCTCCGTATAAAGTATCTTTGACAATATATAAAACGGAGCTTTGGAAATTTGCCGACAAATGACATTTTTCAGCAAAAGTAACGCCAAATACCGCAGAGGGCAACCCGCTGCGGACTGACGTGGCAAGATTTTCAAAATCTACGCCTAAATTGTCGAAAGTCAAATAGTTCTTTAACATATAAAAAAAGCGCCGACTTTTTGTTTGTCTACGTATCTCGTATATAACGTAGCGTTTGCTTTAAGCGACGCGGTATATCTAAACGGTTGGTTTAAAGGAATTGAATTTACACATTACGTCGTCTATTGACTTGCCGTGTATAAACGCGTCGGCAGCGTCTACCGCTACGCCGACTGACTGGCGAAAACGCGGTTCGTCTTCTTTTCTAATATCCGACAATACGTAATCTATAATTTCGTAATTAACTTCGGGTTTAGTGCCTATTCTTACTCGTGGAAAAGCCGTAGAATTAAGACAAGAAACGATACTGCGCATACCGTTGTGCGTTCCGGCGGAGCCGTTTGCCCTTATTCTCACAAAACCTATCGCAATATCCAAATCGTCGTACAAAACTAAAATATCTTGGGGGGCTATCTTGTAAAAAGCCGAAATTGCCTGAATGCACTCTCCGCTTAAATTCATATAGGTTTGCGGTTTTAAAAATATCACTTTTTCGCCGTTGACATTTTTTTCGCCGTAAATACCCTTAAACCCCTTTTTATTAAAGTCTACGCCGTGTTTTTCAGCAAGAAGTTCAACTGCCATAAACCCAAGATTATGCAGATTTTTTAAATATTTCAACCCCGGATTTCCAAGCCCGACGACGAGTTTCATACCTTACTCCTTATAAAAAACGGGCGAGAAATCTATCTCGCCCGAAATCGTTTTAGTTTTCGTTATAAATATCGGACATCTTTCTGTCAAAATAAATGTTTTCGATTGCGACAGCAAAGAGTTTTGCTACCGATAAAACTTCGATTTTGTCGAGTTGTTTTTCTTCGGTAAGCGGAATAGTATCTAATACTACGAGTTTAGTAATAGGCGAATTTTTAATTCTTTCAATAGCAGGACCGCTTAAAACTGCGTGAGTACAACAAGCGTAAATTTCGCTTGCTCCGTTTGCGTGAAGGGCTTCCGCGCCTTGACAAATAGTTCCTGCGGTATCAATCATATCGTCGACCATAAGGCACTTTTTACCCTTTACGTCGCCGATAATATTCATAACTTCAACTTGGTTTGCCTTTGGTCTTCTCTTATCTATAATAGCCATAGGACAGTTGAGTTTTGCCGCTACGTTTCTCGCTCTCGTTACCGAGCCCATATCGGGAGAAACTACCATAAAATCGTCGTCAACCATCTTCTTGAAATATTTGTAAAGAAGCGGTCCGCCAACTAAATGGTCAACGGGAATATCGAAAAAGCCTTGAATTTGAGCGGCATGAAGATCCATAGTCAAAATTCTATCAGCGCCTGCCGAAGTAATAATGTCCGCAACGAGTTTTGCGGTGATAGGATCTCTCGCTCTCGACTTTCTGTCTTGTCTTGCATATCCAAAATATGGAACTACGGCGGTAATTCTACCTGCCGACGCCCTTCTTGCAGCGTCAATCATAATAAGAAGTTCCATAAGGTTTTCGTTTACGGGAGAACAAGTGGACTGAATAATAAATACGTCTCTACCTCTTACCGTTTCACAAAGGTGAACGCTCGTTTCACCATCGCTAAAATGACCTACTTCAACGTTGCTTAAAGGAAGGTTAAGGTTTTTTGCAATTGCTTCTGCAAGCGCTCTGTTAGAGTTACCTGCAAAAATTTTAATTTCAGTTCCGTGTGTAATCATAAATCCTCCGTTCGTAAAATGCAATATGTGGTTTCAAACCATTTCCTATTATAATAAATATTATAAAAATAATCAAGCATAAAAGCCCGTATTTTTTTATTAAAATTTTTAAAATTTTATACTTTTGAACTTTTCTTATTTTTATTGCTCGGTATTTGTTGCGTTTTGCTCTTTGCTCGGCTTTCTTCTCGCTTTAAAAAAATCTTTGATAATTGCAGAGCATTCTTCTTCTAAAAGACCGCCTTCGTATTCGGTTACGTGGTTTAATCCGCTCTCTGATAAAATATTGAATTTACTGACTACTCCACCGCCTTTTTTTTCGTACGCGCCAAACCAAACCTTTTTTATTCGGGAATTTGCAATCGCGCCCGCGCACATTGCGCAAGGCTCTAACGTAACGTACATTTCCATACCGTCAAGTCGCCAGTCCTTAATTTTTTTACAGGCTTTTTCTATGGCTAAAATTTCAGCGTGAGCGGTTGCAACCCTTTTCGTTTGTCGCATATTGTACGCCCTTGCTATTATTTTGCCGTCTTTTACTATTACGCACCCTATCGGCACTTCTTCCGCCATTTCGGCTTTTTTTGCCTGCTTTATGGCGCTTTTCATAAATTTTACTCGTAAATCCATATTTTTCTACTTATGATATTCGCTACCTGCGATTATTGAAAAGGCTCTATAAATTTGCTCCGATAAAATAACTCTCATCAAAGTGTGCGGAAAGGTCATATCCGAAAAAGACAAACTCTCTTTGCAAAGTCTTTTAACTCTATCCGCCACACCGTAACTACCGCCGATTATAAAAGTTATCTCCCCTTCGCCCCTATCGGTTAAAGATTTGATTTTTTTAGCAAGTTCCGTAGAGCCGTATTTTTTACCCTCGATTGCCAAGACGAAACAGTAACCTTTCATTGCCTTTTCTATACGCTCGCCTTCGACGGTTAAAATCTTGTTTATATCCGATAAACTCGGATTTTTATAATTTTCTTCCTTAAGTTCTATTATTGAAAAATCAACGTACGCGGAAAGCCTTTTAGAATATTCGGCTATGGCTTCTTGAAAATATTTTTCTTTTACTTTGCCAACGGCAACCACCCTAATTTTTATCATATTACACCAAAAGATTTGCTATCCAGATTAAAAGACAAACGACAACGCCGAAAGACGCGTAAGTAAAAAACTTTTTAACACCGCCCTTTTCTTTGTAGTCGGCACCGTCTAAAAGCAATACGGCGATAATAGCCGTTAAACTTATCAAAGACGGTATTACGATAAAGTAGAACGTACTTCCGCCGGCGATTGAAAAGATAGGTAAAAAGTAGTTTATAACGATAATTGCGAAATTATTTAAAAAATGGGCTATTACGGTTGGAATTACCGAACGGCTTTTTATCGCGATTAAAGAAAATACGAAACCTACGATAAACTGATACGGCGTTTGCGCGGGATTCATATGATAAATCGAAAACATCAAACCGCCTATAACCGCATTTAAAAACGCGCTACCCGTTTTTACGCCGTTTAAAACGATATTTCTCAACGCAATTTCTTCGGTTACGGCAGGGAGTAAACACGCCGAAAAAACTACCAAAATAAAAGATAGCGGAGAAAATTCGGGCAAGACAACCTCTTGATATTCGTACCCAAAATTTTGTAAAAACTCAATAAATTTAGCGTTGACGCTCGAAAGTCCGAAAAATATCGACACGAACGCCGAAATCGCCAAAAAATAATATTTTACGTCCGTCTTTTTAAAACCGCAAAGTTTGATAAATTTAGTATCGTTTGCCTTTGAAAAAATTAAGGTGGAAACGATTATAACTACTCCGCTTAAAGAAAAAGAAAGTACGGTATACCAAAGTTTGCCGTTTAAATCAGTACCGACGCCCGTAGCCATAATAACGAACGAAATTACTATATTTGCGACGAGCAAAAGCAAAATAGTTACAGAATAAAAAAGTCCGCCTAAACTTTGCTCGCCGTTTACTTTTAACAAATTTCTTTCCATAATTTTATTCTGAACGAAGGGCTTTTACAGGGTCTTTCTTACTTGCCATAAACGACGGGATAAGACCTGCTATAATAGTAAGAATTACCGCGCCGAATACGAACGCAATATAATTCCACCACCTTAAGAACACGAATCCGCCAACACCCGTAACGTTAGCCATTAAAACGTTGAGTGGAACGGTCAAAATTACCGTGAGTATAAGTCCGCAAACGCCCGAAATAAAGCCTATTATACCCGTTTCGGTAACGAATAGCCTTACTACGTCTTTCTTTCTTGCGCCAACAGAACGCAAAACGCCGATTTCTTTAGTTCTTTCAATAACTGAAACGTAGGTTATAATACCTATCATTATAGCCGAAACTACGAGAGAAATTGCCGTAAGCGCCATAAGTATCGCGCTTATTCCGCCGACTATTACCCTAACCACTTCTATAACCGCGCCTACGTTGTCTACGTATTTAATATCGGGGTTATCTCCGTTAATTTCATTATACTTGTCAAGATAATTTAAAAGATAATCTTTATCTTTTATCGTTCTTGGATAGAACTTAACTTCGGTTGGAAGTTTTGCATAACCGAGTTTTGAAAGTTCGCTAACGCGCGACGGATTTCCAGAAATATCCTTGCCGTCGGTAACCGTTTTATCTGGGCTTGCAAGTTGCGCTTGTACGACTTTTGACGTCGCGGAATATTCGATTATTTTTTCGTCTAACGCTCTCGTATAAGCGATAGGCGAAGTAAGCATTCCGTACTGCGTATCGTCCTTTAATTTTAATATTCCGACTATTTTAAGCGGAATCCCCATTTCTTTCAACGTTGCGCCGTCGTCAGAATACGGGTTTTCGTCGTAACATTTTATAGAACTGTAAACGCTCTTTATGTAATCTACTGATAAAAGAGAACTTTTTATAGTTTCTATCTTAGTTTCAGGTCTATAATACTTGTGAATATAGGTCGCGGGGTCTACCGTTTTTTCTTTGTAAAGACCGCCGTCTTCGTAATAATAATCGTCGTTTAAAACGAGCCTATATTCGTTTAAAAGAACGTTGTTTAAAATCTCGTCGTAGGTGTAATATTCTTTACTTTCGTCAATGGCGTTAAGGTCGAATAAATGCTTTGCCAAAACGGTGTCTGAAATAGAAGAATTTTTATCTACTACGAGCATAAGTTCGTTATATTCTGTCGGATAGTTTCCCGCAACTAAAGAATACTGCTCGTAAACAACGTCTTTAGACGGCAAGCACGACCAACTATTAGAATTGCTTTCCATAACCATAACGGGCTTGGTTGCGCCGTTTGAATATACGGGAATTGCAAGTTGGCGGTATACCTTTTTGCTTACGTTTTTAACTGCGTCGTACGTTACCTTTTTTTCGTCTATTCCCTTTAAATAATTAAGAAAATGGTCGGTAATTTCGTTAGTTACGCCTTCGGCTTGCAAAAGATTTTTAATAGTGTGATTTATAAATACTTTGTCATTTTCTTCGTTTTTATTTTCGCCCTTTGCCGTCGACGAAACGTATCCGAAAATGGCTTCGATTTGCGGAGTTAAATCGTAAGTGCTGGTACTAACCGTTATGGGAATACTCGACATAGTATCCTTTTGTATCTTATCGATAAACGAGTTTAATCCGTTGCTACAAGCAAGTACGAGCGCAATGCCGACTACCGCGATTGACGACGCGATTGAAGTTAAAGCCGTTCTTATCTTTTTACCAGCAAGGTTTTTAAGACTTAATTTTGCGGCGAGATTGTAAGGCATAAACGAGTTTTTAGTTTTTTCTTTACTCTCTTTAGATTTTACTTTGCTATCGTCTTTATACGGGGCGGAGTCGGATAAAATTTCCCCGTCTTTCATCTTTATAGTTCTCGTTGCGTATTCGCTTGCAAGTTCGGCGTTGTGAGTAACCGTTATAACTAACCTGTCTTTTGAAATTTTCTTCAAAAGTTCCATTATTTTTACGCTATTTTCGCTGTCGAGCGCGCCCGTAGGCTCGTCGGCTAAAATCATTTGCGGATTGTTTACTATCGCTCTTGCAATGGCAACCCTTTGCATTTCACCGCCCGAAAGTTGACGGGGAGTTTTCCTCAAATGTTCCGAAAGCCCAACGTCTACGAGCGCTTGAATTGCTCTTTTTCTTCTTTCTTCTCTACCTATACCGCTGATAACGAGCGCCGTTTCAACGTTTTCAAGTACCGTTTGATGAGAAATAAGATTATAACTTTGGAAAACGAAACCTACTTTACGGCTTCTGTAAGTGTCCCAGTCTTCGTCGGTAAAGTTTTTCGTCGATTTCCCGTCTATAATCAAATCGCCCGACGAATATCTGTCAAGCCCGCCTATGATGTTAAGTAGCGTAGTTTTTCCGCATCCCGAAGGTCCTAGAATACAGACGAACTCGGCTTTTCTCATGTCGATAGACAAGCCCTTTAAAGCGTTCGTCTTTTTATCTTCGGTAACGTATACCTTTTTTATATTTTTGAGTTTAATCATTTTGATCTCCGACTAAATAATCTTTGTAAAAACTAATTGCTTGCTCTACCGACGGCTCGCTTTCAACGAAAATACAGTCGGATAAATAGTTGACGAAAAAGGATACTTCTTCGCCGAAAACGACGTCCGTTCCGTACGCAATCGCCGTCTTTATAAGTTGCGTATATTTTGGTCGAATTACCATATCGACGATAAGCGAACTGCTCGTTATAGTTTCTTTATCAATAGGTAAAACGCCTGCCAAATATCCTCCGCCGAGCGGAGTTGCGTTTATAACGACGTCGAATAAACCGCTGTCGTTAAATTCGTTTTTAATAGATATTTGCGAATATTTTTTCTTTAATTCGTTTGCCGTTTTAGGCGTTCTATTATACACGGTAACGAGCGCCTTTTCTTCAAGCAAAGAAAAAATTACGTTTTTTGCAACTCGTCCGCATCCTAAAACGAGAACTTTTTTACCAGCGAGTTCTACGCCCCTGTTTTTAAGAGCGTAGATTACTCCGTCGCCTTCGGTTGAAAACCCTTCCATAAGTTTGACGGTGTTTACGCTTTTTACGGCTTTTGCTCTTTTATCGAGTTTAGTAATACGCTTAAACGTTTCTACGTTATACGGAGCGTGTACCGAAATACCGTCGAAATCCTTTGCCTCGGCAAAACTTTTTCTTATTCCGCCGTCCGCTACGTTCAAATATGAGAAAGTAAAATTTTTAACCTTTAATTTGCTTAAGATAAAGGCGTGAATTTTATTACTGTCGTCGCTTGGCGGACAAGCGCTTATTCTAACGAAAGAATTTTTACGCAAACTCTCGTAAAAACCGGGAAATTCGGCGTTTACTAAAGCGTCGTCGTCAGTTTCTCCGCCGTTTACGCTTGAAGACAAAGCGATTGACGCGCTCATTGCCACTCTCGCGTCGCCAAAAGATTCTAAATTGCCCCCTTCGTACCTTTCGACGCCCTTTATCGCAAGCCCACTACTAAATTTTCTACAGTTGCCACCGACGGAGTTTATCATATTCATTATGACGTCGCGCCTGTCTAAATCTTTGTATTGAAAACCTAAATCGCTTATTATACTCTCGCCTTCCGCAACGCCCATAAGCACGGACAAAATAGGCAAGTCGTCGGTTATTTTTAAAACTTCTTCTCCCGTAACGTGAGTTGCGGTAAGATTGCTTTTATACGCTACGATATCCGCAACGGGTTCTCCGCAAAGTATCCTACGGTTTTTAATTTCAAACTTCGCGCCCATCCTTTTTAAAATTGTCAAAACGTGAGTTCTCGTAGGATTTACGCCTACGTTTTTACATACCGTTTTACCGCACAATAAACCGAGCGCAACGAAATTCATAGCGATTGAAAAATCACCGCAAACGAATATCTTTCTTGCTTTTAATTCGCTCTTTTCAAGAGTAATCGTACCCGAAGTTTCGTCTTTTTCAATATCCGCGCCCATATATTTCATAAGTATTTCCATATGGTTACGGGTTGCGAGTTCTTCTTTTATAGTCGCT
Organism: Clostridia bacterium; assembly: GCA_017453045.1. Lineage (GTDB taxonomy): Bacteria > Bacillota > Clostridia > Christensenellales > Borkfalkiaceae > UBA10281. Next base: position 14,842 of record JAFTKX010000057.1, on the reverse strand, counting down.
CTAACACCGCTGACGAGCGCGCAGAGTAAAATTGAAGATTTTATTTGAGAACTTGCGGTATGGAGCGGATAGTCGATAGGTCTAAGCGTCGCTCCGTGAACGTAGATAGGCGGAACACCGCCCCTTTGAAGCGATACGGTTGCGCCCATCTTTTGAAGTGGCTCTTGAAGTTCTCTCATCTGCCTTTTTTGAAGGGCTTTATCCCCCGTTAAAATAGCCGAGATATTTCCGCCCGACGCAACTCCGCACAAAAAGCGTAAGGTCGTTCCGCTGTTTCCACAGTCGAATTTAAGACCGCTCTTTAACTTTTTAGCGCTTTTTATTTCGAGTATTCTTCCCTTTAATTTGACTTTCGCCCCGAGTTTTTTGACGCAACTTATCATAGTAAGAACGTCCGCGCACATGAGCGGATCTATGACGTACGTCTTGCCTTTTGCAATACCCCCGAGCATTATCGCCCTACTCGTTATTGACTTGTCCGACGGTACGGTATATTCTCCGTACAAATTTTCTTTTGAATGTATTTTCATACCGCATTAACCTTTGCGTTTATTGTCTTTCTAATTTTTTCGACGTTTTTCTTAACCGTTTGGTAACCTATTTCGTACATTTCTTCAAAACTGCCGAAAGATGCCGAAGTATATTTGCTTAAATCGGGTTCTAACACGAAATCAGCAAATTTATAACACTTTTCGCTCCTATTTGCGTAAGGAACTCTGTTGTTTGGATAAATATCGTCTAAATCGGCTTTTATTTTATCGTTTAAATCGCGCCCTTTACCAAGATTCACGGCTAAAACGAAGTCTGCTCCTAAATCTTTAACGACGTCCGACGGAACGTAGTTTAAAAACGCGCCGTCTACTAAAATTCTACCGCCGTGAACGACGGGTTTGAAAGGCGGAATAGCCGACGACGCTGCGAGCGCTAAAGAAAGTTCCCCGTCTTTAAAAACTACTTCTTTTCCGCTATCGGCGTCTACCGCAACCGCTCGAAACGGTTTTTTAAGGTCGGAAAAATGCGCTCCGCCCGTAAATTTATCTATAACTTCAGTCAAACTTATCACGCCGAGAGTAAACGCTAAAACGAGAGCGGGATCGCCGTCTATCACTTCTTTGAAAAGAGCGCTCATATCGTCGGAAGAATAGCCTTTTGCGTACAACGCGCCGACGATACTGCCTATGCTCGTTCCCGCAACGAAGTCGAACTCAAAGCCTTCTTCTTCCAAAGCCTTTAACGCGCCTAAATGCGCCATACCCTTTGCTCCACCGCTCCCAAGCGCCAAGCCGAGTTTAAATTTTCGGTTAAACTGTTCCATAAAATAAGTATGCCTAATTTCCAAATTTATATAGTTTTCCGCTTTATAGCGTTTCGGATAATTTATAAATCAATTCAACGTATTGCGAAGAAGAATAATCTACCATCTTTTTAAACTCGTCCGCTCCGCCCTTACCGTCCGAAACGGCTTTGACTATCAAACACGGAACGCCTGCGTTAAGAGAAGTTAAAAGCACCCCCGCGCTCTCCATTTCGCACACCGACGCGCCGTAAGTTTTAGCAAGATTTTCTTTGATTTTTTCATCGGCGACAAACTTGTCCGCCGAAGCGCAAACTACTTGGCTAATTTCAGGATAAATTTCCTTTACTTTTTTAATAAGTTCGGCGTCGGGACGAAGGACGACTTCGGGATATTGAAGGTATCTTCCCACTTCGCATCCGTCAATCGCGCTCGTATCGAAATCGTAATGAACTACTCCGCTAACGACGGCAACTTCGCCGACTTTTACTTGGTCAACCAAAGAACCGCACACGCCGAAATTTATTATAAGGTCAACGCCGTAAACCGAAACGAGCATTTGCGTTGCAGCCGACGCAAAAATTTCACCAACGCCAGACTTTACGCATATTACGGGATTATCCCCCAAATTGAACTTCATAACTTCAAAACCGCCGTGTTTTTCGGTTTCTATGGGCAAGTTTCTCTTGGAAAGAAAACTTTTAACTTCGCTTTGCATAGCGACGACCATACCTATTTTTTTCATAACTAACCGTAACCTTTTTTCTTCTTTTTTTATATCGTATATAATATGAATAATCAATTTAAAATTTTAATTCCGCAATATAATCCGCCTAAAACTTACCTAAAAGCCTTAAATTTGGTTGGTTTAGACTGCGACTGTAAGTTTAATCCGCCGTCTTTTAACGAATATAAAGGCTTGCTTTTGATAGGCGGTGGAGACGTCTATCCCTTTTTTTACGGTAAAAAGATAGAATTTTCAAACGCCAACTTACCAAAAGACGCAATAGAGTTTAAAGCGATAGATTATTTTTACAGAAACGGCTTACCTATTTTAGGTGTTTGCCGTGGACTTCAACAGTTAAACGTCTTTTTCGGCGGAACGCTAAAGTCTGTAAATTTTCATCAAGGAAACTCTCGCCTTGACGCGTATCACCCTTTAGCCCCGACCGAAAACGGTTTTTTAAAAGGTTTAAAAAGAGTAAATTCTAACCATAGACAATGCGTTGACCAACTTTGCAAACAGGCTAAAGACGTTTGTTTCTCTACCGACGGAACTGTGGAAGGGTTTTCTATCGGCGATAATATTTTAGCAGTTCAATTCCATCCCGAAAGGATGGATATTTCCGCTATTATAACCGTCTACGGCGAATTTGCCAAAATGGTAAAAGCTTACGCTAAAATTTAAACGTCAAATTCTCCGCTTTTTAATTTCGCCCACAACTCGTCTTCTTTTTCTAAACTCGAACACGCTTGGTCGCGAATATCGTCAATCTTTGCTATTTTTTCGTCGCCGTGCAATATCTCGTCGCTATCCGACCAAGAATTTGCAAGGTCTAATTTATAGGCGCGCTTTCTAAATTTTCCTTCGCCTTTTAAATAAAGGATTGCGTTTGCTATTTCTTTCAAATTTTTGAAAATAGCGCAGTCAACGTCGCCGACCGACGTTATAACGGTAAGACTTCTACCGTCGCCAAAACAACCGCCGTTGCCGAAAATATCCAAAATAAAGCGTTCTGCGGTTATTCCATTTTTTAAATACTTATCGCCTTTTTCTCTGCTGAGATACTCTCTAAAAAGTTCTACTACCGCGCTTAATTTATCAACTATTAAAAGATGGCTTTTCCCACTTTTTACCTTTGCTTTTACAGATTGAACTACGAGATTACAAATTCTTACCGCCTTTTCAAAGTCTTCGTTAAAACCGACGTTTATAACGACGTTTTTAAACTCGTCTTTCATTTCGACGGCGGTTTCGGGCTTTACGCCCACTAAAAGCGTAGTTACGGCTAATTCGGAATCGTTTAAATCGAGAGATCTTAAAGTTCTCTTTACAAAATCGGTTGCGTACGCGCTATTTTCCGAAACTATCAAACACCTTTGACCTTTTCCGATAGGACAGAAAACGTCAACGGCTTTTATTAAGTAGTCGCCACTTGCCGACAAGTCGATTTTCTCAACTACCGGTTGAACCTTTAACTCAGAGTCTTCTTGCCTTGCGAACGGCTCTGCCGACTGTCCGTTGATAAACGAAATGTTTTTTACGGAATAACCGTCCCTGTCGCCGTGCCCGTCGAAAGAACCTTCGACCAAATCTCCCGTTTTAAGCCCAAAACGCTTGACGAGAGTTTCGCGAACGAAAACGTCGCACTTAGAAAAGGAAAAATCTTCGCGTCTTATAAAACCGAACCCGTCCGAACTTTTTTCAAAAAGACCTTTTATCCAGCCTTTTTCGGCAAACTGTTCGTCTACGCTATCGCTAAAAATCAATTCTCTTTCTGAATTTACGGCGTTATCTAACGGCTTTCTTCCCTTGGTACTACGAACGGGGATTTCTTCGCCCGACTGTATTTTTAAAATCAACCTTATAAGTTCGGCTTTATTATTCGTTCCAGGAACTCCGTTAAAGTCCGAACGAAGCACTACTCTTAAAGAGTGTATGCTCATATTGTTTAATTCTTCTCTACTGTAAGCCACACTTCTTCTCCTTAAAATTTACTGCTGTCAAACGCCAACACGACGTTTTCTTCCGCGTTTATAAATTCTTCTATTTCAACGCTCTTAGCGCATCTTATAACGCCTGCCATACGCCTTAAAAAATCTTCAACCCCGTTTACGTCAACCGTACTTTTCGGGGTTTTGTAATGCATGGGAACGGTTACCTTCGCATTTATTGCGTTAGCGTATTTTACCGCTTCTTTATAGTCGATAGTGTACGTTCCGCCAACGGGAATAAACAAAACGTCGACTTCGCCGATTTCTTCAACTAAATCCGTTGAAAAATATTCGCCCAAATCACCCAAATGACAAAACTTTACACCGTCGATTTCAAATTTAAAAATGGTGTTTTCGCCTCTTAACGCGCCTAAATTAGCGTCGTGATAAGATTTAATCGCCAAAAACGACGGTTTTGCCGACGTTACTATTTCTTTAACGTCAACTCCGCAGGTGTAAGCGTGGTCGAAATGCCCGTGCGAAACCGTGCAAAAATCGGCGCTTACACGTTCAATCGTATATCCAATGTCCGAAAAAGGATCGGTTACGACGGATTTTTGCTTACCTTCAATTAAAAAAGACGAATGACCAAGATACGTTACTTTCATTTATCCACCCATTAAATTTTAATTAAAAATCCGAAATTATTTTCGGTTACTTCTCCTGCAAGAGAAGATTTATATTCCGCGTCGACTTTTAAAACGCCTTTTTCACGGCTTACGCATAATTTTTTAGTAAACGCTTCGACAGGAATCTCTCCGTAAGGGGTTTGGTATTCCCCTTTGTAAAGATAATTCTCTTTAAACTCGAGATAATTTGAGAATTCACCCGTTCTTCTTACCGCTACGAAATCGTTTGAAACGACCGCAATTTCGCACTCGGTAACGCCGTTTTCATCAATTTCGACGTAAATTATCGTTATTTTGTCGGCTTTTTCGTTGACGGTGGCTTCGTAACTTTTACGAAACTCGACACCGCCTGCCGACGAATGAAAAAACAATTTCGCTTTTAACATGTTTAATATTATATAATAATATTATCGTTTTGTAAAGTTTTTAACGCCGTTAAAAAATAAAATTTTGTAAAAAATTACGGACTAATCTTTAACGAATTTCGCAAAAGATTAGTCCGTTCAACTTTTAATATTCAATTATTTAAAATTCTATTTTCCTGCCCGTGTATTTTTCAATAATTTTAAACGCAGTTTTTATTCCGTCAACCGCGGCGCTCGTAATACCGCCAGCGTATCCGCAACCTTCGCCGGACGGGTACGCGCCTTTGTAGTTGACAGACTGCCCGTCTTCTCCCCTTAACACTCTCACGGGGCTTGACGAACGGGTTTCCACGCCAGTAAGCACAGCCGAGCCGTCGTTAAAACACTTGAGTTTTTTAGCCATATCTTCAATGCCGATTTTTAAATTTTCACTCATAAACTTCGGCAATAAATTATTTAGGTCAAAAGGGGTAAATCCCACGCTATAAGTCGGTTTTACGCGTGTAAACGGAGTTTTTACACCGCCTTGCAAAAAGTCTTTATAGGTTTGAACCGGAGCAAAATAATCACCACCGCCCGACCTATACGCAAGCCGTTCAAGGTCGCGCTGAAGTTCAACTCCGCCAAGTATTCCGTCTTTAAAATCTTCGGGATAAACTTCGCATAAAACTGCGCTGTTAGAGTTTTGCCCGTCTCGTTTATAACAACTCATACCGTTGGTTACGACCATTTCTTCTTCCGAAGTAGACGGCATTACGAAACCGCCCGGACACATACAAAAGGTAAAAACTCCGCGAGTACCTTTTCTACTTGACAACCTATAGTCTGCCGACGGTAATATATCGGCGAATTTTTCACCGTATTGACAAACGTCGACGTCGCGCTTTAAATGTTCTATTCTTACGCCCATCGCAAAGGCTTTTCTTTCCATTGCGAAACCGTTTTGATTAAGCATATAAAAAGTGTCCCTTGCGCTATGCCCTACCGCTATAACGACGTCGTCGACTTCAATATCGTTTCCGTTTACCTTTACGCCGACAACCTTATCTCCCTTTATAATTAAGTCTTTGACTTTGCTATCGAATCTAACTTCTCCGCCAAGCCTTATTATCTCTTTTCGCATAGCGGAAACGACCTTTGGCAAATTGTCGCTACCTACGTGCGGTTTTGCAAGATATTCTATATCTTTCGGCGCGCCGTACCTTACTAACTCTTTAAGCACGGTTTTTATAAGCGGACTTGAAACGCCCGTGTTTAGTTTACCGTCGGAGAACGTTCCCGCTCCGCCTTCGCCGAACTGAATATTTGAATTTTCATCTAAATTTTTGTCGTTAATCAACCTATTGACAGACTTTTGCCTTTCTTCTACGCTTTTTCCACGTTCAAAAACTATCGGTTTAACGCCTGCTCTCGCAAGATAAAGCGCGCAAAAAATTCCACAAGGACCAAAGCCCACTACCGCCACTTTTTTAGGTTTATCCACGGTTGGTATTTTTATATCAATATCGTTGATTTCGTTTTCTGAAATCTCTACCGAATACACGAACTTTATATCGTTTTTATCCCTTGCGTCTAAAGACTTTTTTAAAACTCTAAAACTCTTTACTTTAGACGGTTTAATTTTACTTTTCTTAATTGCAACCGATAAAAGTTCGTCTTCTTTTGCAAGCGGAGAAAGTTTTACGTTATCTATTCTCATAGCAATCAATCACTCCATCGCACGCAGTTTTTGCGCTTGAATACGCCCATTGCAAGTTGTAACCGCCACAGTCGCCGTCAACGTCTAACGCTTCGCCGACAATATAAAGACCGCTGGCAGTTTTACTTTGTAAAGTCTTTTCGTCAACTTGATTAAACTTAATTCCGCCTTTTGTAACTTGGGCGTTGTCAAAACCGAGCGTACCTTTCACGTCAAGCCTAAAATCTTTAATTTTTTCAGCAATTTTTTTAGCGGAAAGAAAAGTTTTTCCATTTAAAGAACAGTCCTTTATTATCGCCTTGCCTATTTGTTTATTCAAAACGCCCGTAAGACAATCATCAAGGTTTACGTAAGGCAAATTCTTAAATTTTTCAAAAATGAAATTCTCAATTTCTTCCCTACTCTTATCAGGCAAAAACGATATCGAAAGTTGACACGGTTTATTAGCCTGCAAATGAGCCGAAGCGTAAAACACGGCGTTTCCACTTACGCCAAAATCAGTAAAAAGAACGTCGCCCCTAAATGAAACGATAGATTTTCCGTCTATAATCACCGAAAGGTCGGCTTCTTGTTTCAAGCCTTTTAAACCTTTTATTTTCGCCGTGTCCGTTTTAACTTGAACGAGCGACGGATAAAGTTTAGTAACCGTATGCCCTAAATCTTCTAAAAGAGCGTAAGAAGTTCCGTCCGTTCCGTACTGTTTTCCCGCTTTTCCACCGCAAGCGAAAATTATTTTTTCGGCAAAATACTCTTGCGAAGAAACTATCTTAAAGCCGTTTTTCGTTTTTACAATCTTTTCAACTTTACTTGAAGTTCTTATATCCGTTTTTAAATATTCAAGTTTAAGCCTTAACGCGTCAAGGAGAGAATTTGCTTGAAACGAAGACGGATAAACCTTGCCGTCCTCAGTAGAAAAATCGACGCCAAGACCTTTAAAATAGTCGACAATCGACTTATTGCCGTACTTGTTTAAAATTTGAGAGATGTTCGCGCCACAAATCGAGTGGTATTTTTCTTGCGATAAACAAAGGTTGGTAAAGTTGCCCCTACCGTTGCCTGTTGCAAGAATTTTCTTACCTACCCTATCGTTTTTTTCTAAAAGCAAGACGTTTTCTCCGCCTAATTTGCAAGACAGCGTTTCCGCGCTTATTAAACCTGAAAAGCCACCGCCTATTATCGCAACTTTGTAAGTTTTTTGCATTGTTCTCTCTCCACGACTTTCGCTTAAAATCATAGTAACATTGTATCATAAATCGCGCAAAAAGCAAAACGTTTTAAATAAATAACTCGTTTTACGGCTTTTCTATTGACAAATTCTTAATTTTAATTTAAAATTATTTTAAATTAATCTCAATTTGTAAAATTGTAGAAATTATTTAAGCGAGGTTTTAACTTATGAACGTCAATTTGTTAAACTTTTTATCCCCCATTACAGAATTTATAAGTAACGTCTTTAAATTTTTAGTTGAAAAAACAGGCTCTGAAATAATGGCTTACGTTTCTTTGGCTTTAGTTGGGCTTTTAGCCGTTGCATTAGTCGTTTTTATCATTTTGGCAATCGTTTCAGGATGCAAGCGTAAAAAAGCAAAGGCAGTTAAGCAAACCACTAAAGAATCTACCCAAACCGAAGCGGTAGAAACCGCTCCAACTATCGAAGTTGAAACCACTCCTGCAAGCGAAGTTGAAACCGTCGCTACGGCTCAACCTGCCGAAAGCGAAAATGAAACCGAGCCTTCTTTAAACGAAAACCAAGTAGCAGACGAAGTCGTAGAAGAAAAGACCGAACCTACCGTTCAAGAACAAAAACCGTCCCAAAATAGACAATATAAGGACACTTCTCGTCGCGCAGTTTACGACGACGGTATACCCGCTATGCCCGTTTATAGAAAGAGCAAGTTTGAAAAACCGAGAACTATTCTCGTTAAAAAAGACAAATCAAAACTTAGGAATTCCGAAAATACCGAAAAATAAAACGCTCAACCTAAAACACGCGTTTTATATTGGACTTAACTAATTTAGGGTGTATTATGGCTACGAAAGAAAAACTCACGATAGATCAAAAATTAAGAAGTAAAAAACTCAAAAAACCGAACGCCTTTATATACAGAGTTTTAGGCGGTGTTTGGAAACTTTTATTTTTCAAAAAATACGGAGTTAAGGTTACTTATCTTGACGACGTTCGCAAAGAAAAAGGTCCGCATATTTTAATAAGTAACCACACTTCGCGTATGGACTATATTTTTACGGGTGTCCCCGCCCTTCCTAAAACGTACAACTTCGTTGCAGGTTACAACGAATTTTTTAGAAGTCATTTAAAGGGTGTTTTCGGGCTTTTGCAAGTTATTCCCAAAAAGAATTTCACTCCCGATTTTTATACGATAAAAGAAGTTACGAGAATACTAAAAAGCGGTGGAAATATCGTTATTTATCCCGAAGGGATGAACTCGATTTCGGGCGCAAACCAACCAGTTGCGTTAGGTACGGGCAAATTTTTAAAAGCCTTTAAAGTTCCCGTATACTATTCTTTTATTAAGGGCGGTCATTTAACTTGCCCAAAATACACCTTAAACGAAAGTCCCGGTAGAGTTGAAGTTACCATAGGAAAAATGTTTACCCCCGAAGAACTTGAGAAACTTTCACCTGAAGAAATCGAGGATATTTTAAACGACAAACTATATCACGACGATTACAGATGGAATAAAATTCATAAACATAAATACGATACGAAAGGCAAAGCGGCGGACGGACTGAGCGACCTTTTATTTTGGTGTCCCAGGTGCGGTAAACAACTTACTATGCGTAGCGAAAACAATTTGATTAAATGCGTAAATTGCGGAAACGGAGCGACTGTCGACGATACTTACGAAATGACTCCGCTTGACGATACCTGCGTTATACCAGAAACTCAAACCGTTTGGTTTAATATGCAACGCGACGTTATAAAAGAAGAAGTAAAAGACGAAAATTTCTCTTATACGATAGACGTCGATATGGGAATACTCCCCGACTACGAACCGCTTAAAGACTATAAAACTTCTGAAATAGTAGGAAGTGGTAAACTTACTATTGACAGAAGCGGAATGACGTACGACGGAACTAAAAACGGCGAGCCGTATAAATTTCATTTAAACCCAAACCAAGTGCCAACTATGGGTATGTGTACCGACATATCGCGTTTTTACACCTTTGTAGACGGACAATTTACCGAGTTTTATCCAAAAGAACATTGCGCCGAAAAATTCTTTATATCAGTTGAAGAAGTTCATAGAATTTCGGGCGGAAAATGGCAAGATTTTAAGTTTGACAAAAATACAAAATAATATAAATATGCCCGAATAAGTCGATTATCGGGCATTTTAAAAGAAAAAATGAGAAAATTTTTAATAGAAATACAGTATAACGGAAAAAACTATTCGGGTTTTCAACGCGTAAACAACGGCGTTTCAATTTCAGATAAAATTTGCTATTCTCTCAAAAAACTTTTCGGTCAAAAGATTGAAATAAACGGATGTAGTAGAACTGACGCAGGCGTTTCGGCGGAAAGTTATTACTTTGATTTTAGCGTCGATACTAAACTGCCGACTGGGAGAATCCCTTTTAAACTAAACAGATTTTTACCAAAAGATATTCAGGCAATTTCGGCAAGAGAAGTAGGCGACAATTTCCACGCAAGATTTTCAGCAAAAAGCAAGACGTACGAGTACGCGTTTTATTTATCCGAACATACTCTACCGCTATTAAATCCAAAAAATTACAAATTAAAACCTACCATAAACGTCGAAAAAATGATTTCGGCTTGCGAACTTTTCATTGGAAAACACGATTTTTCTGCTTTTAAAACTACTTCAAACGACGACAAGTCTTGCGTTCGCACAATCTTTTCTTCTTGTATTTTACGCGACGGCAACAAACTTATTTTTAGAATTTGTGGCGACGGCTTTTTATATAATATGGTAAGAATTTTGGCTGGCACACTCGTAAAAGTCGGCGAAGGCGAACTCTCCTTAGAGCAAGTAAAAAGTTTATTAGACGATAAAATTTCTCGCTCTAAAAATCCAGCTCTAACGCTACCTCCAAACGCTTTGATTTTAAAATCAGTTGAATATTAAAAATTATCAAATAAAATGCCCCGAAAGTAAAACTTTTTACTTTCGGGGCTTAAATTTTAATAAAAGTTAGCCTATAAGTCGATTATTTTATATCTTTAACCTTTTTAATAAGCCTTTCAAAATGTTCGTCTGCTTCAACGTCGTTTGAATTTTTATGTACGAACAACTCGTCTTCGTCAATATCAGGCACGGTAAAATTTACGCCTTTTATATATTCGTCCCAATGTTCAATTTTCCATTTATCCCTATCGGAATTACGCTTTTTCATCCTAAACTTACAAAGTTCAGGCGTTGCGGATATATACACAACTAAAAGTTTCGCGTCAAGTTTTGAAAGACGGGTTTTAAAATCTTCAATAAACCTTTTGTTCCTCAATTCTTGAGTAAACGGAGCGTTGATAATAACGTTGCTTGAATATTTAATGGCTTCAAGACCTAAATCAATTATTGCAGCGTACTCGTAATCTCTAATGTTTTTTTGAAAGAAATCCGAACTGCGATTATACGGCTCGCCTGCAACTTTAAAAATTTGCTTTGAAAGAACAATTAAGGTGTCTTTATCAAGATACACCGTGTCGTCAAGCGCGGTTGCAAGCCTTTTAGCAAGCCTTGTCTTTCCGCAAGCAGGTGGCGACGTTATTAAAATAAACCGTTTTGCCATACGCACTCCTTAAAATCAACTGAAAACAGTTTAACATATTGCAACTTACATTACAACCGTTTTAAAGACCTTTTAACTCTATTGAAAAGATTTTTTTAGATTTTTCGTTAATTCTTACCTTATTTGAAATCTCAACACCGCAAACCACTAAAATTTCAGAGTCGTTTGCAATTACGGGCAAACAGTCTCTTTGCCTTAACGGAACTTTTTTATCGGTTAAAAAGTCGCCGAGATTTTTTGTTCCCCCACCGAATTTTTCAAAAAAATCGCCGTTATTTCTAAAACGGATAACCGCGTTATTCGGTATTGCGTCCGCGTCAATGAAAAGCGTTTGCCTATTTTTTAAGTTATCAGTATTTTCAACTTGTCTAACGGTCAATTCATATCCGCCGACTGTAAACGAGCCTAATGCAAACGGCAAACAAATTTTTTCAAAATCAACTTCTTTATAAAAGACGATACTTTCGTAATCTTTTACCGCCACAACGCCGTTTAAAAGATTGATTTTTTTACCCGTTTGCGCCGATTTTAAATCAATAAGCCCGTCTATATGCGCTTTAACGTAATCTTTTTTAATTCCCATCTCTTTCATTGCCAAAACGACAGCGCGTGAAAAAACGGGCGTTGGAGCGTTAAAATCAACGGAAACAAATTCCCCGTTAACCTTTATAAATTTCTCACTTTGACTTTGCAAAAATTCTTCGTCTTTTTCTAATATTTCAGTAAATCTTTGCACCGCCTTTTCCATTTCGGGAAAAAGTTTTTTAATTTGCGGAATTACGTTCAGTCTTAAAAAATTCCTTGAGTATTCGTCGCTAAAATTAGTTTCGTCAGTTACGAAAGGCACTCGGTTTTCTATTGCGTACTCGTCAATTCGTTCCCTCGTACAATTTAAAAGCGGACGAATAATCTTTCCATCGTACGCTTTATCGGGAATACCCGTAAGCCCCGACGGCGACGCTCCCCTAAAAAGATTGAACAGTACGGTTTCAACGTTATCGGAAAGGTGATGGGCGGTTGCAACGCAATCGCAAAAACCGCTATCAATCGCCCTTTTGAAAAAGTCGTAACGAAGTTTTCTCGCCCCTTCTTCAATGGAAAGCCCCTGATTTTTTGAATATTTTATACAGTCGAACTTTTCTTGCAACAGCGAAACGCCCTTTTCTTTACAATAATTTTTTACGAATTCGCTATCTTTAACCGAATTTTCTCCGCGTATGCCGTGCTCTACGTTTAACGCCTTTACGCAAATTTTTAATTGATTCGCCGACTTTAATAACAAATCAAGTAAAACCATTGAATCTTTACCACCGGAAAGCGCTACGGCAACCGTACTATTAGCAATTATTAATTTTTGATTTAACATAACGCTCCCCTTTAATCTTAAACACAGCAAAGTTACAAAGCCTCACCGCTAAGATTAAACTTCTATAATACCATTATAGCAATTTTTTAAGTATTTAACAATAAAAAACAGGTATTTTTAATTAGAAACCGATTGCAAAAAATAAAAAAATATTTTTTCAAAAAACCGCTTAAAAACTGTTGACAAATGCCGTCTTTTATTGTAAGATATATAAGCATTCAGCGTGAATGTACTCGTCGCGGAGTAGAGCAGCTTGGTAGCTCGTCGGGCTCATAACCCGGAGGTCGTGAGGTTCAAATCCCACCTCCGCAACCATTTGCTTCGGCAGATGAGTTATCATTTGCCGAAAGCACATTTATATGGCGGCGTAGCTTAGCTGGTTATAGCGGCCGGTTCATACCCGGCAGGTCGTTGGTTCGAATCTGACCGCCGCTACCACACTACCCTTGATAAGACGGCCCCTTGGTCAAGCGGTCAAGACATCGCCCTTTCACGGCGGTAACACGAGTTCGATTCTCGTAGGGGTCACCACTCACAACCTAAATCGAAGCGAATTTCGGTTTAGGTTTTTTCTTTGTCTTTTTTCAAAAAAATGCTCCTTAAAAGGCGTAATTTACGCTATAAGGGGCTTTAATAATTTTTATAGTATTTATGCTAAAATAAAGAACGGCGTTTTATGCCGTCGAAAGCCACTTGACAATGAGAGTGAGTGTGTTAGGCTGTTTGCCACAAGGCAATAAAAAAGCCCCTACGGGCGTTTGTGTTGGCTCTTATAAGCCTTTTAACGCACCCGCAGAGGCTCGTTGTCAAGGGGAACGTGGAATAAATAGCCGTTCTATATTGTCATACAAATTTTCATATCTTTATAACCTATTTTAGCGCAACCATTAGAACTATATTCGCTCATTTTAACGTATTTGTTGCAAAATAAAAAGCCCTGACTTTCGTCAGGACTAATTTTTATGGGGTTATTGAATTTTATTTGAACTTCGTCATCATATAAAATTATCTCTTTTATAAAATAGTTGATAAGCATTAACGGTTCTAATTTTAAGCCTGCTTCAAAGAAGCCTTTTATTTCTTCTTTCGGTGCTTTTACTTCGGTTTTGCTACGTTCAACTATTATTAAGCGTTCTAATTCTTGTTGACGTTCTTCAAGTTCTTTTAAGCGTTTACCTGTAGTGCTTGAAATAATACCTTGCTCTATTGCAGAAACAATATTTTTCAAAGCGTTTTCGACTTGAATTTGTTCTTTTAATAGTATTTGCAAGCCTGAATTTGCGCTTATTAAATCGTCTTGATATTTAAGTAGCCACGTTGTTATGCTATTAATCATATTAGGACTTTTAAGTTCTGCTATAATGTTTTTAATTATAAGTTTTTCAAGGTCTTCTTTACGAACTATTGATTTTTGACAATCGTTAGTTCGTCTTTTTCTGCCACTACATTTATAGTAATGCTTACGCTCACAGCCTTTAGGTGTTCCGCTTTCTGCGAAATATCAGAGCAGGTTTCGTTTCCACAAGCGTACCAATGGTATGTATCGTCGTGCGACCATGCCGTTTCGTATGTATGCGTATGTCCGGGATCGGTTGTGCCGAAGTCACAAGCTGTAAGCGCTGCTCCTAAAGTTAGACACATACATAATGTCAAGATAGCGATAATATCTTTTTCATATTCAACCTCCGTTATGATTTTTCAACAATCTAATCCCTCGTCAAACAAGAGCCTTCTTTTTTATCCAAGTTGCAATTTTTTCCACAACATACGCAATAGAAGCCATAATCGCTATTGCAATTATCGTACCCCAAATAACTGTACCGTAACCGAAAATGAAAATTATCAATCCCAAATCAATCACAACTTGAAACAACATGCTTCCTTGGGTTGAAATCTTGACCAATTTTAATAATTCCTCTGTAGATCGCGTAGAGAAATCTTTTGACAATTCGCGTGCGCTAGATTCTTCAAATTTTATTAAGTTTTCGATTTTTTCGACTGAGA